>JBEKLB010000471.1:0-5156 GCA_050010415.1 Bryobacteraceae bacterium | reverse complement strand
TTCATAATTCCTCCGCAGCGCCACGATGCGATAGTCGAATTGGATGCTCGAAGTGCCGCCGCCGAGCTCCCGGACTTCAAACGAAGTCGCCGTCTTCTTGGTGACGTAGAGGCCCTTGCACTCGCCGTTCGGCACCGGGATGACCATATATTCCCGCTCCGTATTGACAGTTTCGATGAAGTCGGGATCAAGCGCCACCACTGCTGCTCCACCCGAGAGCTGCGCCGAGCCGAAGTCCTCGAACCAGTTCTTGGGCGACTCGATGGCCGCCAGCGCCACCTTGCGCGCTCCGCCGTTAATGGGAACGACGGCGTTCTTGCTCCCGGAGCAAATCAGGTCGCCGATGCTGTCGACTGCGCAATAGCCACCCGTCCCCTGGGCAACGAAGGGGAAAGCGGCGGAGTTATCGGACGAGGCGGTTAGAGTGGTGTTACCGCTGGGACTATTGTTCGCGAAAAAGCCCGCCGCATCGTTATCGGCTGTGCCCAGCACGCCCCAGGAGCCTCCATTACCTTTGCCGGCGTCACCCCACACACCGACGCCAGTCCCTGCAAAAGGTGCCCCCGTCGCGCTTATGACCTCGTTTTGTCCGAACACGCCAACCCCGGAGGCGTCTTCGGTCACTCCGTAAACTCCATTGCCCCTGGTACTGTTGCCAAAAACCCCCGTTCCTCCGCCGCTGGTGCCGTAAACTCCGTGTCCGCTGGCGCTGGTGCCGTAGACTCCAGTTCCGGTTCCCGCCGCACTCCCGTCGACGCCCATGACGCCGCCCAAGACTGTGTTCGTCGTCGTCTCGCCAAATATGCCTGCTCCTGCGGCAATGCTGTACACCCCGGCAGCGCCGCCTGAGTTACTCACGCTCAAGCTGGGCGAGCCTCCGCCAGAACTAATGAGTTGCTCGGCAGTGAATGTATTGAGCGTATTCAGCTGCGGCACCTTGGTCGTATCCAGATTCAGCGTGACGTTGCCGGTGGTGCCGCCTCCGGCAAACACGATGTCAAGTTCGGCCGAATGGCTTGTCGTCGTGTTTTCTTTACTGTCTAAGCTGGCGTTCAACGGACTATTGCCCACCAGCGCGATGCCGTCGTTGGCCTGGCTTCCGTTCAGCCACGCCTGCACCGCCGCGGTGACGTCGATGAGAATGTACTGGTTCTTGTCCGCCGTGGTGAGCGGTACGCTAGCCGCGATGGTCGATCCCAGCGCCGGAGCGTTGTTGGCGTCGATCGTCCCTTCCGACCATGTGCCGTTGACGTAGTCCACGTTGAAGCTGCCCGCCTTGGTCACGGCATTGACATACAGCTTCAGCGTGGCCTGAGTGATGTCGGCGCCGGTGTCACCGGAGGGGATCGACGACAGATTAAACTGGATGTAAGCCGTTTCCGAGGCGCTCTTGACATCGAGCGTAGTCGCGGCGCCGTAGTTCGTGGTCGGATCTGCAGTGTTGGTGTAGGCGTCACCGCTTGGCGTGAGTTGCGCGTGCGCAACCGTTGCCACCAGCAGGACGAGCATCAGAGCTGCTCCCAGATTGCACTTGCGTGCAAAGGGAGACCGGACATGCATATTCGTTTTCGTTTTCATGGTTATCACTCCTTCGCAGACTTGAGTTAATTTGCGGGGCTGACGCTTCGATCCCCACGCGGGCCCGAGAGTGCCCGAAGCTGCTCAAGAGGTCAAAGGAACTGCGCCTGACTTATTCCTGACCAGTTAAGCGCCAATTTCTTAAACGCTTACGCGATTGGCTGACTATCTCGAAGCGCCATGCTATGATTTCGCCGCCTTGCGTTTCCCACGGCCATGGAACGTCTCGCTCCCTCTGCCCGCATCTTTCGCTTTGGACGGTTCGAGGCCGACGCCGGTCGCAGCACCCTGAACCGCGGCGGCTCGCGTGTCAAGCTCCAGGAGCAACCGTTTCGTGTGTTGATCTGGCTGCTGGAGCGTCCCGGCGAAATCATTACCCGCGAGGAATTGCGTCGACAGCTATGGCCGGAAGGGACTCATGTCGACTTCGACGGCAGCCTGAATGTCATTCTGAAGAAACTCCGCGCCGCTCTCGACGACGATTCCGATAATCCACGCTTCATCGAGACCGTTCCCCGGCGGGGCTACCGTTTTATTGCTCCGGTAACAGTTGAAAGCGCGGCCGATGAGCTGCCAGCTTCGGCCAACGGTCGAGTGCTGGGAGGTACGGCAGAACCCAGCATAGATAAAAAGGCCCCCAGGGGCCCGCCGCCGCTCCTTCTTGTTTATGCCGCGTCCGCTGTCGTGCTTCTCGTCCTGGCTGGCCTCGGGTGGTATGGGCGTCGAGATTTCTTGCGGGCACGGACTGCCTCAACGAAAAATACGGTTGCAACAGTCCCGATTACGCGCAGGTCCGTTGCAGTCCTCGGCTTTCACAACCTGTCAGGGAAGGCCGATGACGATTGGCTCGCAACCGCTTTCTCGGAGATGCTGAGCACCGAACTGGCTGCGGGAGAAAAGCTGCGGCTGGTTTCCGGAGAGGATGTGGCTAACCTGCGCCTGTCCTCCCCGTGGTCCCAGACCGATACGCTGGGACAGGAGACGGCAACTCGCATCGGAACGGCTCTGAATAGTGATCTTCTGGTTCTGGGCTCCTACACCCATATCAGCAGGCCTGAGCGTAGACAATTGCGGCTGGATGTGCGCTTGCAAGATGCCAAAACCGGGGAGATTCTCGCAGAGGTCGCGGAGATCGGCAGCAGCCAGAACTTCTTCCAGCTAATTTCGCGGGTCGGGGCCAAACTTAGGGACCGGGTCGGCGTGTCCGGTGTGGCGGAGACCGACGAGGCCACCGTGCTTGCTTCTTTGCCGGCCAATGCTGAAGGGGCGCGCTTCTACACTCTTGGACTCGCTAAGTTGCGCGATTATGACTACGCGACCGCGAAGGATTTTCTCGAACAAGCTGTCAAGGCCGATCCAAAGTTTCCTCTTTCGCATGCCATGCTAGCTCGAACTTGGTCGCAGCTGGGATACGAGCAGAAACGTAAAGAAGAAGCCAAAAGAGCTTTGGACCTTTCTGCCAATTTGCCACGCGTGAACCGAATGCTGGTCGAAGGGGATTACTACGAAAGTCTGGCGCAGCACGATAAGGCTGCCTCGACCTATCACGCGTTGTTCGTCTTGTTTCCCGACAGCGTCGATTACGGATTGCAACTCGTAACCGCACAGCGTATGGGGGGGCACGGAAGCCAGTCCGTGGAAACGATTGCTCAGCTTCGTCGACTTCCGCCGCCGGCTTCCGATGACCCGCGTATCGATTTGGCGGAATCGTGGGGAACATCGGACAAGCCTGCCGCGCTGGCGTTGGTCCGCAAGGCGGTTGCTAAAGCCGGAGCACAGGACAAGAAACTCGTCTATGCACAGGCTCGAAAAGATGAATGCATTGACCTGATCTACGGGGATCAGACCGAGCAGGGGAAGGTCGCCTGCGAAGATGCCTCCAAGATTTTTCTTGCCGCTGGCAATCGCCTTGACGTGGCCGATGTCATGCGCCTGATCGGGGATGCCGAGGGGTTTCAGGGACACTACGAGCAGGCCATTGCGACCTACCAGCGAGCGCTGGCTGTCCTCAATACACTGGGCGAGGAACACGAGAAAACCGGAGCCATCCTTAACAACATGGCTGGAGCCTGCATTAACTTGGGTCAACTGGACGGTGCCGAGCAGTTGTATCGGAAGGCGAAGTATCATTTCGACCAGGCTGGGAACAAGGCCAACGCGACGACGGTGCTGGGCAATATTGCAGACGTTCTTTATCTTCGCGGTAAACTGCCCGATGCGGCAAAACTCTACCAACAAGTGATCGACACCGAAATGTTGCTGGTTCCCAGCGGTCCGAGCTATGCGATGTACAGACTTGCGGATCTGGAGTTGGCTCAGGGCCAGACGAAAAAGGCCCACGATCTTGCGGCGCAGACAGTAGAGTTCATCCTTCCCACCCACGGTGCGTACCTGGATTTGACAGGTGCAATGATTGTGCTGGGAGATGCGTTGATGGCCCAAGGGGATTTGGCCGGAGCCCGCCGGCAGTACCAGCAAACGTTAGAGATTCGGCAGAAGATGGACGAACAGGGACCGGTTGCGGAGAGCCAGGCGTCGCTGGCCAAACTCTCCCTCGAAGAGGGACATCCCGAGCAAGCGGAAACTTTGCTGCGCTCTGCGATCGCCGAGTTCGAAAGAGAAAAGGAAACTCCCGACGCAACCAGCGCATATACCTTGCTCAGCCGCGTTCTGCTTACGGAGGGCAAGTTGGAGGAAGCTCGTCAAGCCATTCAGCACGCCGGAGGACTTGGCAGAAAGAGTCCCGGTCCTGCTTTGACATTGCCGGTGACCATTCAAAAAGCGCAAGTCGAGATGGCTGGTGCGGCCCCAGGTCCAACGAGAAAGCTTGCAATTGCCGGGGCGACCCAAGAACTGCGTTCGGCAATTGCGTCCGCCAGAAAGCTGGGGTATTACGAAATTGAATGCGAGGCGCGGCTGGCCCTGGCTGAGGGAGACCTCAATGCTAATCCGGCGCTGCGTCGTTCACAACTGGGAACGCTGGCGAAGGAAGCTCATGAGCGTGGGCTTGAACTTCTCTCTCACAAAGCCGAGCTATTGGCTTCCGCTAACCAATCTTCACCCCCCCACCCATGACGTTCGCGCCATGCGGCGGGCGGAGGTGCGGAAACCATGTGATCTTGAAACGCCCCGACAACCGTGCCCGTGATTGATTTTGGGTGCCTAGCCTTTTGCCGATCGGGCGTTTGTTTACGGGATGATTAATAAACGTTGTAAACCGGGCTCACCGATCACGACCTGGTCCGCCAGTGACTCGTTGGCATCCCCCTGGCGATCCAAGGTCGGTGGGTCGACAACCTGAAAGTATTAATTCCGGCACAGGCAGAGTTTACGATTCGCAAGGTGCTAAGCGGATTGTTTTCAGCGTGGAGGGGAGCGGGTGGAACTGAGGATTCTGGTACAGCCGGATAAAGCCATTTGTGAGCGTTCAGAGCAGAACCCTTCGGCAGCGCAGTGATCCGCTCATCCCATCTTTATTACTTCATTACTTCCTGTTTGCCGGACCGACCGGGACTTATCGTATGGTGGCCTCGAATCGAAGGGGTTATTTGAAAGTGGTGTCACATCGAGTCACTACG
>JBEKLB010000470.1:0-8862 GCA_050010415.1 Bryobacteraceae bacterium | reverse complement strand
TTCCGATCGCAGCTGGTGCAGAAAACGGGCAGCGGGCCAGTGAACACCCACAATCTGGCCTTCGCCAGGGACGCAATTGGGCTGGTGATTCGCAGGCTGCCACAACCACTGCCAGGCACGGGCGCAATCGCGGAATACGCGGAGGTAGGCAACTTTGGAATTCGCGTGGTGATGAGTTATCAGCCGAACACGCTGGGGCAGCAGTTCACCGTGGATGTTCTGTATGGGACGGCAGTTCTTCAAAACTCATTTGCAGTGCAGGTCAATAGCTAGGCGCCAGACAACGGAAGAACGAACGCGGGCGGGCGTAGGAATACGTCCGTCCGTGGTGAGGAAAGGGACGGGATGGATCTACGTGTGTTCTTTCAAAAGTTGCGGAAGATTGAGCAGGAGATTGCGGAGCCGCATGTAGTAGTGGTAAGTCACGAAACTCCGGATGGAGGGCGCGCGGGGCAACTGGCAGAAGTATCGAGGGGCAACGCGGCGCGGCTCATCCTAGAAGGACATGCACACCTGGCGACAACGGAAGAGACGGCCGCGTTTCGATCTGCGGCGCGAAAAGCAGTGGAAGAAGCGCAACATCGCTTGATGGCGGACAAGGTTCAGGTGAACGTGATCTCGGACTCGGATCTGCAAGCTATGAAGAACGCATCGCGATCGGAAAAGCGGTAGAGGCGATAAACGATGGCCTTGTTTTTCGATGGTCCGATCAGCGACGCCGCGGACCTTCAACGGTATGAGAACGCGATCCTGAATGTTGCGAGTGCCGAGAGCATCGATATAGGGGACAAGATTCAGATCGCGCAGTACGATCTGGCGAACGAGATCCGACTGTTTCTGGTTCGCCGGTCGTCCCCTGGCGACTACCTCTGTGGATTTCCACAGTCGAGAGACCTGAAGGATGTTGTGGTGACCGGACCGATGCGGCAGTGGCACGTTCACCGCACGCTGTCGTTAATCTATCGCGACGCGTATAACAACCAGCTCAATAACAGATATCAGGGTAAGTGGGCGGAGTATGAGCAACTGGCGAAGGCGAGTGAACGGACCTATTTTCAGATCGGCGTTGGATTAGTGGCCGATCCGGTTCCGCAAGCGGCTGTTCCCGTACTTTCGAGCGTCGCCGGGACCGCGGCGGGAGGAATGTTTTACGTCGCGGTGACCTGGGTAAACGGTTCGGGCGACGAAGGCGCGCCGAGTGAAATCGCTCAAATGAGCACCTCTGACGGGCAGCAGCTTGTGGTGACGGTCGGGGCGCCACCGCAAAACGTGACGACCTGGAACGCGTATGCCGGTACGTCGCCGACGACACTGAATCTACAGAATCCGAGTCCCCTGGGAACGAACAGCAGTTGGACGATGACTTCAGGACTCAATGCAGGGGCAGCGCCGTCATCGGGCCAACGGCCTACGTGGTTTATTGTCGATCATCGCGTGATCGAGAGAGGCTGAGTTATGCTGCAAATCGCTGGATCGACCACACAGAAGGTGGTGGGGTATTTGGCCGCCGACAGCGGATTGCCGGCGGCAGTAGAAGCTTTGGTGCAACAGCAGGGAATGACGTTGCCGGCGATTACGGCACAGCAGATCATCGCGCAGAACGTGACGCCGGACATCGCTGAGCAGAGCACGACTGATAACTATCCGCTGGTCTACGTGTATTGCAACAAAGTGGTCAACGAGCTGCGGGAAAAGTTTCGGACGTTCTCCGGTGAGGCCCAGATGGTTGTGGAAGCGCGGGTTTCGCAGGATCGACTGGACCAGATAGAGAGTAACTTACAAGCATATGTCGACGCCATCACGCAGGTGCTGGACAACAGCCGGGGTGACTGGGGCGATGGTGTATTCTTCCCCGGCGAATATGAAGTTACCTTCGGCGGAGTGAAGCATGGCGGCCGCAACTTTCTGCAAATCGCTAGGGTCGCGTTTGTTCTGGAGATCAGCGCGGACTAGCGGCGCAATCCAAGAGTTTCTATGTCCTACATCCTATCCAACGACAATCGGTTCTATGTGGCTCTGGAGGAAAGCTATGGCGTGGCGGCCTCGATTAGCGCGAGTAATCGAATCCCCGCGGTAAAGCTGACGACGAAGCAACAGAACGAAAAGGTCCAACGCGCGGACAAGACAGGGTCGCGAACTTTCGCAGGGAATCCCGCCGGGCTGCGAATACTGACGAGTTTTGGATTGAAGACGTATATGGCGAACTGGGCGGATCCGACCGTCGTACCGCCGCACGGGCCATTGTTTCAGGCGTGTCTGGGGGGAACGCCGGCACAATCGGCGGGAGGGACGGTGGCAAGCACAAGTGGCTCGTCCACTCTGACATTTACGGCGCCGCACGGGTTAACTCCTGGAGGCGCAGTAACTAGCGGAGGAGAACTTCGGTTTGTGACAGTTGTGGTGAACGCAGAGACCATCCAGTTGAATGCGCCATTTTCCGTTAGTCCGAGCGCAAACGCACAAACTGGGCCGACAGCGCTGTATCAGCCGGCGGAGTTCCTTCCGAGCCTGACGCTGTACGACTACTGGAGCCCAACGACCGCAGTGCAGCGCGTACTTGGTGGGATGGCGGTGGACACATTGTCGATCACAGTCAACGGGGATTTTCACGAATTTGATTTTAGTGGACAGGCCCAAGACTTAGTGGACACGGCCAGTTTCGAAAACGGGGAGTTTAGTTTGTCAACTTACCCGGCCGAGCCCACTGTGGCGCCGATTAATTACTCGATTATCCCGGGCAACCTGGGACAAGTGTGGTTGGGAAGCTCCCCAACGCAGTTCTTCACTTTAACAAGTGGCGAGGTGACATTCACGAACAATTTGGAATTGCGAGCGAGCGAATATGGCTTTATATTGCCCAGCGTGATTGCGCCTGGGCCGCGGACGGTGACGATTAACTGCAGTCTTTACGAGATGGACGATACAGCGACGGCGGCTCTATACCAGGCGGCCCGTCAAAGATCGCCCATCAGCGTGATGCTGCAGCTTGGCCAGCAACAGGGCGAGTTATTCGGCATCTTTATGCAGAGTGTGGTGCCGGAGGTGCCGGCTTTTGACGACTCCGACAAGCGGCTACAGTGGCAGTTCCAAAGCTGCCGAGCGCAAGGAAGCGTGAATGATGAGATTTATGTCGCGTTTGCGTAGGGAAGAAGGCGACGTGGGAGGCGCTGCGGGAGCCGTGCCGCAACGTAGCGCCTTGCAGTATGAGAGCGTGGTTTCCATCGATTCGAAGTCGACTCAGGGAGTAAGGTTCGCGATCCACCGGATCTCGTTCGGGCGGCGCATGGAGCTGAGCCGGCGAGTTCGCGAGCTGAGCCGACGGGCGGAGTTCCTCGGGGCGGGCACGGAACTGAACGAGAAGATTGAAGCCAGCATCCTGGCGCAAGAGATCGACGCGATGTACCTACAGTGGGGCCTCGCGAGTATCGACGGATTCGTCATCGATGACGAGCCTGCCACCGCAATGCGTTTGTTGGAAAAGGGCCCGGAGGACTTGGTGCGCGAGATAGTGAGCGCTATCAAGGAACAGTGCGGGTTGAGCGAGCCCGAAAGAAAAAACTGATTGTCGCATTCCATTTTCAATTTGGAAACAAGGCCGGATGGAGATGCGACGCGTGCAGAAAGAGCGGTCTGGAGAGGAAACGGAAATGCGGGTGGCTCGATAATCACGATGCTTCGAGCGTTCCGGTGCGGGTGGCTCGATAATCACGATGCTTCGAGCGTTCCGATCGTGTGGGCGAGGGGACGGACGACGTTAGCCAGCTGCCCAACATCTTATATCACGTCTGAGAGTATCGCGTTGCTGGAGGAGTTTCACGCCTGGAAGCTGGTGGGCGCGGGAAACGTTTACGAGTTGCCGGCACGCCTGGTGGAGGCGATCTTTATCTTGGAGAGCGAACTGAGGGCGGAAATCAACGATGGCCAAAAGTAAGTGGGAACAGCTTCTGCCGGCCGGCAGCGTGGGGGGCGCGTCACGAAGTGACTTACTTGGACAACTTGCCTCTTCGACAGGCAGCGCTGGCGGCGGGGGGAGCAGTTCGATCACAGGAGGCGTGCTTCCAGGCAGCAATTCGGACGTTACCGAACAGTTGACTTCGCTCACAGAACAAATCACCAGTCTCACCTCGATCCAACAATCGCAGGTGAGCGCACTCCAGGACAATACAGAGGCGATTACGCAGAACACGTCCGCAAAGGGCAGCAGCGGATCGTCTGTGGCGGGCAGCGTTGAGAGCGCTGCATCGAGCTTCCTGGGTGGAGGGCTGAGCAGCCTGTCGCCGTTGCTGGGCGGACTCTTGAGCCTGTTCGGCGGAGGCGGGCAGACGCCCGCGGCACCGGCTCCGTTTATGCTTCCTGCGCCCGTGCAATCACAAGCGGGGTTGACGCCGGGAGCGCCCGGGCAAGTGACGCCGGTTAGTTATGGAGACACGGGACAGCCGCGCTCGTCCTCGGGGAGCGCAGCACCTCAAGTGACTATCCAAGTGAACGCAATGGACAGTCAATCTTTCCTGGATCACAGCGATGACATCGCGATGGCGGTGAAACAGGCACTTTTGAACTCCAATTCTTTGAACGACGTAATTTCGGGCCTGTAGATATGAGTGCGTTTCCGACACTAAAGACCGGGGCCGTGATGCAGTACCCGGCGCAACGCGGCGTTGCGTTTTCGACAACGGCGTTGGATTTCGTCGACGGGTCTGAACAGCGTTTCCGCAGTTACCAGGCGCCGCTCCATCGCTGGGTGGTCCAGCTCAGCCTGCTGGACCAGGCCGAGCTGCAGGAATTTCAAGACTTCTTTCGCGCCATGGAGGGACGAGCTCAAAACTTCAGCTTTACCGATCCCTGGGATGGGACGAACTACGCAAGCTGCAGTTTGGGGAGCGACGACATGACCGCAGTTTTGGCGGGCGAATGGAATGGAGAAACGATGCTAACGGTGATGGAGAACGGCAACTGAGATGCTTTACTATCCGCAGCTCACGACGGGGGCCGTGTCGCAGTTTCCCGTAGCGCGCACCACCAACATGCGAACGGTTTCCAATCAGCTTCCGAGCGGCTTTACGATCCGAATGGCCGATACAGGCTTCCAGAAGGTTCAGTGGCGGCTCAAATATTCAAGTCTCACCGACGGCGAGCGGACTGCCATCGAAAATCTCTTCGAAGCTTCCGAGGGGCAGCTTAACACGTTCACCTTTTTAGATCCCACCGACAATCTATTGATGTGGAGCGAAGATTGGACCGAGACCGTCTGGACGGCCGATCCGTTGTTGCACGTGACGGGCGGAATGGCGGATCCCACCGGTGGCAACGATGCCATCGAGCTCACTAACACGGCGGAAACGACGCAACAGATTGTTCAGAACACAAGTGGCCCGAGCTCTTATGTCTACTGCTACAGCGTGTATGTCATGAGCAATGTTCCCGCCACAATTCAGTTGGTGGTAGCTGCCACCGGACAGACTTCTCTGACGCCGGTAAACACGGGCACTCAATGGACACGAGTGCTCACATCAGGCAGTCTTTCGGTCGAACAAGACGGGGTCGGGTTTGGGATACAAGTGCCGGCGGGCACGCAAGTGTATACGTTCGGCGCTCAGGTGGAAGCACAGCCGGAGGCGGGGCTGTACAAGAAGACCATCGACTTGGGCGGTGTCTACACGAGCACGCGGTTTTCGTCCGACCTGCTATCTTTCACCGCCACCGCGCCCAATCAAAACTCCGGTGAAGTGGATTTGATCAGCAGCCTGAATTGAACAGAACTAAAGAGCCCAGCGTAGAATGACACCGATCAACGTTCTGAAAGAGCAGGAAGTTCCGGGCACCCCGCTGTTTCTGTTTGATTGCACGCTTCCCAATGGCGAAGTTCAGCACTGGAGCACCCACAACATTACCGCACACGGCAACGAGTATCTGAGCCGAGTGCTTAAGCATAATATCTTCGATCTCACTTCCAGTCCCGAGAACGCAACGGATGGGGTGTCGACGGTTTCCATCACACTGGCCAACGCGGACTCGTTCCTTTCCCCCATTGAACTCAACATTGGATGGAAAGGTTCAAACCTGGCGGTCACTTTCCTGTTCTTCGATTTGACGAATCAGGTAGTGGCGTCGGATAGCCAAGTAGTATTCCGCGGAATCGCTAACCCTCCCGATCAATCGACCGAATCGACCTTGCGTCTCAGTTTCACTAATACACTGAACCTACAGCGCGTGTTTTTGCCCGAGGTCCGGATTCAAAAGCTGTGCCCTTGGAACTTTCCCGCGACCGCGGCGCAGCGTCAGGAGGCGGTGAATGGCGGAACGCTGGGAGCCTTTTCGCCATTCTTTCGATGTGGATACTCACCCGATCAAACGGGCGGTGTGGGAAATATGAATGCGGGCGTGCCCTACACAACTTGCGACTATTCACGCGCGCAATGCCAACAGCGAGGAATGTTTTCTACTGACGCTCAGAGTAATATGACGGCGAGATTTGGCGGCATCGAATTCGTGCCACCCTCAATTATCGTTCGTACTTATGGCTCGAAAACATCGCAAGTATCCACGCCGCTGCCTAATCAGGCGCTTTATAACGATTTCGTCCCACTCATTTACGGAACAGGCTGGTATCAGCCGCCGATTGTCCTTGCCAGAAACGACGGGAATCTAACGCATTTCGAGGTGTTGCTCGGAATGGGGCAGATTTCGGGCGTGCTGGCGGTCATTGTGAATAACATCCAGATTCCGGTAGGGGTGAACGGTACCAATATGACGGCGACGGGTTGGTACAACGTCATTAGTTATGGCACCAGGAACGGGAACTTCAATCCGGACTTCAGCAATTCCGCTGGACAGTCCTTGGGCGATCCTTACGGAAGTATGGCGTTTATGGCGCTGGTGGTACCCAACTCGATTTCCAACGGAGCGTCGTTCCCCGAAGTGGATGTTCTGATTCAGGGCCTTCAATGCGCCCAGTATGATTCTGGCGGCAACTATGTGAGCGATGTTTTCGGGAACAATCCGGCGTGGGTGATGTTGGACGCACTGTTTCGCAGCGGTTGGAGCGCGGCACAGCTAGACCTCGCAAGCTTTGCGGCCGTGGCACAGAGATGCAATGCACTGGTCCCCACGGTGGACGTCAACGGAAACAGCACGACGATTCCTCGTTATCAATGCAATCTGTTGCTGACCGATAGACGAAGCGCGGGAGACGTAGTTCGGGGCATACGGAACGCTTCCGCCATGTATCTTACTTTCGATCCGAACGGGCTGATCCAGCTCAATCCGGAAGATACGTTGGCGAACCAGCAGCCAACGCAGCTAGCGAGCAGCAACAGCACTGAAACGTTGAACGGCGGATGGCCGGCTTATGAATTTGGCGACAATTCGTTTTCAGGCATCGTGCGTAGCTCAAACGGAGCTTCTTCGCTCACGGTAACTGCGCAAAGCATAGCCAACAGTCCGAACCACTATACGGTTGAATTTCAAGACGAATTCAATGATTACCAACAAGACAGCCTTTCTTTGGTGGACATCGACGACTTCCTGGTCACGGGGCAAGATGTTACGACTACCTTGACGGCGCTTGGGCTGCCTAATTTCGATCAGGCGAACCGGGCGGCGGCGCTTCAGCTATACAAATCGGTGAACGGTAACACGTATGTCCAGTTCGAGACGAGCGTCAAAGGCGTCGGATTGAAGCCGGGCGACATCATTACGCTGACTTACGCGAGGGAAGGCTTCAGCCGGCAGCCGTTTCGGATTACAAAGCTGTCTCCGGGAGTGAATTTCATCACGGCTGTGATCAGCGCACAGATCCATGACGACAGTTGGTACACAATTGTCAACACGGACGCGGCCGGACCGGGGCGTCAAACGAATTTCGAGATTGGACTGCCGAGGCCGTTGGTAGGCAGCGTGCTGGATGGCGACGGAGTAGAGCAGTTCGGAATTACTGAATCCTCAACGACAAGCACGGATGGCAGTGTGACGGAAAATCTGACGGTTTCCTTTGCCGTCCCTGCAAAGCCTGAAGCGAGCGCCGCGGGCATTCCTCTCATGGGCCTGAACGCTCAGCTAAACACCAGCGGTGGAACTTTGACGGGCGGACAAACGCTGTATTACGGCATCAGCGCGGTGGATGCCGAGGGCGTCGAGGGTGGGCTGTCATTCATCGCAATGGCCAATGTCCCGGCGGGAACGAATACGAACCAAGTTACTCTTATCAGCCTCAGCTTTTCGTCGGCTGCGATATCGTTCAATGTTTACCGCGGTCGGAATCCTTCCCAGATTTTGCGAATCGTGAGCAATATTGCCATCGCCGGACAGTTTGTCGATTCCGGACTGACTGCATTGTTGCAGGGCCCTCCGGACTACAATTACGATCACGCCAACTTCTATTGGCGGCTGGAACTGCAGCCCGCCGAGCAAGCCAATATCAACTCGACGACGACGATCGGTAACAGCGCTCTCAACATGCTGGTGAACCTCTACAACGGCGCCACGGTACGAATCACTAAGGGGACGGGAGCCGGGCAAGAGCAGACCATAGCGTCCAACACGGCCACTACCGTGACCATCACGACTCCCTGGAGCGTCCAGCCGGACAATACGAGCTTCTTTCTGATCGCCGACTCCACGTGGCAGTTTGGAGCTTCGAGTAATGCGTCGCCGGTTTCGTTTGCAATACCGAATCGGGAGGGAGTGACTGTCGATGTTTCCGGCCGGGCTGCCAACGTCATGGACGAGGAATGTTCTTACGAATTGTCGCCACTTACCGCGTGGACTATCTTGGGGGCGACTGGGCAGGCTCTCGACACCGACGTGCCGGCACAGCCCGTGTTCGGTCTTTTCGCGATTGGAGCCGGCAGTATCGAGGTGCTA
>JBEKLB010000469.1:0-5175 GCA_050010415.1 Bryobacteraceae bacterium | reverse complement strand
GAACGAGTCGTAGTTGGAGTGGGCGACGTTGCCCTTGAACTCGCGGAATGGCGTTCGACGCGGCCAGGTCTTCGCACTGATCTCCGTGCCTTCGAACTTACCCGTCGGGTGCTCCGGCAATGACATCCAGAAGCCGTTCGAATCGGAACCCGCGGCCACGTTATCCCGGTAGATGTTGTCCGGGTTGGTGATCCAGAAAGTCGACGCCGTGTTGTCCGAGGGAATCAGGATGTCCTTGGCATTCTGGCCATTCCCTCCCGCCGGTCGGCTCTCTCCGGCTGCAGCGAGGTTTGTCGCGACGCACGGCGCGTCCGGATGACACTTGGTGAGGATCCCCAGGTTGTGCACGAACTGGTTGCCGTGCTCCACCCCGTCTTCGAGGAAGAAGCAGTGACCAATGTTGTTGTAGGTCACGTTGTTTTCAATATCCAGGTAATTTGTGCCATGCACGGTCACGCAGCGGCTGTAGGTGTCGTGAATCGCCGAGTTCTTGATGTACTGCCCTTGCGCATCGCCGATCAGATGCCAATGGATCGGATACCGCGCCAGATGCATGTTCTGACCCATGCGATTGAGCTCGACGCCATCCACAAACATCTTGCTCCCGTTCATCGCCATGATGTGGCCGCCAAAGAGCGTCTGGTCTGCGTCAGGCGAAGCCTGGATCACGATATTACGCGACAGCATGCCGACTTCGCCGCGTTCATCCACGTCGAAGGTGATCTTGCCGAAGTGCATGTAGTCCAGTTTCTTGTCCAGCGTGATGGTGTTCCCACGGATCGCGGAAATGGTTCGCCGCTCTGCCTGATGGGGATCGAAATCCGTGGACGCGAGGACAATCGCGTCGCCGGCCCGCCAGCCAGCGGCGTTCAGGACTTCAATCGAGTTGCTGCCTGCTTCGGCGGTCTTGGACAGCTTCGTCCAGGAGTTCGTCCGGTTACCGTGCAGGTTCAGGGTTCCGCCCATCATCATGATCCCGCGGTCACTGCGGTCATTCGTTCCACCCACTCCACTCATATCCTCGTCTTTGACGTTGTCGGTGAGGGTAATTGTCGCCTTGCGCGTATGGGGCTTGGCTTCGGTGCCGATTTCCAGCTCCCCGTGCACCATGACCCATTCGGTGGTCAGTTCGAGGTCCTTATTATCTGCGAAGCTCAGTTTGCCGTTGATCGTCAAACTGCGCAGCGCCGGCGGCGTGACATCGAGGACAACGTTCATGTCCTTGTCAATGGTGACACTTGCGTTTTTGGCTGGCACCTTTTTGTCGGGCCAAGTGGATGCATCCGACCAGCGCTTCGCCCTAGCCGTCGAAGAAGTCTTTTGCTGAGCCTGAACCACGGCATATCCGCCGAGGACTAAAAAGGCTGGAACCAGCAACGAAAGGAACAAGAGAGAACGTTTTCGCATCGTTAAACCTCCGTGATCGATCATGTTACGCTACTTTCTCCCGCGAGGATCGAAGGACGTGTAGCAAGGAACAATTTTACACCTATCGTCGGCCGGACAATATCCTCTGGTTTCAACGTATTCGCCAGCGGATGGGTTTTGCGGAGCGAAGGGCTGAAGGGATCTGAGCAGGGCGGTTCGGACACCAGAGCATCCAAGACGCCGGGTGCTTATTCCTTCCAGTCACGATCTGGCGTGTTTTGTAGACTGAGAGCGGCAATGCGGGATAGAGATTGTCCCGGGCGAGCGCTTCCCTAGCGTGACGGTCTTCGGCCTTTCTCTTGCGCGTGGCGGCCATCAAACGATGAAACGTTCGATCTCGATCTATCATTGACACTCCAAGCGAACCGGTTTCGCTCCGGACAGGTTTCCCTTGACGAAGGCGAACACTTTCCCTCACAATCGAGTTGCCAGAGTCGCGACGCTCCGATGGTGTTCGGGATCATCCCGGAATGCCGTTCGGCTTCCCTTCGGAAAAGGCGTTCAGCTTCGCCGGAATCCCCAACAAGACGCTCTAACGATACAATTTGATATGCCGTGAAAATCACCGTCTCCAAGGAGAATTACCTCAAAGCGATTGCCGAAGCCGAGAGCGAGGGCGAACCCCTCATCCCCGCCACTCTGGCACGCTGGCTGAACGTTTCGGCGCCCGCGGTCACCATGGCCATCAAGCGCCTGAGACGCGACGCGCTGATCCGCACTGGGCGCGATGGAACCCTTTCGCTCACCTCCGCCGGACGCGATATCGCCAATCGCCTGCTCAACCGGCATCATTTGATCGAGCGCATGCTCACCGAGATTTTCGGCATGGAATGGTACAAGGTCCACGAGGAAGCCGAGCAACTGGAGCACGCCGTCTCAGCGGATTTCGAACAGCGCTTGCTCGAAAAGCTCGGTACCGGCGAGGCGTGCCCGCATGGCAATCGCGTGGAGGGCGACACGCCGCAGGACCGTCGCGACCGGGGGCTGCGTCCTCTGGATGAAGCGCCGGCGGATGCGGAATCCATCGTGGTGAGCGTTTTCGAGCGCGACCGGCGTTTGCTCGAATATTTGCACGGCCTGGGCATTCATCCCGGCGCGACGGTGCGCATGTTGGCGTCGAACTATGATGACACGCTGACGCTGCGCATTGCCGGAAAGCCGGTGCAGCTCGGGAAATCCGCCGCGGCGAAAGTCTGGATCGAAGCCGCGCCCGTTGTTACCGCGCGAGAACCGGTGAAGGCAGGTTCTGGAAGTACTCGATAGTCTCTTTGAGCCCGTCCTCGAGGCTCACCTTGGGCTCCCAGCCCAATATCTTTTTCGCCTTGGCGATGTTCGGCTGCCGCCGCTTGGGATCGTCCTGCGGGAGCGGTTTGAAATCGAGCTGAGCCGTGGATCCAGTCAACCGGCGGATGCGCTCGGCGAATTCGAGAATCGTCAGCTCTTGCGGATTACCCAGATTCACTGGATAGCGCTCGTCGGATAAGGTCAGCCGGTACAGCCCGTCCACCAGATCGCGAACGTAGCAGAAGCTGCGCGTTTGCGTGCCGTCGCCGAAAACCGTCATCGGTTCGCCGTGCAGAGCCTGATCGATGAACGCCGGCACCACGCGCCCGTCCTTCAACTGCATGCGCGGGCCATAAGTATTGAAGATGCGTGCAATGGTGGTCCGCACGCCGTGCACCCGGTGGTAAGCCATGGTCAGAGCTTCGGCGTACCGCTTGCTTTCGTCGTAGCACGAGCGCACGCCCACCGGATTCACATTACCCCAATAGGTCTCCACTTGCGGATGCTCCAGCGGATCGCCATAGCACTCCGACGTAGATGTCACCATAAACCGAGCCTGGTGCTCCCGCGCGATCTCGAGCATATTGCGCGTGCCGGCTGAACCCACGTCCAGAGTCTCAATCGGGTGCTCGAAATAATCTTTGGGGCTGGCGAGCGACGCCAGATGCAGCACGCCATCCACCGGCCCATCGGCTTCCAAAGGCTGGCAAACATCCCAGTGCCGGAATTCAAACGCCGGGTTGCCTTTCAGATGTTCGAGATTACGAGCATCCCCGGTCATGAAGTTGTCGTAACCGACAACCTGGTGCCCTTCGGCAATGAGACGGTCACAAAGGTGCGAGCCGATGAAACCTGCGGCTCCGGACATAATGAAACGCAAACGTTTGCCCCCTAATTCAACTATCGTAGCTTAGGGTGAGCGCCTTTATAGGATGGCGAGGAATTGAGTAGCTAATGCAGAGTCGCTCGGATCGTTTCGAGGGGCAGTACGAGCTTCAAGGGGTCATCGAGAAGTCGCCACGCGCCAAAGCGTTCGTACCAGGCCGCGGCTCTCTCGTCCTTTGCGTCTATCGCCAGCGCGACTCCACCAACTTCCTGAGCCACCGCTAGCGCGCGTTCGCCCGCCGATAACAGCAGATCACCGCCGAGACCTCGTCCTTGAACAGACACAGAGACGGCGAGACGTCCGAGACGAAATACAGGGACATCGTAACGTCCCAGTTTCTTAGTGATCGTGGTTGGCGTCTTCACGAAGGCAATCGCGCCAGGGCTGATCGAGTAATATCCAAGAACGACCGTGGGTGCTTCGGGACCAACTGCCACGAAAGTTTTGGCGCCGCCACTCTCATGGTTCTGTCGCGCGTACCGCTGAAGGTATTCGTTCAAAGCGGGTGAGCCACAGTCGAAACTGACTCGGTCGTGATGACGCGTCAAAGATTCTTCGCGCCACTCCAACGCTCTCTTCACACGCGGTGCTTCCGTCTTTTAGCGGCGGCGCGCAAAGCCGCCGTCGGCTTTGGCGGGCGTTCCAAGAGTTCAAGGACCCTGACGCTATCGCGAACCGTAAGAACGATACGTTCATGCCGCGCTACGATTTCCTCTGCAACAGGCAGCGCTGTACGCATCACGAAACTGGTGAGGTCGAGACTCTCGTATGCGGCCGCTGCCGCGAGCAGACGTTTTTGCTCACGAGAAGCGCGCAATTCGATACGATCATCGCGAGTTGTGGACGGCGTCGGCATGGAAGATCTCCTTCACTAGAATAGCGTACGTACATTGTACGGGTTAGCGGCCGCCGCTTGGATACCCTGTTGGCGCGGCGAGCACGAGTCGTGCATTGGATCGGCTTGCTGCCTCGTACAGGGGCGGGGCCGAGGGCGCCGGTTTTCCTGCGCTACACTCGCTTCTAGTGCCCCAACTGACCTGGCCGGAGTCGGCCCTGTTCCTCATTCTGCTGGTAGCTTCCGTCTTCGGTTTTTGGCGCCGTTTCGGTAAAGTCTGGCATGTGATCCTCCAGTCGAAGAAAGACGCCGATTTTCGCATCCAGCCCGTCGCGCGCCGTGTCGCCGACTTCATCTGGGAAGTGATGCTGCAAGGGAAAGTGATTTCCCAACGCCCGCTGCCAGGCATCGCGCACGCGCTGGTGTTTTGGGGATTTTGCGTGTTCGCGCTCATCACCGCGAACCATTTCGCCGAAGGCCTGCGCCTCGGGTTTCTCGATCGCAATGGAGTGATCGGACCGGTCTATTTCGTCATCGCGGCAGTCTTCGCGATTGCAGTTGCCATTTCCATCGCCGGCCTGGCCTTTCGCCGCTTCGTCATCCGTCCGAAATGGCTGGGAGCGTTATCGCCTGAATCGGGCATCATCGCGCTCTTGATTTTCCTGCTGATGGCCACCTATCTCGCGACGTTCGTGCCGGGCTGGGAATCCAGCCGCCTGCTCTGGTGGGCGCACACGCTCAC
>JBEKLB010000468.1:0-5180 GCA_050010415.1 Bryobacteraceae bacterium | reverse complement strand
CATAAAGCTTCCGCTGCGCCGTTCGCATTCGAGGATCTGGAAAGGTTTCTCCGCGAGAACGCCACCGAAATTCGGAAGCAACCTGGCTTCGACGATATTGCCGCGGCGGTGGATCGTCTGGCGTCCGAAGCCGCCGTGCTGTTTCACGATCTGGAGGATCTGGAACAACGCCTCACCGCTCTCGAAGATAAAATGATCGCGCTGGCGCGTTCACGCCAAACGGAAGAATATTTGCTTCGCGCCCGCCGCGAGCTCGACCTCCAGCTGCGTGCCTATCGCGGAAAAATGACCGCGCCGCAGCTTGGCATGCTCGAAAAGCAATATCTGGAGCGGCAATTGCTGGAGTCGGCTTCCTTGCCGCGCCTCAGCCTGTTCTATCTCAGATAGCTCTCGCGAGTATTATGGTTCATGGGTGTCATGTCCCCTTCCCCGCCCCGGTCCAACCGCACTTCTCATATCTTCACTGCCATCACGCTGGTGGTGTCGATAGCTTGCCTGGCGTGGGCGTTGCAGGGCATCAGCTGGACGGAGCTGTGGGAAGACGTTCGCGAGCTCGACTGGCGATGGGTCTCCATAGCCGCCGTCGCCGACGTCCTGATCTATGTCGTGCAGGCCTGGCGCTGGGGCCTGCTGCTGCTTCCGGTTGCACCGGTATCGCCCTGGGCTTCGGTGGGCGCTATTTACGTCGGGTTGTTTGCCAACGAAGTGCTCCCCTTACACGCGGGCGAGCTGATCCGCTGCTTCCTGATGGCCCGCTGGACCAAGATTCCCATCTCGGTGACCATGGCTTCGGCGCTGATCGAGCGCATTTTCGACGGAATGCTGCTGATCATCGGCTTGCTTCTTTCGCTGCGCTATATCCGGCATTTCCCCTTGAGCAGCGGGCACCATCGCGCCATCGGGATCATCACCACCGGCAGCATTTTTCTTGCGATCCTGCTCTTCGTTTGCGCTGCGCTGCTGGCGGTCGCGATGTATTGGCGAGAGCAAGCGTTGGATGCTCTGCTGGACGCACGCTTATTTTCCTGGGCGCACGTGTTCATCGAAGATCTGCATCGCATCGGTCACTCGCGCTATCTCTATTTTTCGGCTGCGGTCAGCATTCCATATCTGCTCATCCAGATCGTTCCCATCTACGCGATTATGCAAGCGTATGGCTTCGATGGAGTCTCATGGGCGCAAGCGGGCGCGCTCATGGTCCTGCTGCGGCTGGGCACCGTGCTGCCACAGGCGCCTGGTAACATCGGGTTGTTTCAGGTGGTATCGACGCTGGTCCTTACGCTGTTCGGTGTTCCCGGAGCCACCGCGCGGCGCTTCGCCGCCATTCTCTTCGCCGTCGTTACGCTGCCTCTGTTGATTGTAGGATTCGTCGCGCTGGTCGCCTCGGGCTCGAAGATGGGCGACATCCAGCGGGAGGCGCAGGCCTCGATGCGCGCCAGGCAAGACTCCTTAGCGAAGAGTTAATGCGTCGTCGTTCATTAAAATATGACCATTAGTGAGTCATGGCGTAGATCACATAATCCACGCCAACGCGAATGGCCAAGCCTGAAAATTTCTCCGGATACTGCGGATCATCGGCGAACTCCCATGCGTCGCCGACGTCGGAGTTATACGAAATCGCCACCATAATCCGGCCCTTGTCGTCATAGATGCCGCGCCAGTGCGCGCCGCGCCCGCCCTCGCGACAATTCTTGCAACCTTCGTAGAGATGCGCCGCGCCGGGAAGTTGAAAGCGATCGTCCAGATCGAACACGGTGTGAAAAATCGGATCGTCATCCGGAATTTCGACGATGGGACGGTCTGGAAACACGAAGCGAATGCGCTTCAAGAACATCTCCCATTCGTAATCGCCGTGAAAATCGTCGGCCATGAAGAAGCCGCCGCGCAGCAGATACTCGCGCATCACCTTGGCTTCCTGTTCGGTGAATCCCCATTCGCCCACTTGGACTGCGTAGATCCAGGGCCAGTTGAACGCTTCGTTGCCGTCCTCCATCATCACGGGCTGCTCGACGGAGCGCACTTGAATGCGCGTCAAGCGCCGGACGGCCTGCGAAAAATGGCGGTCGGCGCGGGGATAATCCTGGGTCCAGAGCGACAGACCCTGGCGGAAATCGCCGTCGAAGCGGCCCGCATAACCGTCGTTCGGTCCGGGCGGAAACATGAGACGCGCAAAGGCCCACTCACCGGGCACTTGCCAATCGGGGGTTAGCTCAAAGCTGAAATATTCCACACCCGGCAACTGGCGGAAAGGCTTCTGGAAGGCGTAAAGAGCGCCCAGAAAAACGAGGCCGCATCCCAGCAAACACGCTGCTCTTCGCCCGTTCATCGGTGGCACCCATCCCGAGAATAGCATTCACTTGGGCTAACGGTTGCTATACTGCGTCCTTGAACCCATCCGCCTCTGCTCCTTCGGATCATCGCTCGGCTCTTGCGGCCGGATTTCTCGGCTGGACGCTGGACGCCTTCGATTTCTTTCTGGTCACGCTGTGTCTTACCGCGATCGGAAAAGAGTTTCACAAGTCGGACGCGGAGATGGCTTTTTCGATCACCCTGACGCTGGCATTTCGGCCGGCGGGCGCGTTCCTGTTCGGATTGCTCGCGGACCGCTATGGGCGCAGGCTTCCGCTGATGATCGACCTGGTTTTCTTCTCCATCTGCGAGGTGCTTACCGGCCTCGCGCCCAGCTACACCAGCTTCCTGGTGCTGCGCGCGCTGTTCGGCATCGGCATGGGTGGTGAGTGGGGTGTGGGCGGTTCGCTCGCCATGGAGAAAGTCCCACCCAAGCTGCGCGGCGTGCTCTCAGGATTGCTCCAGGAAGGTTATGCCGCCGGCAATCTTCTGGCCGCGATCGCATTTTTCTTTTTGTTCCAGCGCTGGGGCTGGCGGCCTTTGTTCTTCCTGGGAGGATTGCCCGCTCTGCTGGCTTTGTTTGTCCGTTTCCGCGTGAAAGAATCCGAGGTGTGGCAAAGAAGCCGCGAAGAAAGCTGGGGCGGGTTGGGGCGCGCCATCGTATCGCACTGGAAGTTATTCCTATATCTGAGTCTCCTGATGACGATGATGAATTTTGTCTCGCACGGCACGCAGGACATGTATCCAACCTTCCTCGAGCGCCAGTGGCATTTCGGCCCGTCGCAACGCTCCGTGATGACCGGAATTTCGATGATTGGCGCGATTCTGGGAGGCATCGCCATGGGGCGCCTGTCAGACCACTACGGCCGCCGCCGCGTGATGGTTTGGGCTCTCCTCGGTGGTATCCTGATGGTCCCGCTATGGGTCTTCTCGCCTTCCACGGCGCTGCTGGTGCTGGGCGCATTTCTGATTCAGTTTATGGTGCAGGGCGCATGGGGCATCATCCCCGCGCATCTGGCTGAACTTTCTCCTGACTCAGTGCGCGGATTCCTGCCTGGGTTTTCGTATCAGTGCGGGGTTCTGGTGGCCGGCTCGGTGACCTATATCGAACCCATTCTTGCCAAGACCATGGGCTACGCCTCCGCCATGGCGCTCACCGCCGTGACCGTGTTCGCGCTGGCTGCGATCGTAGCCGCGGCGGGCAAGGAGCGCAAGGGGCAGGTGTTTGGCACCGGCGCATGATGTGCTAACGACTGGCGGGGCGCTCCGCTCCAGAAAGGCGGCGATAAGGCCCGCGTGAGCCATTCGGCAGGAGGGTGGTGTCATCGGTGCGCGCCTGGGTTAACTGCTGCGACGTCATTTCACGCGCGCCGGTGAGATCGGCCCCGCGCAGGTCGGCTGCAAAGAGCAGCGCTCCACCGAATCGCGCCCCGGCCAGATCCGCCCGGCAGAGGATCACGCTGGCCAATTGAGCCTCACGCAGATCTGCGTCCCGTAAGCGTGCCCGTTCCAGTTGCGACCCCGTCAGATCGGCCCGGACGAATCTCGCGCGTGCCAGATCGGTTCTCGCGAAGTCGCAGCCCTTGAGGCGGCAGTTGCTGAAATTCGCATCCGGCCCATTGGCGGCATGAAACCGGCTGCCCTCAATCTGCGCTCGTACGAATTGCGCTTCGCTGAAATCGCATTCGGAGAAATCGCATAAGGTGATGCGGGTGTGATTCAAGCACGCGGCGCTCAGTGTCGCTCCCGGGAACTTACAGCTCTCAAGCAGAGATCCTTGGAATCGGGCGCCGCGCAGATTCGACTTGCGAAAACTTGTGTTCCGGATTTGCGCGTCCGCCAGGACGGCTTGCGCCATCCAACTGAAACCGAGGTCGCTCCCCGACATTCTCGCCTCGCTGAAATCCGCGCCTCCCAACAATGCCCGTTGAAAATCCGCGCCGTCGATGATGGCCCGGCTAAATTTCGCCGTGGAGAGCTCGGCATCCAGGAGCGTAGCGCCTCGAATAATGGCCGCGTGCAGATCCACGCCGGTCAGATTCATCCCGTTCAGAGTGGTGCCATCCAATATGCAGCGGCCTTCGCCAGACTCCTGATGCATCCACTGCGCGTGCGCCCGCAGTATAGCCTGAAAAGAACCGTTTGCGATGTTTGTCGTTTCCATTTCACCAAGTTGGCTTATCGGTGAAATGCGCGTTAGTCTTAGCGTGCAGCCTTAGTTCGCGGCCCCCGACCCCTCTGAGGGATAGTCTTTACTGTCCCAGTCAGTATGCAAGTTCGTCGGCAGGCTCAGCACGCGAATGTGCGTGAAGCCCAATTCCTTGAGCGTGCGATAGGCAGGCCGAATGTTTGGACACTTCAGCATGGGACAACATCCGCAATAAATCACCAGATCGGAGTCCTTCGGTAGGCCGGCGACAGCATTCTTCAATGCTTCAATCCCTTCCGGCTTCGAGGTTGGGCCGGCATTGATTGCGTGCACAATGTGCTTGCCGCGATAGAGCACGGGAAACGCCACGGACAAGATGATGGGAGCTTTGCCCGATTGAATCGCCTTGGCGAGCTCGGCCGGCTGCAAAAGCTCGCCGGAAACCCAAGGGTCCGCGGTTGCTTCCTGGCCCCCACTGGCCAAGCTGGCGAACGACAGAACTGCGATCATGGCTGGCCACATTCTGTACTTCACAAGACTAGGGTTCATAGGGAAACTTTCGAATTCCTTTCACGCACTCGGCGAGCGCCTGCAGAAGCGAGGATCCCCAGCCGGTCGGCGTATAGGGCGCTGTCTTTTGATTGGTTTGCTTGTCGGCTTGAGCCAGGAAGCGCATAGCCGG
>JBEKLB010000467.1:0-7192 GCA_050010415.1 Bryobacteraceae bacterium | reverse complement strand
ATGGAGCGGCGGCTGGACAAGCTGCGGCTGTGCGCATTGCTGATTGATGCGACGCCGTTCGAAGGCCAGCAGATGGTGGCTGCATTGGGAATCGCCCAGGACGGGCGGAAAATGATCTTAGGCATTCGGCAAGGCGCTACCGAAAACGCCACCGTAGTCGGCGAGTTGCTCGGCGACCTGGTGAGTCGTGGGCTCGATTTCACCGAGCCGAGACTCTATGTTCTGGATGGGGGCAAGGCACTGACTGCCGCAGTGAAAAAGTACGCCGGCGAGTCGGCGGCGATCCAGCGCTGCCAGGTCCATAAGCGCCGGAATGTGCTCGATCATCTGACCGACGAACACAAACGGGCGGTAGCTAAAAGGCTCCATGCGGCCTATGCTCTGGAAGACCACGCCGCCGCCAAGCAGGCGCTGAATGCACTCCATCGCGAATTGATGGACCTCAATCCCAGCGCGGCGCGGAGCCTGGGCGAAGGGATGGAGGAGACCTTGACCGTGCATCGGCTCCACGTTCCGATGCAACTTCGAAAAACGCTGGCCAGCACCAACGTGATCGAGTCGGCGTTCTCGATTGTGGAGCAGGTGTGCAAGAACGTGAAACGCTGGCACGGCGGCGACCAGCGAGAGCGCTGGGTAGGATCGGGACTCTTGGTCGCCCAAAAACAGTTCCGAAAGGTCACGGGACACAGACAGATTCCGGCGCTCATCAGAGAATTAGAAGCGCTGACGCCCTCGAAATCGGAAGTTGTCAGAAGAAGAAAGGCGTCGTAGAGTGGGTTGCACAGGAGCCGCTAGTTTCAACGGAGATTCGGGCAATTCCGCGATTGGGGAATCACTGGCTGTGATGTGGTCTTAGGGAGCATTGACCCATGCCCGGACTTCCCCGCTTCAGATGCATAGACTCGAGCTTGCACCACTAGCGGCGCGTGGCTTCGAAGACGCCCGCCACAAATAGGGCGAGCGTGAGCAAAATTGCTACCACCAGCCATATTTTCGACCACTCGTCTTTGTTCGGGTGCCGCACGTAAGACTACACACTCTCCTTGTTGGGAAATCTAAACCGTTCTCCGTCGTGGTTGCGCCGCGATAAATCGTGGCGGTCTAACGGCCCAACTCAGCGGCGCTCATTCAATACCAGCCCAGTCGGCCCGCATCGTCTACCGTGCAAGCGTCCAGCAAATCCTCGCGGAACAACGAAAAACAATGGTGATTCCATTCGATAATCATCACGCCATCGCCTCTGGGCGTATTCGTGAATTCCACTTCTGCTCCAATCGGAAGAACTTCAGTTACCCCGGTGTCTTGCTGCAGAACCAATACCGGTTTCGTAAGCGTTGCTTTCACAAGAGGAGAAAGCATGCACGAGGGGGGCCATTCTGAAATGTAATTTCAATCCTGAATTTCTGTGACCACCGAGGTGGGAGCAGTCTCGAGTATCGGCGTGGCGAGATTCACCGAGGCAGGTTCCTTGGCGGCGAAAACGAATCGTCCCGCGATCGCAGCGGCGCCCACGGCTGCAATCGCCATCAGGAACGTGGCCGCATACCCGAAAGTATTCGCGATGAAGCCCGCGGAAAACGCGCTGGTACCGACAAACAGATCGTAGAACGCGCTCAGCACGCTAACGGCGGACCCTCGCTCGCCATCTGGCGTCGCACGCAGGACGGTGGATGCCACCGAGGCCCACGGGAAGGAGAAGCCGAATCCCAGTAGCCCCGCTCCGATCACGGCCCCAGTGAGTGCAGGGCCGGTGGCCAGGATTCCCAAGCCCATAGCCATGGATGCCAGGCCAGTGTAAAACGTAATCCGGGGATGGATGCGGTCCGGCAATCCGCCCAGGAAGAAACGTGAGAACAAGACGAACCCTGCGTAGGTGGAGAACGCTGCCGGTCCAGAATTGCCGTGACGCGCCAGGAACAAAATCAGAAAACCGGTGATCACCGGGTAGTGTACGTTGACGAATCCGACCGCGATGCCGGCCGGGATGATGGAACGACGCAACCATAGTTGCCCGATCAACGGACCGGCCGCGATGCCGCCCCATATACCGCTGCTCACGTATCCGAGCGCGCGGGCACTGCGGTGTACCCCCGCAACTTCCACGGCCCACGCCGCGGCTCCGGTGTAAAGACAGGCTTCTCCAAACCCTTGTAAGACGCGCGCCAGGTAGATGCCGCCGATGCCCAACGGCAAAAGGTACGCCAGGCCCGCCAGCGTGCAACTGGAAAGCCCGGTGAGAAACGCCCGTTTGCGCCCTTTTCGGTCCGCCAGTCGGCCCGCGATGACACGGCTGCACAAGGCGACCACGGAGAATGTCCCAATGACAAATCCAACGGTGCGGTTAGACCCGCCCAGGTCATGCCGAACATGTGGCGCCAGTTGCGGTAAAACACTCCCGAACCCCAAAAAACCCAGGAAAGTTGCTACGATCAGCCACCAGAATCGCCCGCTCAACTCAAAATAACCCCATTGCTTCATGATTGCACGAGGCACGGATGCGGCTTCTGGATGCATCCGGCGCGGCGAGTTTGATGTCGCCTATCAGGTTCATTGATTCCTGCACTGGTGAGGCGCGGGAACGAGCGTGATTTGTGCCATAGTGCGATAGAATGACCGCATCATGAGAAGCGCGTTTTGTTTGGCCGCGTTCGCCATGGTGCTCGCGGCCGTTGGTCTTTCCGCGGCCACTCCCGCGGTCTCCAAAGGGCGCACTTTCGATGGCCATCCCGATCTCAGCGGGATCTGGCAATCCATGAGCGCCGCCAATTGGGACCTCCAGGATCACCCGGCGCAGGCAGGTCCGTTCTTCCAGCTCGGCGCAGTGGGCGCCACCCCTTCCGGCCAGGGAGTTGTGGAAGGCGGCGAGATTCCTTACAAGCCGGAAGCTTTGAAGCGGAAGCAGGAAAATTTCAAGAATCGCTGGAAAGACGATCCGGAAGTCAAGTGCTACATGGCCGGCATCCCGCGCGCGAACTACATGCCGTATCCATTTCAAATCGTCCAGACACCCCAGTCCATCTTGATGACTTACGAATACGCCAGCGCGAATCGCGTCGTCAACATGTCGAAAACGCCTGTGGAAGCTTCGGTCGACACCTGGATGGGCACCGCGAATGGCCACTGGGAAGGCGACACTCTGGTGGTGGACAACACTGGCTTCAACGACGAAAGCTGGTTCGATCGCGCCGGCGACTTCCATAGCGATCAGTTGCATGTGCTGGAGCGGTTTACTTTGATCGACTCCGATCACATGAACTATGAGGCGGCCATCGAGGATTCGCAGGTGTTCACGCGGCCCTGGAAAATCAGCCTGCCTTTGTACCGGAACATTGCGAAGAACGCGCAATTAACCGAATTCAAATGCGTGGAGTTCGCCGAAGAGCTGCTGTACGGCGACGTTCGCAGGAAAGCCAAATAGGAGATCCCGATGATAGTTCAATCATTGCTGCTGGCGTCCAGCTTTGCCGTTGGCTCGTTGGCCTTTGGCCAGAGTGCATTTGAAGCTCCCAAAACCCCTTGGGGAGATCCCGATTTACAGGGCGTCTATACCACCGACGATCTTAACGGAGTGCCGATGCAGCGTGACGCCAAGTACGGGAGGCGTCGCTTTCTTACCGAGCAGGAACTGGCCGAACGCGCCAAAGAAGTGAAAGCGGAGAGGACCACCATCGATACGGGCGTGCGTCCCACCACTGGATTCTGGGCTCTGGTTAAGGACGGGGGTGTGGATGCGGCCGCGGCTCCCGCGCAGTGGATCGAGTACGCCAGACACGCCACCGAGCTGACATCGCTGGTCGTGGATCCTCCGAATGGCCGGATCCCGCCTCTCACGCCGGAGGGTGAAAAGCGCCGCGCCGCTCAGCCGAAATATTACGACATGCGGCCGGCATCCTGGGAGGATTTGAGCACTTACGACCGCTGCATCACCCGCGGCGTCACTGGGTCGTTCTTCCCGTCCATTTATGGCAACGGATCGCAGATTTTCCAGATGCCGGGCGCGGTGGCCATTCGCTACGAGATGATTCACGAAACCCGCATCATTCCGCTGGATGGGCGTCCGCACGTGAGCGCAGGCCTGCGCTCTTATATGGGCGATCCACGCGGCCATTTTGAAGGCAACACGCTGGTTGTGGAAACCACGAACTTCATCGGCGGAAAGGTCGATGTGGGTGGTGTCCCCTATAGCGAAGATCTGAAATTGACGGAGCGCTTCACTCGCGTGGCTCCCGACATCATCGACTACAAGATCACGATTGACGATCCCAAGACCTTCACCGCGCCCTGGACCGTTGAGTTCCCCATTCGTCACGAACCGGGCTATCAGATCTTTGAGTACGCCTGCCATGAAGGAAACCACGCGATGCACAATCGCCTGAGCGCCGCGCGCGCCTTGGACCGGCAAGAAGCGGCAAAAGCTGCCCAGGCGGATTCCAAATGAAGACCATCTGTTTCGCACTATTCGCCGCTGTCTTATTGCTGCAGGCCGATACGCCGCCTTCCGCCACCCCAGTGGTCGGCATGCTGAACTACATCCACGCCGTCAACGATCTGGAAACAACGCTGGCATTTTACAACGACGTTTTCGGGTTGAAAGGCGAACCGCGGCCATTTCCGAATCCAGGCGTTCCGGCTTTGACCAATTCGCCGGGCGTATCCCTGCGGCTGGCAACTTTGAAATTGCCGAACGAGAGCTTTGGATTTGAGCTGACGCAATTCTCGGGAGTGGATCGCCGTCCGGGCCGTCCCAAGCACACCGATCCCGGAGCCGCGTTGCTCGCTCTGCGCGTCAAGGACATTGCGCCGGTGCTGGCGGCCATCAAGAAGAGAAAAGACCGCATTGTCACCTCTTCCGGTGCACCGGTCACCATTCCCACTCCGCGGGGCAACATTCAATCGCTGCTCATCGAAGACCCGGATGGTTACTTCATTGAGGTGGTCCAGTCCACGCCGGCCGCCGGAGTTACGTCCGAAGGCAACGTTTACGATGCCTCCGTTGGCTTGACCATCGGCGACCGCGAAAGCACATTGAAGTTTTATCACGAGCTGCTGGGGTTCGATCTCAACGGTAAGCCTGACTTCTCGAGCGATCCGCTGATCTCGGATCTGGTAGGCTCGCCCCACGCCCAATCCCGCGAATTGGTCGGGAATATTCCGGGCACCAAAGCTCTGATGGCGTTTTACGAATACAAGGGAGTTTCCAGGACTCCGTTCCATCTGCGCGTTCCCGATCCCGGCGCGCCCGCTATCGCGCTACGCGTGAAAGATTTGGATGGGCTGTTGCTGCGCATGCGAGCGGCTGGTGTTCCAGTCACGTCGCTGCGCGGCGAAGTGGTGCAGTTCTCGCCGACCATTCGGAACATTTTCGTCGAAGATCCAAACGGGTTGAACATCGAGCTCTTTGAGTCCAAACAGTAGCTCATGAAAGCACTCGCTCTCATCGCAACGGCGGCGGCAATATGGTTCGCTCCCAGTGCCGCCCAAGCCCAGCAACTGAATCGTCCGGCAACCGTTCCGGGGCATCCGAACTTCAACGGAATCTGGCAGGCCCTGAACACGGCCTATTGGAACCTGGAAGGCCATTCAGTGGAAGGATTGAGTAAAGATTTTTGGCAGCTCGGCGCGATTGGCGTCATTCCGGCCGGGAAAAGCGTTTTGAAGGGCGGAGGCGCCATCCCTTATCTTCCCGAAGCGCTCAAGAAGCGCGACGAAAACCGCTCCAAATGGCCCGCGGCGGACCCGGAAGCCAAGTGCTATATGTTGGGCGTACCGCGCGTCACCTACCAGAATTTTCCGTTCCAGATTTTTCAGGGTGACGGCGATCTTCTGATGGTCTATCCGTTTGCCGCCACGAACCGGATCATTTATATGAAGGATCATTCGGACCTGCCGGTGGATTCATGGATGGGCAAGTCCAACGGAACTTGGGAAGGCGACGTTCTGGTAGTCACCACCACCTCACAGAACGGCCAGTCGTGGCTTGATCGCGCGGGAAACTTTGCGAGCAATCAGTTGAAGGTCACCGAGCGCTTCAAACTGCTGGACGCGAACCACATTTGGTATGAGGCCACGCTCGAAGATCCGCAGACATTCGCCAAGGCTTGGAGCATCGAGATGCCGTTATATCGCCTGATTGACGACCATGCGCAGCTGCTGGAGCATAAGTGTGTCCCGTTCACCGATATGCTGCTCTATCACGACCTGCTTCAGCCGAAACAGTAATATTAAAGAAGGAGTCAGCCCATGCGTTCGAAACTGTTTACACTCCTAGTGACCTTGCTGTTGACGGCAGCATTGCCGCTCGCGGCGCATCATTCTTTTTCCGCGGAGTTTGATTCCACCAAGCCGCTTACGCTGGAGGGCAAAGTGGTCCAAATGGAGTGGGTGAATCCGCATTCCTGGCTGACCATCGACGTGACCAAGGCAGACGGAACGGTGGAAAGATGGCGCATCGAAGGCGGGTCGCCATCGGTGCTGCTGCGCCTGGGTTGGAACAGAAACTCCCTTCCCGCCGGGACCAGAATCAAAGTGGTCGCCTTCCAGGCCAAGGACGGCTCACTGCGCGGCAGTTCGCGAAGTATCGAGTTTCCAGACGGCAGGAAAATGGATCTCGGCGGCTCGGGAACCAAGGAAGAGCCGGCGAAATAATCGCGCCTTTGCAAGCGCTGGACTATTGCGAATTTGCGGGCATGGAGCACGCGAAATTCTTCGCGTCATTCGGATCACCGCTCCCGCGATAACGAGCCGTCTGCGGATACGGGCATAACGGGCGCGTCAGGGCCTTTGAGGGATCGTTCACTGCTTTTCCCGATCCAATAATTTTCGACGGAGCCGCGCCGCGTTCCACCCAGGCTTCCAGCGCCGAGAGGACATTGTGATCGGCATCCGCGAGCGTAGGATTGCGTGTATTGCCGAAATCATTCGGGCCGATGCCGCCGCCGCAATGCGCCATGCCGGGAACTAGAAACAGCCGATAAAAATCCATCGGATCTGTATTGGCGTGTCGAGCGTCATTCTGGTGTCGAGCATCGGGAAAACGGCTGAGAAAGGCCCGCACGCTTTCGTAGTAATCAATCGAATTCAGCGGCGAAATGGCTGCGTCGCCCCAGCCGTGATACTGAATCAGCTTGCCGCCGTTATCGCGAAACGAACGCAGGTCGGGATTGGTGGAATTCAACACAGGGCCGGCCTTCGC
>JBEKLB010000466.1:0-5188 GCA_050010415.1 Bryobacteraceae bacterium | reverse complement strand
CAATTTTAGCATCCAAGTTTCACCCGCCAGTAATTGCGCTACCGAATCGAGGATGCGGCGCCGCTTATTCCATTTCCGATAATCCGGCGCTACCTCAATACGCCACATAGCGGCATTCCAGAGGTTGATCCGGCCCAATAGGGTCCATCAACAAACCGCAGTCTCGTGCGCTCCCGCTCTCGATTCTCACGACCACTCGGCTGGGATGTCGGGCGCCTGATCGCTCCGAGGCAGGTCCCCGTAGAAGGAGCGAGCTAAACGAAAGCGGTGGTCTTGATGCCCGAAATCTCGAATTGCTTGCGGCATCGCATGTTCTTACACATCACCTTGTCGTCCAGCAGGACCATGTAGCTGGCGGCCTTCTTGAACTTGGCGCGGTCGCGTTCGTCGGCGTGGCCGGGCAGCCGCTCTACTTTGCTTCTTAGCAGCCAGCGCAAGTCGTACGTCTCTGAGCCCTTGCAGTAGGGGCAGTGCAACGTCGCCGTTTTCTTCGTCTCGGATTCTTTGTAAAACGCTCGTTCGTCCATGAATTGTTCCGATCTTAATCCTAGTACACACGATCATCCCGTACACACTATCATCGGATGATGAAGATCGCGCTGGACGCGACTCCTTTGACCGTTCCGAGCGGCGGCGTGCGCCGCTACACCGAGGAGTTGACCCGAGCGCTCTGCGACACCTTTCCCGGCGACCAATTCTGGCTGCTGTCCGATCAGAAGCTCACGCTTCCTTTTGCTCGCGCGAATCTCAGTGTCGGCCACGGACCACGCAACCTGCTGGAACGGCGCTGGTGGTCCTGGGGATTGCAGGGGGAGATCTCGCGCATCGGCATCCACGTATTTCACGGCACCGATTTTGCGGTTCCCTATCTGCCGCTGCGGCCCAGCGTGATGACGCTGCACGATCTTTCTCCGTGGCTGAACCAAGCCTGGCACAGCGAATCCGATCGCATCCGCAATCGCACGCCCATGCTGCTGCGCCTCGGTTTGGCGACTATGGTGATCACGCCTTCAGAAGCCGTCCGACGCGCGGCGATCGACCGCTTTCATCTGCAGCGCGATCGTGTGATCGCAGTGCCGCACGCCGCCAGTTCCTGTTTTCGGCCCACGCCGCCGTCTCAGCCTGATCCGCCCTACCTGTTATATGTCGGCACGCTGGAGCCGAGAAAAAACATCGGCTTGATTCTCGATTTGTGGCGTGAGCTGCGCCGCGAGCATCCCATCGACCTGGTCCTCGCCGGCCGGCGCCGCGCTGATTTTCCCGAAATCCCGCCCGAACCCGGCTTGCGATTGGCCGGATTAACGCCCGAAGAGGATCTCCCCGCTCTTTACTCCAACGCCGTGGCGTGTCTCTATCCGTCTTACTATGAAGGGTTCGGTTTGCCGGTGCTCGAAGCCATGCAGTGCGGGGCGTTGATGCTTGCCTCGCGCGATCCTGCGATTCTGGAGGTAGCAGGCGATGGCGCCCTGCTGCTCGATGCCGGCGACCATGCCGGCTGGATGGATGCACTGCGATCGGCCGTGGAGCAGGGCGAAACGGCGCGCGGAATCCGCGACAGGGCTCTGCTCAGAGCCGGAGAATTTTCTTGGAGCAAGACAGCCAGACTTACCAGAGCCGTGTATGATCACGCCATCCAGCGCTTCCGGAAGTAAGCCGTCGGGAACCAAACCGCGAGCGCTGTTCCTGGCGGCAGAAGCGCCCTATCCGGTTATTGGAGGGGGCGCCATACGGGCCGCTTCGGTACTCGACTATCTGGCGCAACGATTTTCCGTGCATGGAATCTTTTTTCGCGAGCCGGGATCGCCGGATCCGGTGGCCGCCATTCCTCCCGGCCGGCTGGATCGCGCCGATATTGTCGAATTGCCATTTCACTCCAAGCGCCCGCTGGCGCGCATCCTGCGCAATGTATCGCGGCTGGCGCGAAATCGGCCGCCGTTGATCGACCGTTTCTCGGGCTTTGAAGCGCAAATCGGCGGGTTTCTCGCAGGCCAGCGCTACGAAGCCGCATTCATCGAGCAATTCTGGTGCGCGCCTTATGTCGATCAGGTGCGCGCGCACGCGCGGCGTGTGATGGTGGACCTCTACAATATCGAGTCGGCCTGGCATGAAAGCATGGCCTCCGCCGAGAGCGGACCGCTGGCGTGGGGTCACCGGCGATTCGCTCTGGCGTCGCTGGCATCGGAGCGTCGCTGGCTGCCTAAGTTCGACTGCGTGCTGACCACTTCCTCTGGCGACGCAAGCCTGGTGCGCGCCATTGTCACGGGTGTTCCGGTGACGGTCTATCCCAACGCGCTTCCCCTGATTGTTCCTCCACCCCGCTCGGACCGTCCCGAGATTGTCTTCAGCGGAAACCTGGAATACGCCCCGAACATTCAGGCCGTTCATTTTTTTCATCGCAACGTCTGGCCCGCGCTCCAGTCCCGTTGGCCTGAATTGAAGTGGAAGATCCTGGGCAAGAATCCGGGACCCATTCGCGATTTGGCGGCCCGTGATCCGAGCATCGAGGTTACTGGCTTTGTGGAGGACGCTGTGGCCGTCATCGCACAAGCGCAAGTGGCCGTCGTTCCACTCCTGGCTGGCAGCGGAACGCGCGTCAAGATTCTGGAAGCCTGGGCCGCCGGTACGCCGGTAGTGTCAACCACACTGGGCGCGGAGGGGCTGGAATTCCATGATCGCGAACATCTGGTCCGGGCCGACGATGCCGAGAGCTTTACCGCGGCTGTGTCGGAGCTGCTCGCCTTGCCTGTGAATCGCGAACGCATTGGCGCAGCCGGCCGGAGGCTCTATGAGGAACGATACACTTGGCCCATCGCTTGGAAGGTGCTGGCCGAGCTCCTCGATAGTTCGTGAGCGATCACAAGTTTCGAATAGTAATTGGAAACGGAGGCAGGGCATGCTAGTCTAACTGACATAGATCCCGCGTCTGGCAAGTTCAACCCGCAAATCGGCGGAAACCTGCGTAACAAACCCTTGTAACATGAAATTATGTGAATGCTACCAGGCTGTAAACGATTTGTGAACGGCCCCTTTCAATAGGGGAACCCTCTATACTGGAGAAGGTCATGCGCTTTTCCGTAGACGCTCACGCGATCGGACAGCACTTAACGGGGAATGAAACATATATTCGGAATCTCCTCAATTGTTTCGATGTGCTGGATCGTGAAGCGGAGTTTGTAGCGTACATTTCGCGCCAAGAGGCAGTCGCCGACCTGCCCCAGCGGTTTCAAAAAAGACGAGTCTCAGTCAATCCCTTCGTTCGTCTGGGTTACGATCTGCCGCGCCGTGTGGCGGAAGACCGGCCGAAGCTGCTCCACGTGCAGTACACTGCGCCCATCACCTGCTCTGTGCCTATCGTGGTGAGCGTGCATGACGTCAGTTTTCTGGAGCATCCTCAATACTTCACTTCTTTCCGTGCGCTGCAGTTGCGTTTAACCGTTCGCCGCACGGTGCAAGCCGCTTCGTGCGTCCTGACGCCCAGTGAGTTTTCGAAACAGCGCATTCTGGATGCTTACAAGCTTTCGGACGATAAGGTTGTCGTGTTGCCAAATGGCGTCAGCTCCGTATTTCACCCCGTGGCTCGGGAAACGGCTCATCGCGTAATGCACACACGCTTGTCCCCAGGCTCGCCGCAGGCGCCTTTCATCCTGACCGTGGGCGACCTTCAGCCGCGCAAGAATCATATGGGACTCATCCGCGCCTTCGAGGATCTGATCCAAGCGCATCCGCAGTTGCCGCATCATCTTTTGATCGTCGGAAAAGAAGAAACCTGGTACGCACCAACGGTACGCGCCGCCGCGAAGAAATCGCAAGTTTCCGATCGCATCCACTTCACTGGTTTTGTGGACGACGAAGAGCTGCGACGCCTGTATGGCGCGTGCGATCTGTTCGTCTATCCGTCTTTCTATGAGGGCTTCGGATTGCCGATTTTGGAGGCCATGGCCTGTGGCAGGGCTGTCGCCTGCTCCAACACATCGGCCATGCCGGAAGTGGCCGATTCGGCGGCTCTTCTTTTCGATCCTGGATCGCAGCGCGATCTGGTGTTTGCCATGCGCGATCTGCTGCTGAATCCGGAGTTGCGCCAGCGCATGGAACGCTTGGGAGTGCAGCGGGCCGCCACGTTCAGTTGGGCCAGCAGCGCGGCCAAGACGTTGGATATTTATTACGCCGTGGCCGGCGACAGGTCCCAGGTTCCCGCCGCCGTCCGCAAGTCGAAGTCCGTCGTTCGCCGTTGAAGCACATGATGAAGTACATAACTTAGTTGGTTATGAAGTATCCATTTGTCAGAATCACTCCTCCCTTGCTTCTCTCGGCTCTGGCGCTGGTGGCGGCGCCCATCGCCCCATCCACGCTCCCCAATGAGACGCTGCGCTACACCATCAACTGGCCGAGCGGCGTGAGCTTGGGCGAGGCTACGCTGAGCGCTTCGAGTTCCGAACAGGTGGTCAACGGGCAGACGCTGCCCCAGATGCACTTTCAGTTCGACCTGGATGCCGGCGTCCCCGGGTTTGCGGTAAGCGACAGATTTCGGTCCGCTGCTTCCGGCATCTTTTGCTCGTCGGAGTTTCAGAAAAAAATCTCGCACGGTTCTAAGAAGGTGGACGACAAGGAAACATTCGATGCCGAAACCGGCACTGTTACTCGCGGGTCGGACGCCGGCCAGTCCGACATGAGCTCTAACCGCTGTGGGAAAGATGCTCTGGCGTTCTTATATTTCGTGCGCCAGGAGTTGAGCCAGGGCCGCATGCCTCCGCGCCAAACGGTGTTTTTCGGCGCGCCGTACGAGGTTAGCTTGAATTTGGCGGGCACGGAAAGCTTGAAGCTCGGCAATTCATCGGTGCAGGCGGACCATGTCAAGGCATCCGTGAGCGGTCCTTCGTCCAACATCGATTTCGATGTGTACTTTCTGCAGGACCGGGCCCGCACGCTGGCGCTGGTGCGCGTCCCTCTCGCGCTCGGCGCGTTTTCAATGGAGCTGAGCAAGTAAGCTCTCCCCCGACGGCTCCGTGGCAATTAAAGTAGCTTACTTCTCCCCCCTGCCTCCCGCGCGCAGTGGCATTGCCGATTATTCGGCCGCGCTGCTCGACGAACTGAAAAAGCTGGTGGACGTTGAGGTGTTCTCTTCCAAGCCGCTGTCGTTTAACCCCAAGAATTTCGACGTCGCGCTGTACCAGGTGGGCAACAACGTTTA
>JBEKLB010000465.1:0-5191 GCA_050010415.1 Bryobacteraceae bacterium | reverse complement strand
CAAGAATAATGACTGACGAGAGAATGGACAAGGGAATGGAAACGGCAATGATAATGGTGCTACGCCAGCTACCCAGGAAGAGCAGAATCATCAGGCCGGTGAGCAGAGCCGCGATGACGGCTTCGCGGATGACTCCCTGAACCGATCCACGAACGAAGATCGCCTGGTTCGCTATAGGCGTAATCTGCAAGGAAGGCGGCAGAGTAAGCTTGATCTGCGGCAGGATATCGAGAATCTGATTGACAACACTCAGCGTTGAGGCGGTGCCCGACTTTAAGACCGTGACCAGCACTCCGCGATTGCCATCCTGGCGTACGATGTTGGTCTGAGGAATGCTTCCGTCGCTGACGCTCGCCACGTCGCGCATGTAGACAATGATGCCGTTGGCCGACTGGCGCACCGGCAGATTGCTGAGGCCAGCGAGCGTGAGGGGAGCAGAGTTCAGATGAATATCGTACTCATCGCTGCCAATCTTGGCTGTGCCGCCTGGCTGTACGACGTTTTGCGAAGCTAGCGCGTTGAGCACCTCCTGAGGTGCCAGTCCCTCCGCCTGCAGCCGAAGTGGATCGAGGTTCACCATGATGGTGCGCTGCTTGCCGCCATAGACGTTGGGGATAACCGCGCCTGGAATGGTGACCAGCGCGGGACGAACGAAGTTCAATCCGAGGTCGTTTAGCTGTTGCTCAGAAAGGTCCTTGCCTGAGAGGCCAAGCTGCAGAATGGGTACACTCGACGCTGAGAAGTTGATGATCTGCGGGGGCAGGATCCCGGGGGGCAAGCTGCGAAGTTGAAACTCTGAGGCGGCCGAAATCTGCGCGTTAGCGGTGTCAAGGCTGGCGCCGGGTTGGAGGTAGATTTTGATTACCACTTGCCCGGCGATTGTGGTGGATTCAATGTGCTGAATGTTGTCGACCAGAACGGTGAGCGCCTTCTCGTAGGGCGTCGTGACGCGGCCCTCTAACTCAACCGGATTTAGGCCAGTGTAGGACCACGCCACGGAGACTACCGGAATGTTGATGTTGGGAAAGATGTCGGTCGGTGTATTGAAAATAACGACCGGCGCAGCAATCAGGATAAGGATCGCAAGAACGATAAACGTATAAGGTCGCGTGAGCGCGATTTTTACAATCCACATGGGAAACTCTTAGCCTCGTCTAAACGTGGAGGTGCACCCGCAGCCCTCCTATTCGAGGAGCCGGACCATGGGTACCATGTGTTGAAGCAGTTCGATGGAACCAGTTTCAGTACGCGGATAAGGGCAAGGCGGATCGCCCAGGAGGCGACCTGCGTGGTCACTCGAGAAAAGGCGGTCGCTCGCGAAAACGCTTCGCTGCACTGGTACCAAGTATAATCGGTCGGGGTCGCCGATGTTCGACTGCCGGTGCTCGACTCGTGTCGCTTCTCTCGCTGCCCACCATGCGGTAAGGCCCTAGACGAGCAGCGCGAGGTGAAACCGGTCGTTCTTACGCGGCGACGAAAAGCATTTGACTGCGAACTGAAATCGCCGGTTGCTCACTGTACTAGATGACTGACAAGGATGGCGCTCTGCTGCCTCCGGTTATGGGGCAATTCGAGATTGCGGAATTCTACGGCGCCGATGTCGACGGAGGGCGAACGATCCGCGTCCGGTTTGTTTCATCGAAGATGACCTCCTCCTTTGCCCAATCGGAACAGGCTGTCTCTCACGACAAGGGCAAAGCTGGGACCAACTGGAGCATGATGACCAGGATTGACTAGGCCGGCCGGGCGCCTCGCTGCCATTGGAATTGGCGCCGACAAGCCGTTCGCTGCTGCGTCATGGGTAAGGACTCCCAGTCTGTAGGCATACGACCGTAAGCGGCCTGTCTAACAGGTCGACATCGGACCTGACTGGAACTGAGCGCTCGATGACGCGCGCGCACGACGATGTCTACGATGCCCCTGAGGACCTCGCGCAAAGCGGCGTGCGGCACGAAACAATTCCTTGCCGATTTGGTAGTGCGCGCCGCACCTGTTGCGCTCCAAGGAAACTATGTCTCCACTTCAAAGAGCAGCGTTAAACGCCGCTCAGGGTTAACGCAGGCTTTTGTTCCGCTTCGTGCAGCCAGTAGGGCGGACGTCCGTAGTGAGCGTGGAGCCGGCTTTCATAATCGCGAGTGATGGCCGTAAAGTCGACTAGCTCAGGAGCGCTCTTTATGGCTTCGCGCGAGAGGCTGACGTAGACTTTGGAATCTTCCCAACTCATCCGGTCAATCCACGCGGGTGAAACCAGCACCTTCTTGCCCGGCCACCAATTCCGTGTTGCCACCTCCATGTAGCGGATAGCCCAGGATTCATCGTCCACGATAAATCCGTCCACATGGCCGAGTTCACCATCCAACGCTTCAATGTGATAGCCAGTGACAGCTTTGGTGCTGCGCAGATGCGAATCCGTTTCTTTTCCGATTCTGGCCGGTGTGGGTTCGGTAGAAGGCTTGTATGGCATGCCTACACCTCCCGGATAGTTCGCCGGGCCTCCCAGGAAGGCGCCACCCCAATAATAGGGATATCCGTAGTAACCGCTGTACATGATCTCATGCTGGCGGGAGATTGGCTTGTCCGTGTCGATGTTGGGGCTCCTCTCCACCTGACTTTTCGTCAACGCCACATCCAATCGTTTGGTTTGCCAGTCCACCTGGATGACAGAAATTGGCGACATCAGCACCCGCCGGCCACCGAGCCAGCCGAGTTCTACGGTGAGGTAGCGGATAGCCCAAATCTCATCGTCGAAATAAAGTTGATCTACAGTACCAAGCTCGCCGTCCGTAGCTCGCACCACGAAACCGTTCAACTGCTTAGCATTCCTTAACATGTTTTCGCCCTCCTGGGCAGTGGCAAGATTGCATTTTCGCGACCAACCATCCGTACCTTTCGGGCGCAATATCACGGCAGAAACGCTCGGGTGAGAGTCCCTCCTGTCGATAACGATATGTGGTCATGTGGCCGGGTATGGTCACTGGTGCGGGGCGATCTGCAATTATCATTTGCGATTATTCTTGGGGTTTTATTGTGGAAGGCCTCGTGCGTTGGACGACACTCGGCCCGTACGGGCGAAAGGGTGACCATGAAGACAGAAAATAGTGAGATGGCTGGGTTACGAAAGGTTCTCGAACTTAAAGAGGCCGAGCTGGCTCACGTATTGCGAAAGCGGGACGGCATCGCGATCGAGAAGAGCGCGGACCAAATGGATGAAATTCAGTATGCGACGGAACGAGACATGGCGATTCGAAACGTGGACCGTGACTCCACCCTCCTGCGTGACGTGAGGGAGGCAATGCATGGGATACACGAGGGCAGCTTTGGAAGGTGTCTGGACTGCGAATCGGCGATCAGCGTCAAACGCCTCGCGGCCGTGCCATGGGCAGCGCGCTGTATCCAGTGTCAGGAGGCTGCAGACCGGGATCGCCAGGAAGGAACCGAATCTCTCCCTGCGACTCTCCTCAACGCGGCGTAACCGAATGCGGCGTGAAGGAGCCATCCCACTCGTTTTGAATTTCTTTTTGACGTTATATCGACGTTCTTGTCCCTATACTCGGTGATAGGAAAGGTAAAGCGTCATGGCTAGCAGCCCGTGGTAAAAACCTTCCAGAACATGTGACCTCGATTGTGTCTTGAACGTCTTTTATCTATGGGCATGGGGCGCAAGAAGGATCGGGCGAAGCAGGAAACCCTGTGGGTGGCATTCAGCGAGATGGTGACCACGCCGGGACATGTGTTTTACGAGCGGCTGAACGCGGTGTTGAATACCGAGATGTTCGATCAGCGAATCGAAGTCATCTGCCGGAAGTATTACAAGAGCAGTTCGGGCCGTCCGTCCATGACTCCGGGAACGTATTTCCGGATGCTGCTGTTGGGTTACTTCGAGGGCATCGATTCGGAACGGGGCATCGCGTGGCGCGCAGCGGACAGCTTGAGCTACCGCAAGTTTCTGGGCTACGACCTGAGCGAGCAGACGCCGGATCATTCGACGGTGTCGCGGACCCGGCGGCTGTACTCGGTGGAGACGCACCGGGCAGTGATGAAGTGGGTGCTAAAGATTCTGCGCAAGAATGGGCTAGCCGATGCGCAGAGCGTGTGTATCGACGCCACCACTTTGGAGGCCAACGTGGCGATGAAGAGCTTGGTGCGGCGCGACACGGGTGTGAGCTACGACGATTATCTGCGGCAGTTGGCACAAGCCGAAGGCATCGAGAATCCGACCAAAGAGCAGTTGGCGCGACTGGATCGGAAGCGAAAGAAGAAGGCGTCCCCACGACCCTTCGGCGCGCATTACGAAGATGAAGGACGGGCGTACGAGGCTGGCGTACAAGGCCGAGCACGCAGTGGATCTGGCGTCCGGCGCATTGCTGGCGGTAACGGTGCAGCCGGCCGATCGCGGGGACACGACGAGCTACGTGGAAACGCTCGATGCGGCGCAGCGCGAGGCAATGCAGTCGCATCCGGTGGGGATCGAAGAAGTGGTGATGGACAAGGGCTATCACAGCGGTGCAGTGTTGATGGATCTGGCAGAGCGCGAGATTCGCAGTTATGTCCCGGAGCCGGAGCGTGAGCAGCGGTCGAAGCGATTACAGAAACTGCGCGGGGAGTTGTGCGAACGAAGCTTCGCGCACTGCTATGAGACCGGCGCCCTGCGGCGAATGTACGTACGCGGCGCCGACAACGTGTTCAAGCGGGTGCTGGTGCAGGCGGCGGCGTTCAACATCGGGCTACTACTGCGCACGTTTTACAGGCGCTTTTCTTCGCCGTATTAGCGGTCTTTGACTCCAACCGCGCGATGTCCGGTTGGCTCGGAGGATTGGGCTCGCAACTATTTCCGGAAATCAGCGCTATATCCGGTCGGCGAGTCGTTCCTCAGTAGAGGGGTTTCTGCCACGGGCTGCTAGGGGGCAAGCCTAGAACCGCTCCAGTATTTCGACTGCGGGGTGCTACGAAGAAAGCGCAGCATAGTTCGTGGGCCGCATAAGGCCCTTAGTTTGGTATCGGATATCGGGGATTAAGATGCCAACCGAAGACGGCAGCGTTGTTCTGTCTCAACAATTGACTGGGCAGCAACTGCATCAGAACATCTTGAGGAACCATGATTACCAATACTGAGCCCAAGACGATCCGCCAGTTGATCGATCGGATGGCCGAGATGCGTCCGGACCAAACCTTTCTTCTCAACCCCGTAGCG
>JBEKLB010000464.1:0-5197 GCA_050010415.1 Bryobacteraceae bacterium | reverse complement strand
GCCAACTACCGCGGTTCAGTTGGCCGGGGATTCGAACATCACAACGGCGAGCGGGGGCAGCGTGATCGAGAGGCTGTGATAGTGGCCGTTGTAAGATACAGGCTCGGAACCGACATAGCCGCCGTTGCCCAGGTTGCTGCCACCCCAATATTCCGAATCGCCGTTCAGGATTTCGCGATAAACGCCGGGGTCGGGAACGCCCACGCGATAATGCTCACGCGGAACGGGCGTGAAGTTGCAGACCACTAACAAGAAGGGCTTGCCGGATTGCGGCCGGCGGATAAAGGAAATGGTGGAACCATCCACATCCCGGAAATCGACCCATTCGAAACCGGACCAATGAAAATCGACTTCGTACAGAGCCGGGTAGGCGCGGTAAACACGGTTCAGCTCGCCGACGAAGGCCTGCAGCTTGCGATGAAAATCGTAATGCAGAAGTTCCCAGGGCAAACCGCGCTCGCTGTACCACTCGTCCCACACGCCGATCTCACAGCCCATGAAGAGCAGCTTCTTGCCGGGATGGGCGTACATATATGCCAGAAACGCGCGCACGTTCGCGAACTTCTGCCACGTGTCGCCCGGCATTTTGCTGAGCAGCGCGCCCTTGCCGTGCACCACTTCGTCATGCGAGATCGGCAGGATGAAGTTTTCGGTGAACGCGTACAGCATGCTGAAGGTGATGTTGTTGTGATGATATTTGCGATGCACGGGATCGCTCGAGAAATAATCCAGCATGTCGTGCATCCAGCCCATGTTCCACTTCATGGTGAAGCCGAGGCCGTTCAAATAGGTGGGCCGCGAGACGCCGGCAAACGCGGTGGACTCTTCGGCCGCTGTCATGGCGCCGGGCACCTGGTGAGCCAGCTCATTGAAGCGGCGCAGAAGATCGATGGCCTCCAGGTTCTCGTTGCCGCCGTACATGTTGGGAATCCATTCGCCCGGCTTACGCGAATAATCCAGATACAGCATGGAGGCGACGGCATCCACGCGCAAACCGTCAATGTGGAAAACCTTGAGCCAGAACAGGGCGTTCGAGATGAGAAAGGTGCGGACCTCATTGCGGCCGTAGTTGAAGATCAGCGTCCCCCACTCGCGATGCTCGCCCTTGCGCGGATCGGCGTGCTCGTAAAGCGCGGTGCCATCGAACTGCGCGAGCCCATGCGCATCTTTGGGAAAGTGGCCCGGCACCCAATCGACGATCACGCCGATGCCGGCCTGATGGCAGCGGTCGACGAAATACATGAAGTCCTGCGGTGAACCGAAGCGGGATGTCGGAGCGTAGTAACCGACCACCTGATAACCCCAGGAGCCGGAGTACGGATGCTCCATCACGGGCAACAGTTCCAGGTGCGTGTAACCCAGATGAACCGCGTATTCCACTAACTTGTCGGCCAGCTCGCGGTAACTCAGATACGAATTCTGCGGACCGCGCAGCCAGGAGCCGAGGTGCACTTCGTAGATAGAGATGGGCTCTTTGAGATGATCTTTGTGAGCGCGAGCGTCCATCCACTGCTGGTCGTTCCATTGATAGGTTGCGAGGTCGCACACGATAGAGGCGGATTTCGGCGGCAGTTCGGTTGCGAAGCCGTAAGGATCGGCCTTCTGCTGGCGAAAACCGCGCGCGGGCGCACGAACCGAATATTTATAGTTGGCGCCCGGGCCAACACCTGGCAGAAAGATTTCCCAGACGCCGCCGGAGCGCAGGCGCATGGGATGGCGGCGCTCGTCCCAATCGTTGAAGTCACCAACCACGCTGACCACTGCGGCATTCGGAGCCCATACCGCGAAGCGAACGCCGTGGACACCGGAACACTCGACGAGGTGCGCGCCCATGGTGCGGTAGCTCTCATACTGCGTTCCCTCGCCGTGAATGTGGAGATCGAAATCGGAAATCAGACGGGGGAAGCGGTAAGGGTCTTCGATGTCGCTCTGCTGGCCGTTCCAGAGCGTGAGCCGCAACTTATAATTGCCGGGGTCGTGATCGAGCGTGGCGGTGAAAAAACCATCGGAGCGCGTTTTGCGCATGGGATACACGACGCCACCGACGATGGCCGCGACATCCATGGCCTGCGGAAGAAAAGCGCGCATCTCCCAGCCATCCCCGCCTGGACCTGAAGAGGTCTGATGCGGTCCCAACACGGAAAAAGGATCGCCGTGCGTACCGTTGAGGATGGCTTCGAGTTCTTGCGGAGTCATGCACAGTTATTATGGCAGAGGGTGGTATGAAGAAGGCCGAATTGCATGTTCATCTGGAGGGATCGATTGGCCCGGAAACGCTGATGGCGATCGATCCATCGCTCGAGCGTGAGGAGATTGAGGCGCATTTGACGTGCAGTTCATTTCCAGAGTTCTTACAAGGTTATATCTGGGTGAATCAGAAACTGGAGAAGCCCGAGCATTATGCCTTAGCGACTCGCCACTTACTCGAATCGCTCGCAGGCCAGGGTGTGACTTATGCCGAGGTTACTTTGTCGGCAGGCGTGGTGTTGTGGAAGCAGCAGGATCTGGCGGCGGTTTACGAAGCGGTGTGGCGCGAAAGCCAACGGTCTTCTGTTCAGACGTTTTGGATTCTGGACGCGATCCGGCAATTCGGCGCGGAGAAAGGGATGGAAGTTGCGGAGTTTGCGGTGTCGCGGCGCGACCAGGGAACCATCGCTTATGGGATCGGCGGCGATGAAGTGCGCGGGCCGGCGCATTGGTTCCGCGACGTGTTCGCTTATGCCCGCGACCATGGTCTGCACCTGGTGTGTCATGCAGGCGAAACGGCGGGGCCGGAATCGGTTTGGGGCGCGCTGGCGATTGGGGCGGAGCGAATTGGGCATGGGATCGCAGCGGCCAAGGATCCCCGATTGATGGCACAGCTTTGTCAGGACAACGTGCCGCTGGAGGTGTGTATCTCAAGCAATGTTTGTACTGGCGCGGTGGAATCGTTGGAAGCGCATCCGGTGAAGACGCTGTATGAGGTAGGCGTACCTGTCACGATCAACACGGACGATCCCGCGTTTTTCCATACTACGCTGACGCGGGAGTATGAACTGGCGGAGGGGATATTTGGTTTACCCGCGGATGAATTGGCCGCTAACAGCTTTCGCTACGCGTTTTGTTAGTGAGACACAAAGGCTTCTAGCTTACAAGCGGGAGCAAGTTATTGGACTGCTGTTAGATGGCGCCTTCGTCGCCCAAGCGAATCCGGATGTTCGTGGTCTTTCCGTTGCGGAAGATGGTGAGCTCCAGCGTATCGCCGGTGCGTTTGGTGGCGAGCGCACGGCTGATGGCATCGTCGCGATCCACCGGCTTTCCGTCGATGGACATGATGAGATCGCCACCCACCAGCAATTCGGCATTGCCGATCTGCACTTCTTGCCGGCCGCCACGAAGACCGGCGTGGGCAGCCGCGGAATCCGGATCCACTTCCTGGATCAGCAGCCCGCCTTGCGTGGGCAGCCGCAAGGCTTCCGCATAGTCGCCCGAGATGGGGACCACGGATACGCCGAGCTTGGGACGTTTTCTACCGGCCTGAAAATCGTCGAGCATCAATTTGGCGCGATTGATGGGCATGGCGAAGCCGATACCGATGTTGCCATTCGGCCCCAGGATGGCGGTGTTGATTCCGACCACATTGCCGGCAGAATCGAGCAGCGGACCGCCGCTGTTGCCAGGATTGATGGCCGCGTCGGTCTGGATGAGGCCTTCGAGCGTCCGTTCGTTTTCGCCACGGATGCTGCGGCCGAGGGAGCTGACGATGCCGGTGGTAAGCGTTCCGTCCAGGCCAAAAGGATTGCCGATGGCGAGCACCTTCTGTCCCACTTGTAATGAGTCCGAATCGCCCAAGTGGAGGGAGGGCAACTTGGAACGCGGCATGATCTGCAGCAAAGCCAGGTCGTTCCCTTCGTCACGGCTCAACAACTGAGCTTTGTAGCGGGATTGATCGGACAGCGTCACTTCGAGCTGGCGTTCATTGGCGACCACGTGGTTATTGGTCAGGATTTTTCCGTCTGAGCTGATCAAGAAGCCGGAGCCTTGATCTTTGGAGGGGTAAATTTCGAAAAAGTTGCGGCGATAAACGGTGCTGGTGATGTTCACCGTGGCGAGATGGGACGACTTGTAAATGTCGATATTGTTCATCTCATCGGAGCTCAGGCCGGTGGCGTGCGTGGACGACGGGCCGGACCACAGCGGCTCAGCACTGGAGATTGGGCTGATGATACGGCGCTGTCCCCAATCGGTCTTCGAGGTGATCAAAAGAAATCCGCTCACCAGCAGAGCGGTGATGACGATGATGCGTGATAATCTCATGCTGTTAAACTCCGCAGCGAACCATAAACCTTCCGCACTTGCTCGAGCGTCGCTTCCTTTGCGCCGGACGTATCGATTACGTAATCGGCCACGCGCAGCTTCTCCTTGAGCGGCAACTGGCGGCTCAATCGCGCCAGAATCTCTTCCCGGTTATACGAACCCCGCTCCAAGGCGCGTTCCATCTGTTGTTCGGCATCACAAGTAACCACAATCAACCGGTCGAAACTCTTATATCTACCAGTTTCAACCAGAATGGCCGCCTCCACAACTGCGATAGCGTTGGGGTCGGCCCGGGCGATCTCTGCCATGCGGCTTTCTTCACGCTGGCGAACGGGGGGATGGACCAGGCTGTTGAGCTTCTCCAGGCGCTCCGGATTGTGCCAGACGATGGCGCTCAGCTTGCGGCGGTTGATGCGGCCGTCGGCATCCAGAACGGCTGGACCGAACTCGCGCAGGATGCCATCGTAAGCTTCTGCCCCCGGCAACATCACCTCATGACCCAGCTTGTCGGCCTCAATGAGGTAGCAGCCGAGATCGGCGAGAGCGCGGCCGACGAAGGTTTTGCCGGTGGCCAAGCCGCCCGTCAGTCCTACTCGCAGCACAGGCCTACCCGGAGCATAGATGCCGTTCGGCCAGTTCCACGGTGTTCGCCATCAACATCGCAATGGTCAACGGCCCGACGCCGCCCGGCACCGGCGTGTACGCGCTCGCGAGCGCCCTGGCATCGTCAGGATTGACGTCACCCGCCAGTTTGCCGTCAGCACCGCGATTCATGCCGACATCGACGATGGTGGCGCCGGGCTGAATGAACTCGCGAGTGATCAGGTGAGCCTTTCCGATGGCTGCCACCAGGATGTCGCCGCGGCGGCATTCCTCCGCCAGATTGGCCGTTTTGGAGTGG
>JBEKLB010000463.1:0-5217 GCA_050010415.1 Bryobacteraceae bacterium | reverse complement strand
TCCTTCCGGCAACGATACCATCAACCTCTGCAATCTCTATGTCGCGGGCGAGATCCCCGGCGAGATCGCGCTGGCCAGTTGGAATTACAAGAACGGCACATCCACCGGAAACGAAATGGTGCTGGTTCAGGCCCAGTCTTATCTCGGCCCCATTCCCAGTAGCGAACCCGTGGGATGTACCGGTGCATCGGGCCCTTTCGTTCCAATCGGCCCGGCTGGCTTGCTCCAGGATTCCTCGCTCACCGACACCGATCCTTCCTACTACTTCAGCCGCATTCGCGCCCAGGTGATTCCCGGACAGGAGGGCAAAATTCAGCTGGCGTGGTGCAACGGAGGTACGGATGGATTCTTCCACATCTTATTTCCCAACGCTGGCAACCTTTATCAGCACAGCGCCTGGTCCGAGGGCTGGGATTTGCAGGACCCCACCGGTCAGAACGGCCTTTCCATGTATGACGGCGCGGTTTCCGGCGCTCCCTTCCACGGCTGGGGCTTCGTGCCGGAAATCGGCACGGAAGGATTGCAAGTGGCTTTGTGGCAACTGCAGACCAATGGCAGCGTCGTGGATGCCTCCAGCGTCTATTCATTCTCGGGAACCAGTGGCGCTCCTCCCGCCACCTTCAGCGCCACCGCATCTCGCTTACGCTTCCGCGTTGAGCCCGGATACTGCGGCAAATTCTATTTCGGTAACAGCTCCCTAAATCCATCCACGGGCACCGGGCTCTATAAGACTTTGTTTCCAAATTGCGTCGGAGGCTGGAGCGAGGAATTTGCGGCCATCCCTGACTCAACCGTAAATGTCCCGGTCGGCTTGAACATCGCCCAGGAATTCGCCACCGATTTCTTAAGCTCAGAGGCCCTCACCGTTGCGCCCTATGGCGGCTCGGCCTCAGCCAGCTCCCAATCGGTAGGCGGTGGTACGACCATTCTCTCCACTTCGCCTGTCGCGCTTGGAACCGGCTTCGTTCACAGAATCACCATTTCAGTGACGCCAGGGCAGGAGGGCCAAGTGTTCATCGGCACCTCGGCCATGAGCACGGACCTCGATGGCGTTGCAGCCCTCCTTTATCCGAACACTTTAGGCCGCTGGTCAGAGCAATTCGATCTCATCGATCCCCAGGGCGACGGAATCGATCTGAGCGCCCTTTACATCATGGGCGAAATCGCCGGAGAATACGTCCAGGTGGTGACCGAAAACACTGGAATCACGCCGGCCACGCCGCTCAGCGTTTACCTCGCCAACGCCATCTCGTTCCCCGGCTCTTGCACCGGAAGTACGTATACCTATGCAGTCCCGCTCACCGGTTGCCCCGGAAGCGCGCCCGTTTCCGCTCTACGCATCCAGGTTGTCCCTGGGCAGGACCCGGCCGTGTTCGTTGGCACTTCGGCCATGCTGTCAGACACGGAGCCGGACCCAACCTTATCCGATACGGCCAAGATCCTCTACCCAAACTGGGGCGATTACGATGTTCATGAGGGCTTCTCCGAAACATTCAATCTGGCCTGCCAGGACGGAACAAACTGCCTCACCAGCGATGCGTTCTCGCTCTGGCCCGAGTATGCTTATTATCCGGTCTTAGTCGCGGTTTGGCAGCACTAAGCGGGTTGTACGGCTTCCTAAGGGAAACCACCGGGGTGGACGCGTCTCCACGCACCAACTGAACGCGGTATTACACAACTCTTACAAACGCCAATAGACTTCCCTGTTAGCTTGGAACTTAAGGGCTAGGGCATTCAGGGAGATCTTCTTGACCGAAATTCAGACTATCTATGAACACCGGAAACTGAACTGGGCCATTATCAGCGTTCTGGTTGTTTTGCACGTGGGCGCCATCGCTGCACTGTTTATGTTCAGTTGGCGCGCTCTCATCACCTCCGTCATTCTTTATTGGGTGGCCGTCGGGTTGGGCATCAGCATGGGCTACCACCGGCTGCACACGCATCGTTCCTATAAGCTGCCGCGCGCGCTCGAATATTTCCTCGCGGTTTGCGGAACCCTGTCGCTCGAAGGCGGACCCATTTTTTGGGTGGCTACGCATCGCATCCATCACCAGTTTTCCGACAAGCCGGGCGATCCGCACTCGCCTCGCGAAGGCGCCTGGTGGGCCCACATCGGCTGGCTATTGGTCGGCGAATCCAAGCACAACGACACCAAAGTGATGGCCAAGTATGCGCCCGATCTGGCGAAGGACAAGTTTTACGCCAACCTGAACACGTACCATTGGGTGCCCCTCGTGGCCGTGTCGGTTGTGTTGTTCCTCGTCGGTGGCCTTCCTCTGGTGCTCTGGGCCACTTGCATGCGCCTTACCTTCGGCCTGCATGCCACCTGGACCGTAAACTCCGTCACGCACCTGTGGGGCACCCGCCGCTTCACCACGCGCGACGATTCCCGCAACAACGTGCTCATCGCGCTGCTCACGTTCGGCGAAGGCTGGCACAACAACCATCACGCTCATCCCACTTCCGCCCGCCATGGCCTGGCCTGGTATGAGATCGATTTCTCCTGGATCCAGATCTCGATTCTCAAATATTTGGGCATCGCAAAAGCCGTGCGCGTGGCCAAGGTACACTCCGCCATCCCCGAGCGCGAAGCGGCGTAGGGTCGGCTCCGAGAGCTCGCCTCCCGGGATTGGGGCAGGTCGGGCTGGCGCCCTCCGGGATTGGCGGACAGGCGCAGTTTAGAAAAGCCGCGCGATCCCTAATCCCCAGCCCCCAATCCCGAACCGCGACCTTGGGGAGCGGTTTGTCTTACCCTGGAGTCATGGTAGTCGCCGGACGCCGCCGCTCCATCGCGTTCTTCATCGCCCTCGGGGTCGGCCTCGTCTCCATCATCGTTCTGCTGTACATCGGTTGGGTGGTGCTGCGCTGGCACAACGGCATCCTGCTGTTCTTCGCATCTCTGCTGGCCGTTATCGCCCTCACCATCGTGGTTTTGAACACCACGTTCCTGGTCCGCGAGATCCGTCGCAACGAGCAGCACGACGCCTTCATCAACGCCGTCACACATGAGCTGAAAACTCCCGTCGCGTCCATTCGCCTCTACCTGGAAACCCTCCAAACCCGTTCCGTCGACGACACCAAACGCCAGGAGTTCTATCGCACCATGGTGGAAGATAGTGACCGTCTGCTCGCCACCATCGAGCAGGTCCTGCGCACCGGCCGCATCGGTTCCACCAGCCATCGTAAGCTGCATCTGAGCCAGATCGATCTCAACACCGTCATTGAGGAATGCCTCACGCGAACCAGAGCGCTGCACCGGCTTACGGCCGACGCGCTCCAGTACCGGCCCGGTCCCGCCGTCACCGTCATGGGCGATCTCGACGAAGTGCGCGCCGCGGTATCGAACCTGATCGATAACGCCGTAAAGTATTCTGGAAGCGCCGTGCAGGTCCTGGTCGAAACGTCCCCGGTGGATGACAAGTTCGTTTCACTTCGCGTCCGCGATCAAGGCCCCGGCATTCCCAAGATGGAGCTGAAGCAGATTTTCAAGCGGTTCTACCGTGTCCCTGGGCCGCTAGCCACACGCGTCAAGGGAACCGGCCTCGGCCTCTACATCGTCCGGTCCGTCGCCAAACGGCACGGAGGCCGGGCCTGGGCCGAGAGCGAGGGTCCCGGCCGTGGGAGCACCTTCATTTTGCAGCTTCCCATTGTGAAATTAACAAAGTGAAACTAACAAAATGAGCCGAGTTCTCGTGGTGGAAGACGAGCAGCACCTCGCCGAAGGCCTTCGTTTTAACCTGGAAGCCGAGGGCTACCAGGTCCAATTGGTAGATACCGGCGAAGCCGCGCTCGAAAAGCTGAAGGCCGAGGCCGCGGCATTCGACGTCGTGATTCTGGACGTCATGCTCCCGGGCATCGACGGATTCGGCGTCATCTCTCAGATGCGCGAATCCGGCCAATTCGTTCCCACCCTCATGCTCACCGCACGTGGCCATGCCGAAGATGTTCTGCAAGGCTTTGCGGCCGGCGCCGACGACTATCTGACCAAGCCGTTCGAGCTTTCCATCTTAATCGCCCGCATTCGCGGCCTGCTGCGGCGTCGCGAGTGGCTCCAATCCGCCGCCGGATCGCGTCCGGAGGCTACGCCCGCGCCGGCCAGCGAGCCCCAGCATGCCTTCACCTTCGGAGACAAATCCGTCGATTTCGACGGCCTGCAGCTCCACGTCCGCGACCAGGTCTTCCCGCTCACTCTGATGGAGGCCAACGTTCTTCGCTATCTGATCGAAAACGAGGGCAAACATGTTTCCCGCAAAGCCATGCTCGCCAACGTCTGGGGGTTGCATGAGGACACCGACACCCGCGCCATCGACAACTTCATCGTGCGCCTGCGCCGCTACATCGAGGACGATCCTACGCGCCCCCGCCACCTGCAAACCGTTCGCGGCGTCGGTTACCGGTTTGTCGCCACGCCTTCGGCGTAGCTCCCGGGATTGGGGATTGGGGATTGCCGGAGCAGCCAATGGCTAATCCCGGCGCGCAAATGCGCGCCCTTCCCCCAATCCCGGCGCGCGAATGCGCGCCCACCCCAACCCCGGCGAGCGCACGCGAGCCCATCAAGCCTGAATTGACACGGTCCGGCCCGATTCGTTAATCTGAATTGACCACAAGTCTCCCAGGGAGAAGGTCTGTCTTTATGAAAACTCTAATTCCGTCCGAAAGGGAAATCGTGCGCCAGTGGCACGTTGTCGACGCCGCCGACCAGGTTCTCGGCCGGATCGCCAGCGCCGCGGCTATGATCCTGATGGGCAAGCACAAGCCCACCTACACCACCTTTCTGGACACCGGCGATCATGTCATCGTGATCAATGCAGCCAAAGTAAAGCTCACCGGCCGCAAGGAAAGCCAGAAAGTTTATCGCCGCCATTCCGGTTATCCCGGCGGCCTCACCGAAGTCGGCGCCGCCAAAATGCGCGCCACGCGCCCAGCCAGAATGATCGAGCACGCAATCGCGGGAATGCTCCCGAAGAACAAGCTCGGCAAACAGATGTATCGCAAGTTGAAGGTCTATGCAGGCGACAAGCATCCCCACCAGGCTCAAAAGCCGGTGGAGCTGTCGGTATCGTAGTGCTTGGAATGTCTTTCCCCGCCCGGCCGTCAACCCCCAACCAGCAGCAACAAACAAGGAAGGTATTTGAGTGGCAGCATTAGTTCAGCATCTAGGAACCGGCCGTCGTAAAACTGCGGTCGCTCGCATCTTCTTGCGATCGGGTAAAGGCC
>JBEKLB010000462.1:0-5219 GCA_050010415.1 Bryobacteraceae bacterium | reverse complement strand
CAAAGCGCGTTGGTCGCCGGCGGTATCTATCATCGCTGTAGAGCCTCCTGACAATCAGGCCATTGAGGATGTTGAAGTGATTGCGCCGGGAAAATCTCCGCTGGCGCCCGCGGTGGTAAGCGCTATCGATATTGTCCTGGACCCGGAAGCCGCGGAACTGGCTGCACTGGCGCATTGGAGCGGATCAGGCTCCGAACGGCCGCCTCCATCTGGAGCACGCAACACATTACACCGGCATTTGCTCAACGCGGAGCTACTCTCGTTCGACTCCTGGACCCATCATCCCGCGCGCTCCCTGGCTCGGTTGATTCCTTTGCGCATCAAAGAAGGCATCAACACATTCGCTGGACGCCCGGTCTTCGATCTCTCCTTCTACTTGCAGTTCCGGCCCAACTCGGTGCTGTTCGGCGACGCCGTCATTGAGCCGCTGGTCTACTATCCTAAGCCTGCTCTTGGCCGGAAACGAGTGGCGTTGATGAATCCGCACCTCGGCCCCGGTGGCGCTGAGTCAGTACTCTACGACATTGCATCGACATTATGTTCCAGCCGATTCGAGACCTTGCTGCTGGCTACGCAATCGCGCGACGATCGCTGGCTCGCGAAATGGCGCGAACGCGTCAGCCACGTTTACGATCTAGCACGCGCGGTCACCCCCGAGCGAATGACCGCGGCGCTCTGCTCGGTAATATCTAACTGGCGGTGCGATTACATCGTTGTCCAAAACAGCCTCTATGGGTATGCCGCGCTCCCGCACATCAAGAAGCTGCTGCCTGCTATACAAATCATCGACGTGATCCACTCCGTGGACGAAGCTTGGGACCAAATTGGGGCCGTGGCCCAAGTTGCCTCATACGTTGACATGCGTGTTGCGATGTCACAGGCAGTTCGCGATCGTCTGCTCGCACTTGGAACGCCTGAATCGAAGATCCTGCTGGTCGCGAACGGTGTGGATCTCGATCGATTCCGGCCGGCTCCGCTCCATTCCAATTCGACAAAAACGATTCTCTTCGCCGGACGCCTGGACCCGGTCAAACAGCCGCTGCTCGTGGCTGGCATCGCCCAGGCTCTTTCGATCCTGCGCCCCGAGCGTGACTTCCGATTTATCATCGCTGGTGACGGCCCCCGGAGAGAAGCCTTCGAGCGCCGCGTCCACCAGCTGGGCCTCGATTCCCTTTTCGACTTCCGTGGACAAGTGGACGATCTCGCACCGCTCTACGCCGCTTGTGACGTGCTGCTTCTTCCTTCGCGCAGCGAGGGCGTGCCGCTGGTGGTGCTCGAAGCACTGGCGAGCGCGCGGCCGGTAGTGGCGTCCAGCGTGGGAGGAATCCCGGAAGTGCTCGACTCGAGCTGCGGCATTCTGATCGAGAAAGCGGACGCCGGAGAATTTGCACGCGCCATCCACTCGCTGCTGGCTCAGCCGGATCTTCGCGAGAAAATGGGCATCGCCGGCCGAAAGAAGGTGGAGGCGAATCACGACATCAGAAGGACGCGCGCAGCGTTTGCCGGTCTATTTGCCTGAGGCTCGGCGCGTGCTGCGCTCCACGCAGGATTGATCAAGGCTCCTCGGTCTCGGTCTCTTCCACCAGGCGATCCACGGCAATGGAATAAAGCGCCATTTTGCCATCGCGGTCACTTTGAAAAACCACCCGCTGGCTGTTGGGCGAAAAGAACGCAGTCACCTGCCGTGGATCGCTGGCGCGATGCTGGCACAACGTGAGTTCCCTTTTCACCGATCGAACCAGGAGCAGCATGTAGGGCGAAGCCTTGCTCCCGCTGGCGCCCACGAACACGCTGGTGTCGCCGTTGCGATTGAACACGGCGAACTGGCTGGTGGCTGAAACAAACTGGTCATCATTTGTATCCGGCGTAAATTCACGGATGTTGTTCAGTTGCTTCCGGTCGGCCGGGATGTTCAGATAGTCGATGCTGCGGCCGTCGGCCGACCACAGAACCGTTCCCAGCCCACCTGCAGCGGTGCGCAGTTTGCGATTTTGCGCCCCATCGTAGTTCACCACCCACAAGGAATCGCCGGTTCGATACAGCAGGCCCGCGCGCTTCGGCCGCGGCTGGGGATCGGAAATCGGATCGGCCGATTCCACGATGGTGGCGGCGGCGCCGGTGCGCATGGTGATCAGACGCAGCCGGCTCATCCCCGGCTTTTCTTCCACCAGCGCCGAGACTAAGCCATCGTCGGACAGGCTGAAGCCCGTTCCAAAATTGAATCCTTCTTCGAGGCGATACACCTCGCGAGTGTGGCCGGCACTCAAGTGGCTCATGTAGAGCGAGCGCCCAGCCAGGTAAGCATACTCGTGATCGTCGGGGGCCAGGCTCAAGGAGCTGGCAACCAGGTCGGGAGTCCCGGTGAGCGCGTGCGATTGTCCGTTCTTCAAATCCAGGCGATAGGCCTGGACGCTGCCGGACCGGTCGCTCGCATAAATCAAAAAATCGCTCTTGTGCGAGATGGGCCGCGAGTAGCAGGCGGGCAACCAGCTCTGGTGTGCTGGATCGGTCAACCGGATCACGAAGTTTTCGGTGGCTTCGTCGACGAACCGCTTGGCCTCCGATGGATACGCGCGGCCCTGATCGGCCCCGAGACAAGCGCCCGCGCCGGCGAGGGAGGCTACGAAAGTGCGGCGCGAGAGAGACAAGCTAGCGGTGACTGCTCTGGTAGTGTTCCTTCAGCAGGTCCAGGCCGAAGTCGCCGTCAAAATCGCGCCAAACAGAGTGAATGTGGTTGGCGTTATCTTGCGTGTCGTCAAACTCAACCAGGAAACTGGCCGATTGGATGCGATAGTAATGGCCTTGCCCCGGCTCCTCGCCGCCGGCCCACGCAAAATAGAGATTGTCTCCGGCCTTCTTGATCTGATCTTCGCGCGTCTGATCGATCTGGTCCGTCATGTTTTGGCAGTATTCGTCGAGCAAGCTTTGAAAGATCGCGCGCTGCGCCGCGGTCATTTTGGAGGCTGACAAACCGCTGGCCTGGCCGTTGAGCGCGGCTTTGCGCGAAGCTTCCGTGAGAATGTCTTTGGGCGCATCCCTGCTGATCACGGCGGTTTTCTTTTGATCGGCCGTGAGCGACTTCACCAGCTGGCGGCTCAAATCCTCTTCGCGCGCCAGAATTCGCAAGCCCTTGCGCGGACCTTCCTTGATCTCGGCCGGGTTGGTTCCAAAGAAGCTGGGCGCACCTTGCACCTTGCCATTGACGATGGTGAAATTCTGGCTGAAATGGTGCCCTTCCACGCGATAGCCCCAAGTGCCGGTGGCGGAAGGCTCGCCGAACACCGTGAAGAAATAGCCCTCCGGATCGCGATGCGGGCCCTTGCCTGCTTCCAGAACCTTGAGCACTTCGTCCAGGCTCATGATGCTGACGGCTTTGATGTAGCCTTGCTGGCTCAAACCCGCGGCCACCAGGGCGTGCGCCAGCTGCTTTTGCTCCCCGGTCATGTCATGCAGCGAGAGACCTTTGCGTTCCTTGGGGATGAAGTGCCAGTTGAAGCGCTCGTCGCTATCGAACTGGAAGCTGGCCTGGGCGCGCTGTTGGGGCGTGAGCGAGCCGAGGAACGCTTTGGCGGCATCCGTCATCACGGACGCGGAATGCATGCGGGTGTAGGCGGAGCTGAGCAGCACCACTCCCACACCGATCGCGAAAATCCGCAACGCTGCTGTCTTCACGATGTGCCTCCTTCTCAAGCGGCAAACGGTGGCCGGTTCCGGCGTGCTTCTAGCTTATCGAATTCTTTGTGTACGTCTCCGGGTTCCTCGGGCACGTCCCCGGATGCAGGGCAAAACGTAAAAAGCTCCCTTCCACGTTGTCGCGGAAGAGAGCTTTCACTAACAAAAGAGATAACAGGATGAACCGTGCAGATCGAATCTAACGGGTCAGCCGCGTCTCCGGGTGCTCCTGGTCGTGGTCCTGATGCTTCTGGTTACCACTCATCATGTTTAGATTCCGACCCTGCTTTTTCGGCCCCTGGTCCTGTCGAATCTGTTGTCTTTGATTCTTCTTCTGGTCTTTCTCAGTTTTGGTGTTCATACGTGGAACACTCCTTTCTCTTCCATTAGATACCATTTGGAGGGGAAAAGGTTGCAAGCCAGGCTAAAGTAAGGTAACTATCTACCTGGAAGACTGTCTTCTAGTACGCTCATCAGTGGCGTGACAGGTCGGCTAGGTCGGATAAAAGGTGTGATGCAATGAAATCGGATAGACCATGATCTCATTCCACTGAACCATGTTAACAGCGTCTGGCAGCGTTCCCAAATTGCGCGTATACAATTTCAAGAGGCACTGTGCCTCCCTGTAGACCGGGAAATTGTAGAATGGCGTCACGGCACGCATGACTGGGTGTGTCATTTGAAATCGGACCGGCATCGACTCCATAAGCCATTCGCCGTTTTCTCCCACCAAAACGGCTTTCTGCTCCCACCAGTCGGCACCGTCGCTCGGCGAAATATACCAGATGGAGAAAGCCGTCCAACTTAGTGGCGCTAGAGTGTTCGGCGGGATCTGAACTGATCGAATGACAGGGACGTACACGTCATGCAATACATTTACGATGGTGGCCTTCTTTGTATCCTCTTCAAAAATTATTTTTTCGCAAGCGAGGAATGCCAGAAGAATCGGCATCGCTTATGCGGCGACCGTGCCCACATCCTTTGAGGCGGTTTGAGGGTGTCGCATTTTCTCTAGGCTAATGGACAACACATCGCCAGAACCGCCGACAGTAACGTCCAACAATCCGCCATGCAACATCTGAACATAAGGATTCCAATCGGGTTGAGGATTGATCGCGGCGCTAAACCAGGGGCATCCGTTGGCGATCCACTTTCTCCTTAATTGCTGAGGGGAGTGCGCATGGTCGTCATAGCCAAACTCTGTACCGCAACACGAGCAGATGTTGTAGTCTTCTGGCGGAAATGGCATTTGGTCAAAGCCGCAGACCGGACATGTGTATTTCATGCTTTCGCCTCTTCCTCCAGATAGTAATCCAAGTTAGTAGCACATCCATGCACTAGGGGTTCTGGGTTGTAACACGTTTTAATAAAACCGTGTGAGTCCCGCACTGCGAACACCTCTCTGACTTGATCATAGCGCACAAGTTCTCCGTTCCATGGACGTCTGAACTCAAGTACCGAGGATGGCGGCAACCCAAAGATCGCATCAGCAAATTCTTCATACGACTGTTCTGTCGCCACTCCCAGTCTGGCTCCATGCGCGGTAA
>JBEKLB010000461.1:0-5231 GCA_050010415.1 Bryobacteraceae bacterium | reverse complement strand
GCCTGATCACCGGCGCGGTGGGTTACTTGGACCATCGCTTCATCAATGATCTTCCGCCGTTTGATGAGCTCAACCCTTCGGCCGAGAACATCGCCAAGTATTTTTACGACAAGATCCAAGTGGGTCTAAAGAACGAGGTCCCGGTGCGCATCTCCGCGATCCAGGTTTGGGAAACGGACACCAGCTCGGCGATCTACCGCCCCTAGGAATTATCGCCCGAAATAATCCGAGTTGATCTTGGTGAAGTTCGACCATTTTTCCGGCAGATCGTCCAGCGCGAAAATCGCCGAAACCGGACATACCGGGACACAAGCTCCGCAATCGATGCACTCCACGGGATCGATGTAGATCATGTTGTGCTCCGCGAAGTTGGGCGCGTCCTTCTTGGGGTGAATGCAATCCACCGGGCAGGCATCAATACAGGCCGTGTCCTTCGTGCCGATGCAAGGTTCTGCAATTACGTAAGCCATTGTCGCTCCAATAACATCGCGCACAACCGAGCGGGCCGCGATGGTTTACTTTTCTTGGTGAGCGTGTCCCGCGCTTTGCGCTCTCCAGGGCGCAGGTCGAAATCGAGCCGCGCGTGGGGTAAGGATTATTATAGCTTGGTGGTGCGTTCTGCCGCGCGGAACGGGTCGAAAGGCCCGATTTCCGATCTAGATGGGCGAAATCCGGGGGCGGCGCGCCATGCTATGCTTCCCACAGATGGCCACCAAAGCCCAGATCACGGCCGAGCAGTACCTCGACATGACGTTCGAACGCGACTATATTCACGGGAAAATTGCGTTCTTGCTAGCTCAGGCGCTGGTACCGGTGACTCGTTCACACCCGCTGTACCCATGCTTTGGAGTAGAGATGCGAGTGGCGCCCGGAGTACATCGCACGCCAGACCTAGCTGTTTTCGCGGGCCAAGAGCCGAAGCACAGTGTTCCTTCCGAGCCTCCGCTACTCGTGATCGAAATCATATCGAAAGACGACCGCCATCGTGACCTCACGGTGAAGTTGGAAGAATATCGCGTATGGGGTGTTCCGAACATCTGGATAGTAAATCCCATAGCGAAGCGGTTCGTCACTTGTACCGAATGGGGGCTCCACAACGTCTCCTCGCTTGCCCTCCCCGATTATCCCTTCGAACTAACGCCGGCCGCCCTATTTTCCGATCTCTAGATAAAGGCCTCAAAAGAGAAACGAGAACCTCGAAAACATGATTCCCAAAGTGCGTAAAGCAGTCTTCCCCGCCGCGGGACTGGGCACGCGATTTCTTCCCGCCACCAAGGCCCAACCCAAAGAGATGCTGCCTCTGGTGGACAAGCCGCTCATTCAGTACGGCGTTGAGGAATGCATCCATTCCGGAATTCAGAACATCATCATCGTCACCGGCCGCGGAAAGAGCGCGATTGAAGACCATTTCGACGTGGCCTTTGAGCTGGAGCACGCGCTCGAAGCCAAGAACAAGAAAGAACTGCTGAAAATAGTGCGCGACGTGTCCGATATGATCGACGTCTCCTACGTACGCCAGAAGGAGGCGCTCGGGCTCGGCCACGCCGTACTGCGCGCGAAGGAACTGGTGGGGAACGAGCCATTCGCCGTGGTGCTTTCCGACGACGTGATCGATTCCGAGATCCCGTCCGTTCGTCAGCTTCTCGACGTCTATGAGTTCTACGGCGCCTCCGTGGTGGCGCTGATGGAAGTGCCCGGCGACGCTATCTCGTCCTACGGCGCAGTGGACGCCGAGCCGGTCTCGCACAATTCCGGTAAGGACCGGCTGTTCCGCATCCGCAACATGGTGGAGAAGCCCAAGCCATCCGAGGCCCCCTCCAATCTCGCGATCATCGGCCGCTATGTGCTCACGCCCGAAGTGTTCGAGTCCATTGAAGCCATCGAGCCAGGAAGCGGCGGCGAGATCCAGCTCACCGACGCGCTGAAGCACCTGCTCCGCAACCGGCCCATTTACGGCTACCGTTTTGAAGGCACGCGCTATGACGCCGGCGATAAGCTGGGCTTCCTGAAAGCCACCGTCGAGTTCGCATTGCATCGTCACGACCTGGGTGCTCCGTTTCGCGAGTATCTGAAGCAGCTCAAGCTGTGACCCGCGGCACCCGCTTGGTATCCTCGTTGTAGATGCTCCGCAAGCTGATTCCCTTGGGTTTGGTGGCTGTGGCGGCCATGGCAACTCTGGTCACCGACGTCCAGACGGCGATGTCGCGCGGCAACTTTCCTTTGGCCGAAGCAATGCTCCAAAGCTACCGGACGCAGCGGGGCGTGACGCCGGAGTACCTGGAGGCGCTCTCGTGGCTCGCGCGCGGCGACCTGATCACGCGGCAGTTCGACAAGGCCGACGCCGTCGCGAAGGATGCCGAAAAGCTCGCCGTGCAATCCCTCGCCACCCGGCCCCTGGATGCGGAGCCGCACTTGCCGCTGGCTTTGGGCGCGGCCATCGAAGTGGAAGCTCAGGTACTCACCGCCAATGGCGACCGCGCGGGCGCTCTGGCCCTGCTGCATAGGGATCTGCTCGCCTTCCACGACACGTCCATCCGGACGCGCATTCAGAAGAACATCAACCTGCTGACGCTGGAGGGCCGGGCCGCGCCGGCCTTGGAAGAACGTGAGTTCCTGGGCGCCAAGCCTACGCCGCTGCTAGCGCTGCGCGGCAAGCCTGTTCTGCTATTCTTCTGGGCGCACTGGTGTCCGGACTGCAAACAGGAGGAACATATCCTGGCCCAGATCGCGAGCGAATATGCTCCCAAGGGTTTGGTGATGATCGCGCCGACGCAGCGTTATGGCTACGTCGCGAACGGGGATGAGGCTGGCCCCGCCGACGAGCTCAAGTACATCGAGCAGATCCGCCATCAATATTACGCCGACCTGCTCAGCATACCCGCGCCGGTGAGCGAAGCCAACTTCCGCAACTACGGCGCCAGCACCACGCCCACTCTGGTCTTGATCGACCGCCGCGGCATCGTGCGCGTTTATCATCCGGGCGCGATGACCCTGGACGAGCTGCGCGCGGCGTTGAATCGGGTAGGCTAGCTGAAACGTCGCTGGGTGTTGCTAGTGATGAATCAAATCGGGGAACACTGTGGACCCTGGCAGGCAATAAAAAAGGCCCCGATCTCTCGGGGCCGTTTGCATGAACCTAAACTACTGCGAGCCCTCTCGGGGCGCCAAGGCTTACTTCTTTTTCTTGGCGGGCGCTTTCTTAGCGGCCTTCTTCGCAGCCTTCTTAGTTGCGTTCTTCATCGATTGATTCTCCCTAACATCAGATTTGCGATCTTAGATCGCAGTGTGATTCATATATAAGGTTCTTTGAGGCGAAAGTCAAGAAAAAAATGCAGATCGGGCCTCGCGCGCCGGACCTCCACGCCCTCTCTCCAGCGCAAAACCATTTCCTCCATGAATTGTTCTTCACCGTTCTCCATCCGGCCACGCCACAAACGTGCCATTTTGTTCTTGCCCGCGCCGCGCGGAGCGCGCTACGATCGGACCAAGTGGCCTCAAGCCGATCACTCGGGACCTGCGCCGCTCTGATGCTGGCCGGTGTGGCGCTCGCCGGTTGCGCCGCGCTGAGCGCTTGTTCCAAGAAGCATCACGCCGTTGCCGTACCTGCCGCCCCGCAAATTCGCTCGGGCGAAACCGGGCTCGCAAGCTGGTACGGGCATCCTTATCACGGCCGCCCCGCGGCTGACGGCGAAATCTACGATATGGAGAAGCTCACCGCCGCGCATCGCACCCTGCCTTTCGGAACCTGGGTGCGCGTCGTCAATCTGACCAACGACAAAACCGTGGACGTCCGCATCACAGACCGCGGACCCTTCGTCGAAAACCGCATCATCGATCTCTCGCATGCCGCGGCCGTTGCCATCGCACTCATCGGACCCGGCGTGGCGCGCGTCCGCCTGGATATCCTTTCCATTCCCACCCCCGCCTCCGGCGAAAACTGGTACGCCGTGCAAGCCGGCGCGTTCCTCGATCCCGATCGTGCCGAACGCCTGCGCGCATCGCTCGAGCGCGACTTCGGTCCCGCGCATCTGGTTCAGCGTGCCGGCAGTCCGCCGCTCTGGCGGGTTCTGGTAGGACGCGTTCCGTCCGAAGAAGCGGCCACCGCGCTGGCGCAACAGGTCCGCGGCCAAACCGGCACTGCCTTTGTGGTACGTCTCGACACCCGGCTCGATCCCGCCGCGCGCCCCGCCGAGGCAACCCGTGATGCACCTTAAGGGTAAGTACTAAGACGGTCCCCCCAAATGAGGTGACGCCCTCACCTCAAATGATCTCCCGAATCAATACCGTGGGGTGTTGTCGAAATCCTAAAGTCCCCTTAGAGTTTATGAAGGACTCAGACACTATCTTCTCTAACAACTCAGACCCGGGACCCATGAATGCTAGCGCAAGCTGAAGAATCCGCTCCCTTACTGGTCGGCCAGTCGCCGCGCATCCGAAATGTCTTACGGATGGTGGACAAGCTGGGACACTGCCGTTGGCCCGTCCTGCTGCTGGGCGAAACTGGTACTGGCAAGGAAGTAGTCGCGCGCTCTATACATAAGGTTCAGCCCGTTGGGCCGTTCGTCACCATCGATTGTTCCTCCCTGGTCGGCCCGCTCATGGAGAGCGAGCTGTTCGGCCACGTGAAAGGCGCGTTCACGGGCGCCGTAACTCCCAAGACTGGCCTGATCGAAGTGGCCAATGGCGGCACGGCCTTTTTCGACGAGATCGGCGAGCTGCCTCTCGACTTGCAAGCCAAGCTCCTGCGCGTCCTGCAGGAAAAGGAGTTCCGCCCGGTGGGTTCGCTCACCCATCGCCGCTCGGACTTCCGCGTCATCGCCGCTACTAACCGTGACTTGGCCAAGGAAGTGGAAAAAGGTGCGTTCCGCCGCGATCTGTTCTACCGGCTGAACGTCGTGAATCTCAGGCTGGCCCCACTGCGCGACCGCAAGGAAGATATCCCCTCCTTGATTGCGCACTTCCTGACGCGCCACGCCAGAGGCCACACGCTGACGCAGGAAACGCTGGAAGCGATGCTGTCGTACGATTGGCCCGGTAACGTTCGCGAGCTCGAAAATTGCATTCAGCACATGGTCGCCATCAACACCGGTCCGCTGCTGCATGCCGCTGAGCTGCCCTCCATGCTGCAGAATCACCTGCTCGCCAAGAAGGCTCAGTCCCTCTCGGTGGCCGTTGGATTTCAGCCCCTGCCCAAGCCGCCCGGGGAAGCCCCTTCTCACGAGCACCGCGGC
>JBEKLB010000460.1:0-5234 GCA_050010415.1 Bryobacteraceae bacterium | reverse complement strand
CTCGAGTCCCAGTGTCCATGTGTACAGCGTTCCATTGCCGAACTTGGCATCGATCCCGGAGAGGTTCAGCGAACTCACCGCACCCGAGGAAGTCACGCTGGCCAAATCCTTCTCATAGCGGTCCACGTCCATGGGCGTGTTGGCAGGAATATTCTTCGTTCCCTTGGCCAGAATGTTGTTGCCGCTCAGGTCGTAGGCAATGGGCAACATCGATGGCGTGATCGTGAACCCATAGGAAAGTGGCGCGCTCGATGAGGATTGACGCCGCGGGTTGATCGAGAAAGGCGTCGAACCGGTGAGCATGTTGTCCTGCCATATGTTAGGCGGTATCACCATCACCCCTCCGCCTGCGTGCGCGGTAAAGTTCTTGAGCGGCGCCCAGGTGATTTGTACCCTTGGGCCCCACCCATTCCAGGTGGTTGAATATCCGGGCTGAGGATTGACAACATAGTCCAGGTTTCCATTCAGAGTGCGGAAGGAGCCCGTGCGATGTGCGCGCTCGGTGATCGGGGTGTAGTACTCCCAGCGGAGACCGTAGTCCAGCGTCAGTTTTGGCGTGACCTTCCAATTGTCTTCGACATAAGCGTTGTAATCGCTCCGGTTGATGGCGGCCGGACCGATGTGTGAACCACCTGAAACTCCTGGAGGTGCAACCGCTACGATATAGGCAAATGGCGAACCGGAGAGCAAACCGGAGAGCGTATCCGGTAGAGGATCACCAACGTTGATGTTATGCTCGCCGCTCGCGGACGCGATCGCTTCCGTCGCGTAGGCCGTGCCGCCGCCGAAATCGTACTCCCCGTTCGGCGGAATTCCGAAATAGGTGGTGTCCACATTCTTCCTGGCCTCGAAGCCCGCTTTCAGCGTATGTTGTCCGGCGGAGTAGCCGATGTTCTCGCGCTCCTGGAACAGATTGCCATAGGCCTGCATCACTGAGCCGCCGGCGCTGTTAAAGGCTTCGAAGAGACCGTCTTCAAACTTCACCGCGGGGTCAGTGTGATCGGGGGTGGGAAAGCCAGGAGTGGATCGGGTTATCGACAGCGAGGATTCGAGTACAAGCTTGGGCGTGAACGTCGTCGTTATAGTCCCGACGACGTTGCGCTGCCGGTCGAGGTACTCGACCGCGAAGGCCGGATCGATCGCAGTCTGATCCGGATTGGTCGTCGGCCCGGTCAGGTTGTCCATCGTAAAACGCGCAAAGAACTGGTTCTTTGTTGAAAGCTTGTGGTCGATGCGCAACGAGAATTGGTCGGCGTTGGTGGTCACTTTCGAAGGGGTCGCGTAGGTATTCGCACCGAAGGAGCCCGTAGAAAGGTTCGGCAGAGGATATCGCGCCAGTATCGCGGCAATGGACGGATTCACCGGAACGGCCAGCGAATCTGTTGTGCCGTCGGGAAAACTCACCGTGTCGGAGACTATATTCGAGCCTCCTGATGGCCGTTGTGCAGCGTCGGGTACCGGCATGACCTGAGTGGTGCCCAGCACCTGACGGAAGCCCTGGTACTCAACAAAGTAGAAGGTGCGCTTACGCCCGTCATAGAGATGAGGGGTGTAGACGGGTCCGCCATTTGTGAATCCGAATTCGTTGCGGCGGAACGGCGGAATGCGCCCCGGATATGCAGGCGTCGGATGATCAAAGAAGTTGCGCGCGTCAAACGCCGAGTTGCGCACGAACTCAAAAAATGAGCCGTGGAAGCCCGCCGCTCCGGAGCGAGTGACAATGTTTGTAAAACCCGAAGCACCGCGCCCGATATCGGCCGGCATCCATCCCGAACTCGATTGCAGTTCCTGAATGGCGTCTACGTTGAAGTTCGGCATGATACTGCCGCCCATCTCCGGATCGCTGATGTCCGCGCCATCCATGGCAAATGTCGCCTCCACCCCGCGCTGGCCGTTGATTGCAAACTGCTGCGTGAAATTTGTCGCGCCGTTTGTATCGGTCATAGTGCCGGCTGCCAGGAGCAACAAAGTACTGAAGTCGCGGCCGTTCAGAGGTAGAGAGCTCACGGCCTGGCCGGAAAGCGCTTCCCCGCCCGTTGCGCTTGTGCCCTGTTGCGCAGCGACAGTAATCTCTCCCCGGCTCGACATCGTGATCACAACAGGCGGAGCATCGGGGGCCAGAGTAATAGTCTGGGCGTAGGCCGCGGTCGTGCCCTCGGCGACGATTACGAGTCGGTATTGCCCGCTGCGCAGTGCGGAAAGCGTGAAGCTTCCGTCGGCGCTACTATTAGCTTCGGCCGTGGCCTCACCCGTCAGCCTCACTTTGGCGTTCGCGATGGGCGCCCCGGCACTGTCGCGCAACAGACCATGCCAGCCAATAGCGCCTTGCTCCTGCGCAAGCAGTGGCTTTGCGAACACCAATCCAAATATCAACAGTGGGCCCGCCGACCGCCGAATCCTCTTCCATATCGACATCATCGTGCCTCCCCTGTCTGTCCGAAAACCCTTACTGTTGCCCGCTTGATCCCGTAACGCCGGCTCAGCCAGGAGCGCACGGGCTCGTCGTAATACTTCAAGACAAGCCATGCGATAAAAATCACGAATGGAATAAGTAGAAAAATCAATGTCAGTTTCACCGTCAGACTGGGATGCCTTGTCCACGCGTAGCCTGTAAGCACGTATACGAATGGAATGTGAGTGATGTAGAGCGGATAGGACAGGTGGCCGCTGAACTTGCAAAGCCTGATCATTCCCGCGCCGGCGTCGGAGTGTGCGCCGCAAAGGATGATGAGCGGAAATAGGAATAGCACGCACGCCGCGTCGTAAAGCCCGTTCAGCGAGTATTGGCCAACCTTGGGGAAGACGGGCATCTGGAAGCACACTACGAGCACGATCGAAAGCAGGAGAAGTCCGATCTTAGGCATTGGAATGCGATCGTGCACCCGATAGAGCCAGAGCCCCAGCACGAACGAGACCGTCAAGCGAAGAGGCGCCATCCAGATCTTCGGATAATCCCAGCCTCCGTCCAGCGATCCTTTTGCATTAGCAGTCCAAATGAGCAGGAGCCCGGACAGGCCGAAAATAATCGCAAGGGTTAGCGCGCGCAGGCGGCGAAGAATCAAAGCGTAGGCGATATTTCCGAGATACTCCTGCATCAGAGACCATGCTGGCCCATTGAGCGCCTGAGATTCGTTATGCCTTCCGCCGATCGGAGGTGATGGCAGCAGCAGCAATGATGTGACGTACACCAGCAGCAGCATTGCGGCGCTGGTGTGGTTTGCCGCTTTACTGAACGGATCGAAGAGGTATCCGAGAAGCGCCAGGGTGGCCCCCATCAGAACCAGTGGATGCAGACGAATGAGACGAATGCGGAAGAATTGCAGGACCGACATCCGCGTCCACCGGTCATCGTATGCATAGGCGACGACAAACCCGGAAAGCGCGAAAAAGAAGTCAACTGCCAGGTAAGCGTGATGCACCAGAGCGAATGGTCCCTGGAACCCAAACGAGTAATTGAAGACGTGGAAGATCACGATCAAAAATGCAGCGCTGCCTCGCAGCCCATCCAACACTTCAAAATGCTGTTTTCCGCTACTGGTGCGGTCGGCAACGACGGGAACATTCATCGGTCAGATCACTCCTCGATTGAGGCTCGGCGTTGTGCTCCCGCGCGTCTTGTTGGAATTCAGTCAAGATTCAGACAGACAGTTCATCGCACTGACTCAACGAACCACGAATGTTCCTGTCAAGGGCGTATTGTCTGACGATCCACCGACCAGGACTTGATAATCCCCCGGCGGCCTATTCCAGGCGTTCTTCTCTTCGTCGAATGTCTTCAATACGCGGTCGTCGATGGGAACAGAAACTGTCTTCGATTCACCGGGCGAAAGTGCGATCCGTGTCCATCCGGCCAGCCGCCTGTAAGGCTCGCCTGCGCTCAATGGAAGCCGCGCGTACACCTCGGCGATTTCGATCCCGGGCCGCTCTCCGGTGTTCTTGACGGTGAAGCGCACAGACTTCGCGTCTGAGTCGACACTCAGGCCGGAGTATGCGTAGGTGGTGTAAGACATACCAAACCCGAAGGCAAACAGCGGTTTCTTATGCTGCTCTTCGAACCATTTGTAGCCGATCGCGCTGCCTTCGTCGTAGTGCACAGCGTAGCCTGTGTGATCGGAAGCGTTCGAAGAAGGAGCTCCGTTGTCCGCGATATCTCCAGCGTGAGTCTGACTCGCAGGGGGAATCTCGGGACGATGCGGGTGCGGAAGATCCGCTTCGCTGCTGGTAAAAGTGAGCGGAAGTTTGCCGGATGGATTGACGGCCCCGACAAGCACGTCCGCCAACGCCTTGTGTCCCGAGCTGCCCGCGTACCAAGCCTCGACTACACCAGCCACCTTATTGATCCAGGGCATGGTCACCGCAGTTCCCGTCTCCAGCACCACGATGGTGTGCGGATTCGCCGACGCGACCTGCTCGATCAAGGCATCCTGATTGTCAGGAAGCGGAAGGCTTGGCAGGTCCATGTCTTCGGCTTCCCACTGATACGCAAACACAATCGCCAAATCAGCGCCCTTGGCCAAAGCTGCTGCCGACGTCGCATCCGTTCCCGGATCGAAATCGATCTTCGTGTTCGGCAATTTCGCCTGAAGCGCTTTCAGAGGAGAGGTTGGAAACCATACGGGTTTTTGCCAGACTGTCGCGCCCTTGCCTGGAGGCATAATGGCGTTTCCGTCCGGCGGATCCACCTGCGCCGATCCTCCGCCGGAGATCATCCCCACGTCGGCGTGCCCGCCAATAATCGCAATGCTGCGCACCATTGACGGCACAATCGGAAGGACTGCCGGACTGTTCTTCAGGAGAACGATGCTCTTTTCTTCCACACGCTGCGCGACTTCGAAACCCTTCTCCACATCGACGACGCTCTTCTGCGGCGGGTCGTCGACGATGCCGGACAGAAATTCAGCATAGAGAACTCTCCGCGCGTGGTCGTCAATCTCCGACATGGGCACTCTTCCGGCTTCCACGGCTTCTTTCAGCTTCGGACCAAAGAAGTCTGCCATCGGTTGTTCCTGATCGAGACCTGCTGCGGACGCCTTCTCTGTACTATGCGTTCCTCCCCAGTCGGAGATAACGAATCCCTTGAAGCCCCAATCTTTCTTGAGCACGTCGTGAAGCGTGTACGGGTTCTCGCAACCGAAGTCGCCATTGATCCGGTTGTAAGAACACATCACCGCACCGGGATTCGCAATGGAGATGGCGATATGAAACGCGAGCAGATCGGACTCCTGCATCGCTCG
>JBEKLB010000459.1:0-7777 GCA_050010415.1 Bryobacteraceae bacterium | reverse complement strand
GCACGGTGTTGCTCGGCGGCTCCGTAGGCTTCCAGGTAGCTGGACATCCTACTTTTATTTTAGCTCTTACTTTACTTCGCCAGAAACTTACTTCGCTGATTTACTTCGCTGACCTACTTCGCTGACCTACTTCGTCGGATAGGCTTTGTTGTAAGCCGCGGTGGCGTCAGCGGTGATTTCAAAGCTAGGCTTGAAGAATAGCGTGTTGGCGCTGTCCACCACGATATCCAAACCCTTCTCGTCGGCCAGTTTCTTCACCACTTCCTGCATCCGGCTTCCCGCCCGTTCCAGGATTTCGGTCCGCTCGCGTTGGACGTCTTCCTGCATGTCCTGCTGCATGCGCTGCAACTCCCGCTGCTTGCGCTGGCCCTCGGCATTGATTTCCTGGGTGCCCAATTCATTGAGCTTTCCGCTCTGCAGCTGAGCCTGGATGTCCTCCAGCTCCTTTTGCACTTTGATCATCTGATCCTGGCGCGGTTTGAACTTCGCTTCCAGATCCAACTGAGCTTTCTTGATATCGTCGGTTTCGAGCAGGGCCTTCTGGGTGTTGATCACCGCGATCTTCACCTGGGCACTGGCCGCTCCGACGCTGGCGAGCGCAAGCACCGCGAACAGCAGCTTATTCATTGCCGAAAACTCCCAGAATTTCGTCCTCGCGGAGGATCAGATATTCGTCGCCGTCGATCCGGATATCGGAGCCCGAGTACTTGCCAAAAAGAATCTTGTCGCCCGCTTTAACGTCGGGAACGGCGCGATTCCCGTCTTCGAGCAGTTTCCCGCCGCCCACCGCCACCACCTCGGCATGTTGCGGCTTTTCTTTTGCACTGTCGGGGATGATGATGCCCCCGCGCTTGGTTTCCTGTTCTTCCAGCCGTTTGACGAGCACGCGGTCATGGAGCGGACGAAGGTTCATAAACTATCTCCTGTAAGCTGGGTTGGGAAAAGCAGACCGATACAAACCCGAAGACACCCAATGTAACACAGTTGGCGCGGATTTGATGCGGCGCGAACTCCCTCAGATCTGATGGATTCGCTTCAGACCCGGCCATCGATCGAAGTCGGCGTCGAAACTCAGGATCTCGACAATCCCATGGCGCTCGATGGTCGCGATGTGAAGCGCATCCCGGGCCGAAAATAGAGCACGGCTCTGCACGATCTCCGCGGCACGAAGCACGTCCGCCTTTTCGATCGCGAAAATGTCATCCACGATGTCCAGGGTCACCTTGATCGCCGGCTCAATCGCATCCCGGCGATTGATCGCTGTATAGCGATGAAGGAGCTCCTGAACAACCTCCACATCGGTCACCAGCCGCTGTCCGGATGCGATAAGCCGCTCCAGCAGAAGTTGGGCCTCCACCTTGTGCGGATGCGCCGCGCCTACCAGATACATCGGTATGTTGGAGTCGACGAAGATCAGCGCTGGTAGCCCCGTTCGATCTCGGCGAGCATTTGCTCGATGTCAGCGGTCGGGAAAGAGCACTCCACAGCCTGGCGCACGGACTTGAGCTTCGACTGCGGCTCCGCAGAGGCCCGGCGGGATCGAGCCTCGCGCAAGGCACGGCGCACCCATTCGCCGACGCTTACCCGTTCCCGCTCCGCAAGTGTCTGAATTTCTGCCATTTCCGATTCCGGAAGCAACACCTGCAGTCGCTTACTCATGGCATGAGTATAACATGCTAACTCTGTTAGTAGATGTTCCGGGTTGCTAACCCCCAGTCCCGAATCCCAAACTTTGTGCTATCCTGTGAAGGACAAAAAAGAGATTAAGTTAAGACGAGGAGTATCGATCCGAGAATGGCGCTGGCAACCGATTCCAAGAAGCAAGTAGTCGCAACATACCGTGTTCACAAGACGGATACCGGTTCGCCAGAAGTTCAGGTCGCGATCCTGAGTCAGCGCATTTTGCAGCTCCAGGATCATTTCAAGACGCACCGCAAAGATCATCATTCCCGCCGGGGATTGTTGTCGATGGTCGCGCGGCGCCGCCGCATGTTGAAATACCTGAAGAGCTGTAACCCGGAAAGATACAAGAACCTGATCCAAAGCCTGGGCATCCGTCGTTAGGTGTCCGGGTACAGGTGAACCGCCCCGGTGGGCGGCGTTCCCGCAGTTTCATACACTCCAAAGTCTCCTCTTAGTCCAAAAACAGACGCAGCAGACAGCTTCGCCTGGATTAAAAGGAATTTCAGAATGCTACATACCGTAGAAATTGACCTGGATGGTCAAAAAATTACCCTGGAGACAGGTAAGATCGCGAAACAGGCCAATGGCGCCGTCGTGGTCCGCTCCGGGGACACCGTTGTTTTAGTCAGCGCTTGCGCGAATGAAGAACCCAAGGCCAACGCCGCGTTCTTCCCGCTGACTGTCGATTATCGTGAATACACTTACGCCGCGGGAAAATTTCCCGGCGGCTTCATCAAGCGCGAGGGGCGCCCTTCGGAGAAGGAAATCCTCACCAGCCGGCTGATTGACCGGCCCATCCGTCCGCTGTTCCCCGAAGGCTTCATGAACGAGAGCCAAGTCATCGCCATGGTGCTGTCGGCCGATCCAAAACGCGATCCCAGCACTCTGGCCATTATCGGCGCAGGCGCGTCGCTCGCGATTTCCGACATTCCCTTCCAGCACGTGCTGGGCGGCGTGCGCGTGGGATCCGTAAACGGCAAGCTGGTGCCGAACCCCAGCTACGATGAAACCCGCGAATCCAAGGTCAACATCGTGGTGGCGGGCACCGACGAAGGCATCGTGATGGTGGAAGCGGGCGCGCAGCACGCCACCGAAGAGGAAGTGCTAGAGGCCATCGAGTACGGCCATGCCTGCTGCAAGAAGATCGCCGCTGGGATCAAGGAATTGGTCGCCAAGGTCGGCAAGAAGAAATGGCAATATACGCCGTCGGCCGTCAACAAGGAACTGTACGCGAAGATCGAATCGCAGATCCGCAAGGAACTGACCGACGCGCTAGACACCAAGAAGTATCCCAAGCTCGAAAGTTATCACCGGGTTCACGAAGCCAAGAAGAAAGTGGTGGAAGGGCTGCCCGAGGAACAGCAGGCGGAAGGCAAAGAGCTGTTCGATACGCTGAAGGAGCGCATTTTCCGCGACGAGATGTTGAAAGCCAAGCGTCGTCCGGATGGCCGGGCGTTCGATGAGATTCGCAATATCGATTGTGAAGTGGGCGTGCTGCCCCGCACGCACGGCTCGGCGCTCTTCACGCGCGGCGAGACGCAGGCTCTGGTTACGGTTACCCTCGGCACCAAGGACGACGAACAGCGCATCGAGATGTTCGATCTCACCGAAACCTCCAAGCGCTTCATGCTGCATTACAACTTCCCGCCGTTCAGCGTCGGCGAAGTGGGATTCATGCGTGGAGCCGGACGTCGCGAAATCGGGCATGGCGCGCTGGCGGAACGATCTCTTTCCGCCGTTATTCCCGACGACAAGAAGTTCCCTTACACCATGCGTGTGGTCAGCGACATTCTGGAATCGAATGGTTCCAGTTCCATGGCCAGCGTATGCGGTGGGTCGCTCGCATTGATGGACGCCGGAGTTCCGGTGGCCGAACCGATCGCCGGTATCGCCATGGGCCTGGTGCTGGAAGGCAAGGACTACGCCATTCTGACCGACATCGCGGGCGCCGAGGATCATTACGGCGACATGGATTTCAAAGTGGCCGGATCGCGCCGGGGCATTACCGGTCTGCAGATGGACATCAAGGTCCCCAACGTCACCACCAAGATCATGAAGGAAGCGCTGGCCCAAGCCAAGGGCGCTCGCCTGTTCATCCTGGACAAAATGGTGGCCACCATCGCGGCTCCGCGCGGTGAGATGTCGCAGTACGCGCCGCGCATCTACACGCTCCAAATTCCGACCGACAAGATTCGCGATTTGATCGGGCCGGGCGGCAAGATGATCCGCAGCATTGTGGACGAAACCGGAGTTAAGATCGACGTCGAAGACGACGGATCGGTCAAGATTTTCGCTTCCGACGGCGAATCCGCCAAACTGGCCATTCAGCGCGTCACCGATATTTGCGCCGTGGCTGAGGTCGGCAAAACGTATCTGGGTAAGGTGGTGCGGCTGGCCGAATTCGGCGCGTTTGTCGAGATATTCCCCGGCACGGACGGTTTGCTGCACATCAGCGAAATATCGGAGAACCGGATCAAAGCGGTGCGGGACGAGTTGAAAGAAGGCGACCAGATCCTGGTAAAGGTGCTGGCGCTCGAAGGCAACAAAATCAAACTGAGCCGGAAAGCCGTGTTGCGCGAGCAGCGCGAAAAGCTGAAGCCAGTTCCAACCGCCTAGAAGCAAAACGAGGGTAGAGTAACGTGGGATGCTGGCCGTTGGTTGGCATCCCGTGTCGCGATTGGCTGTTAGCTCTTGGCTTTTACTTCGCGGCTGCGGGAACGGCTTTCTTGCGGGCGGCGCGGCGTTTTTCCACCGGCGGCGTCCGGTCGCTCTTTTTCAAAGCGGGCAGCGCGATAGCTAAAACGAATTTCTTCTCGCCGTGATCGTCGAATTTGATCACGATATACTCTTCCGTGCAAGAAGCCACGGAACCGAGACCGTACTTGTTGTGCTCGATCTGTGCGCCTTGCGCGAAAGCCGGTTTGAATGCCATAGAGGGTAGCTAATGCCTCAACGTTATTGTAACATTTCGCAGCCCTAAACACCTAGAAGCTCTTCCAATTCAACCAATTTCGCAGTGCGCCAATAAGCACTCCGGTGGATGAAGCCGCAGTCTAAGCGGACTCCAACCAGGAGGCGCCCAGTGGCAAACATTCTCGTGGTCGAAGATGAGCTGGGCATGCGTGAATGGCACAGAAATTTGGAGGGCGCGAGCCATCGGGTATTCGCAGCCCAGGATGGCGTGGAGGCCAGGTCGCTCGCTGCGCTGCATTCCCTGGACGCGAAACTCCTGGGCGCCCACGCCGCACTGCGAAAGCCCGTCACAGCGAAGACAGTGCTCGAATGCGTTCGAGACTTGTCGCCGATTTAAGCTTTGAAAGACGTAAGCTTTCGGAGATGTAAGCTTTAAGAAGTGTACTCTCCCCAGGCGGTGGCCCCGCGCGAACGCTTTCTCACCCTCCTGCTCCTTGTTCTGCTGGCCGCTTGCGTAACGCGCCTGCCAAATCATCCGTCATTGGCTGTCGCGCCCCAGGTGCCGGATTCCATTTATTACCAACTGCCGCGCGCCGCGCAATCGCTTTTCGGATTTTCTGAAATTGTCTATCGATTGCCATCGGTTCTGCTGATGGCCATCGCCCTTTTTCTGGTTGCCCGCCTGGCTGCCCGCCTGCTTCATCCAGGCGCCGCGTGGTTCGTGGTCTTTGTCTGTCTCTCGATGCGCGGCATCAACGATCAGGCTGCCGATGCCAGGCCTTACGCGCTCGGCACCTCCATCGCCGCCGCCAGCCTGTGGTTCCTCATCCAGTGGCTCGATTCGGCCCGCTGGTGGGACGCTGCGCTGTTTATCGTACTGGCGGCGCTGCTGTGGCGCGTCCATCTGCTGTTCTGGCCGTTCTACATCGTGCTAGCTGTCTATGCGCTGGCTCGCTTGCTGCGCCACGAGACACAGGTCGGATGGCTCCCCGTGTTAGCCGTGTTCGCCCTACTTGGCGTCGCTCTGCTGCCCGTGGCGATAGACGCTCTGAATCTCTTTCGACATGCCACGTCGCACGTTATCGTGGCCCTTCCCACCCTGCGTGACTTGCGCATCCTGCTCAAATTCGGCCTGATCCTGATTTGCGGCGTGGGATCGTTTGTTCTGGGCCGGCTTTTGCGATGGCCCCGGCCATCAGTCTTTGCGACCAACAGCTCTCTGGTTTTGATCGCTGCCTGGTGGCTGGTGCAGCCGCTCGCGCTCTTTGCGGTCTCTCGCGTCACCGGCAGCAGCATGTTCGTCGCGCGCTACCTGTATCTCGGTCTGCCTGGAGCGGCATTGGCGGCCACGCTGGCTGCCTCGTATTTCATCCCGCCGGCTCATTGGAAGCCGCTATCCCTGGTCTTCGCCGCCGGAGTGCTGATTATGTTGGGGCAATGGACGGAGCCTTGGCCCATGCATCACGGATCGGACTGGCGGCTCGCGGCGCACACCATCGATCAGTGGGCCGGCAACGATCCCGCCACTCCCGTGCTCTGCCCCAGCCCGTTCATCGAAGCCCAGCCGCCGGTCTGGCAGCCATCCTACGCACTTCCCGGTTTTCTATATTGCCATTTGCCGGTTTATCCATTTCGTGGCAAGCCCTACCTGTTGCCGTTTGAAGATTCGCCGGAAGCCAAACGCTACGTGGAAAGCCTGGCGAATGGCCCGCTCGCTCAGTCTGGCCGTTTCTTTATTTATGGCGGTTCCGGCAGCGTCCGGTATTGGCGCAACTGGTTTTCCATACAGCCCCAGTTTTCCACCTGGCACCGGGAACGGCTGGGGCCTTTTGGCGATGTGGTGGTAGAGCTGTTCCAAAGGGTTCGGTTGCCTGAAAAAGCGGGCGAGCGGCATGCCACACCGCCCCGGCCCTCCGTATAATATAGGCAGTTGCTGGCATGATCGATTTAAAGAAGAAGCTCGAAGATGAAATTGCGGCGCTGGACATGGAATTGCGCGTCGATCTCCCTCGCGAGATTTCGAAAGCGCGCGCTCATGGCGACTTGAGCGAGAACGCCGAATATCACGCCGCCAAAGAACGCCAGGGTATCGTCAACATGCGGCTCGGCCAGCTGCGTGCACGTTTGCGCGAGTTGTCCATGGTCGATATGTCGCGCATCCCAAAGGATCGCGTGGGCCTCGGATCCACGGTCACGGTGCTCGATCTCACCAAGGACGAACAGATCACTTATCAGTTGCTGACCAGCGAAGAAGCGGATGTGGCCCAAGGGCGTATCTCAACCACCTCGCCGATAGGCCGCGCGCTGCTGGGCAAGCGGGTGGGTGACACGGTGAAAGTGATGATTCCCGGTGGCACCCGCGAGATTGAAATCATTCAATTGACTACCATCCATGACGTCACCGCATGAAGCCATTCCGAGCTAGAATCGAAAAGGGCCGCCTGGCATGACATATACCCGCGCGATTGGTATCTCGTGCAATAAAGTAATTCGCCTGATCGTCCGCGGACTGGCACTCTCGAAAATCCACCCCAACGTTCTTACGTTCCTCGGCTTAGTCATCAACATTGTGGCCGCTGTTTTGCTCGCCGCGGGACAATTCCGTTGGGCGGGCGCGGTGATCATCGGCGCCGGATTGTTCGACATGGTGGACGGGCGGGTGGCGCGTGAAACCAACCAGGTGACACGCTTTGGAGGCTTTTTTGATTCGGTCCTGGATCGTTATTCCGATCTAGCACTGCTCATGGGTTTGTTGGTCTACTACGGCACGATCAACCGATATTTCTACGTGGTGCTGACCGCCATTGTAATGAGCGGATCGGTGATGGTGAGCTATACCCGGGCACGCGCCGAGAACACCATCCCCAGTTGCAAGGTAGGCTTCATGGAACGTCCAGAGCGTGTGGTGCTGCTGATCATCGGCGCGCTGTTCGATCACATGGCGCCCGTGCTTTGGGTAATCGCAGTGCTTGCCAACATCACTGTGATTCACCGCATGGTGTTTACTTACCAGGAAGCCAAGCGTCTGGAAGACGCCCAGCTTCGCCCCGCACCGGTCCGCGAAACCTCACTTTAAGTTCCCAGCCAGCTGCGCGAGCGCGTCGCCGGTCACTCGATACACCGTCCACTCGTCCTGCGCAACCGCGCCCAGCCTGCGATAAAACTCGATAGACGGCGTGTT
>JBEKLB010000458.1:0-5300 GCA_050010415.1 Bryobacteraceae bacterium | reverse complement strand
AAAAGTGTTCTTGAACTACCGCCGAACCCATCCGTTCCTAGCTTAACGCTTGCGCCGCGCGAACACATATGCGGCATACGCGATAATCAGCACGCCCGCTACCACCGAAGCCTCCTTCAGATTGTGCTCGATCACGCCCAGAATCTCTTCCCAGCGCGATCCGAAATGATAACCGATAAAGAGAAACGTGCTCACCCACAGCAGCGCGCCCGAGTAAGCGAAGCCCGCGAAACCTGGATATTCGAGCTTCGATGTCCCCGCTACAATCCCCGTGAAGTGCCGCACGCCGGGGACGAAATAGCCGATCATGAGCGCCCAATGCCCGATCCGGTTAAACCAGTCATGCACGAAGCGGATCTGCTCGTCGCGAATGTGCAGCCACCGCCCCACTCGCGAATGCAGAAACTTCCACCCCAGCGTGCGCCCGATGAAGTAGCTGCACGTGATGCCGCACATGCTTCCCCCGAGCGCGCTCGCGAATGCAGGCAGCGCGTGCAGATCGCCTCGATAGATGAGAAAGCCGCAGCCGGTCAGCAGAAATTCATCGGGGACGGGAATGCCGACAATCCCGAGCACCAGCAACCCGAAGATGGCGAAATAGCCATAAGTGGCAACCCACTGGAGGACGGCGCTTTCCAAGCAGCGATGATAACGTAGATCAAGTATGCAGCCGGTAGCCATCGGCATTCGACCGCATTCGGGTTGGGGCGCTGTGGTAGTAGTGGCAGGCAGCCCCGGCGCCGTCGAAGTGGTGGACCGCAGAAAGATCGTGATCACCGATCCGATTATCCAGGGCGCAAACCAGCCCTATCACTTCGCCAAAGATCTCCCCGATCCGGATCGTTACCTCGCCGAATGCGCCGCGGCGTCCGAACGTCTTGCCTGGGAAGCTCTGCGCGAAGTTGTCTCAGAAGCGCGGCGCCGCCAGAAAGCGGTTGCGGGCTGTGCCATCCTGCTCGCCTCTGGACGTAAGTTGCCGGCGCTTGCGAACATTCTCGCGTCTCACCCTCTTATACATACTGCCGAAGGTGAATTCTTTCGGCAGGCTTTCCGCCGGGCTGGCGAGCGATTGAAGTTGGAAGTAACCGGGATTCGAGAAATGGATCTCGATGATCGCAGCCAGATGACATTTGGCTCGAGCGCAAAATCCTTGCAGCGCGAGATTGCCGGTCTGGGTAACTCGCTCGGTCCGCCTTGGACAGCGGATCAAAAGAATGCTTGTCTTGCCGCCTTGCTGGCTTTGAATCAGCGCTGACCGGCTTCGTTAGCCCGCGGTCTTGCGGGCCGGCGTCGGCGCTTTGCTCGGCACCACCGAGAAGAACTCGATGAATCGCTTCTTAGGCTCCGGAGCGGGCGCCACCTTGGCTTCCAGCATGTTCTGCGCCAGTGACGTAAATTGACGGCCGAGTTCGGTGCTCGCTTCCACCCACCGGCCTTCCGTCATCGCGCGTTGCACACCCTGATAATCGTTCGGGAAGGTCATGTAAATCGGCACGCCCAGCAATTGTTCGATCTGCGCCGGTGTGATCAGGGACCGCTTCGGGCAGCGGTTCAGCAGCACGCTGACGCGATCGCCCAAATCCAGTTGCTTCAGGTAAAGATACTTCTCGCGAGCCAGGTGCAAGGAAGGAATCTCCGGCGTGCACACCAAAAAGATGCGCTTCGATTCGTGCATGATCTCGAGCGAATAGCGCTCCAGGTTGCCCGACATGTCGAAGCACAGCGACGTGTAGTTGCGCCGCATGAACTCCATCAGATGGCGGATCTGGGTCGGCTCGATTCGAAAGTCCGGATTCAACTTCCCGGCGTGCAGCACGTCCAGCTTTTCGATCGGGGTTACCATGGTGGGCCACAAGCTCTCGTCCATCTCCAGCGCATGCTCGGCCGCGTCGGTAACGCAATAGGCGCTATCCAGCTTCAGCATGAAGCGCACCATGCCGGAATTCAGGTCGAAATCGGAGAGCAGAACGGAGGAATCTTGCACGCGCGACATCGCCATCGCCGTGTTCATCGCCACCGTGGACGTCCCCACGCCCGCCTTGGAGGGCAGGAAGCTGTAAACCTGATTGGTGGCCTCAATGGCCGGCGGCCGCGCCTGAACCGCGTCTTTGATCCGTATTAAGGAGTCCACCAGCGTCTGCCGATCGAATGGCAGTGAAGCAAACTCGCGAATACCGGCCCGCATCACTTCCAGCAAAATCTGCGGATCCACGAAACGGCTGACCGCGACGATCTGAACCCCCGGCGTGTTCTTGTCTACTTCGCGCGCAATCTCTAGCGCTTTTGCGGTCGACTCAGTGCTTACGAAAACCACTTGCGGCGCATGCGCACGTAGAAAACGCAGCAGTTCGAGACCGCTCGGATATCGATCGAGTGTCCGCGTGACGCTCACGATCCCGATTTCCGTCAGAATCCCTTCCAACCTCTCATTTAGGTCGACATCGGGACAGATTATTATGCCTCTAAGCATCGCAGAAAACTCCTGAATGTAGACTAAGGCTCAATCACGGTAGCAACAATTGGTTTTTGGTACTAGTTATGCCCCCTCATCGCCTTAGAACGATGGTCGCCATGGCCTCGCGACTAGGGCAAACAACTTATGTCTTCCGGCAGCAGCAAAATGATCAGTAGCAAAATGGTGAGTAGCAAATGGCCAAACGAATCTGTGTGTTTTGCGGCTCCAGTCCCGGCGCCCGCCCGTGTTATGCGGCAGCGGCAACTTCCTTGGCGCGACACCTCGCCGCCAATGGGATCGGCATCGTCTACGGCGGTGGCAAAGTCGGCCTGATGGGTGCTCTTGCCGATGCCGCGCTTGAGGCTGGTGGCGATATCATCGGCGTCATTCCGCGATCCCTGGTGGAAAAGGAGCTCGCGCACCCCGGGCTCTCTGACCTGCGCGTGGTGGGCTCCATGCACCAGCGGAAAGCGCTGATGGCTGAGCTGGCCGACGCGTTCATCGCGCTTCCTGGCGGCTACGGCACGTTCGAGGAGTTTTGCGAGGTGCTCACCTGGACGCAACTCGGGTTGCATCGCAAGCCCTGCGGAATTCTGAACGTCGAAGGCTACTACGACCGCCTCCTCGAGCTCTTCGATCACGCGCAGTCCGAACAATTCCTGAAGCCCGTGCACCGCCATATGGTGCTTTCGGATAGCAGTCCCGAATCGCTGGTAAAAAGCCTCCTGGAGTACAATCTGCCATTCGTCGATAAATGGATCGACCGGAAACAGACTTGAGGCTAACCAGAAACGCGCATCGCCGTGCGCCGTCGTCGAACTATCATGGAACTATGAGGTTTCTGCTGGCCGCCTTCCTCGCGGCTTGCGCCACGCTTTTCGCGCAGATCATGCCGGCCCAAATTATCCCATTTGAGTCCAATGGGCTGCAGTATAAGACGCTCACCAAGGGCGGCGTCACCGTGATGTTCGCCTATTTACCGGCGCATTTGAAGGAATATTCCATCATGCAGGTCTCGCTCTCCAACGGCTCGCCGATTTCCTGGACGGTGAAGCCGGAGGATTTCATCTATCGCCAGCAGGATGGAACGGTCTGGCAAGCGGCCACCGCGCTCTCGGTAGTGAACAACCTGCTCGCCAAGGCCGGCCGTCACGACGTCATCAAGCTGGTCACCACTTATGAACGCGGCGTCTACGGCAACGAACATATGCAGACTACCAACGGCTATGAGACGCGCCGTCAAAGCGCCCTGGCCGACGGCATGTCCACGCGGCTGAAAGCGGGCGCAGCAGCCTCCGCGCTGGCCCTGGTCCCCACCAAGCTCCAGTCCGGGGAATCCACCGACGGCGCCATCTTTTTCCCGAGCAACGGGAAAGCCCTCGGCCCCGGAACGCTGCTCGCTCACACCGGCGGCGAGAACTTCGAATTTCCCTCCGACGGCGAACCCCTTGTGAAGTAGGCGCCATCACATCTCCAGTTTCTTCATCAAGATAACCTCCCTCCCTGCTGGCATGCCGCCCTGGCAACGGAGCCGTAAGTCGTCGGTTACAATGGGACTGGAGTTCGTTCGCTCCTCGCGAAAATGGAGCCCTCGTCGCCGCCCGAAGCATCCAAAAACAGCGTCATCGGACACAAAAATTTCCGGTTTGACGCTACGGCCCGGCTAAATCTAGTCAAAAAGGGCCAGTAACGAGCGCGCGATGAACCGTCGCCTAGTCTAAAGGAGTTCCCTGCCATCGGCCGCGAGGCCGGAGAAGGATTGAAATTTGTGGATCGTTAGAGTCGCGATAACGCGGCCATATACCTTTATCGTGTTGTCGCTGTTGCTGTTGATCATCAGCCCTCTGGTGATCATGCGTACCTCCACCGACATCTTCCCGAACGTCGACATCCCCGTCATCGCCGCGCTGTGGACCTACCAGGGCCTGAGCGCGGAGGAAATGGAGGAGCGCGTCGCATCGCCCTTTGAGCGCTCGCTCACCACCGTCGTCACCGACATCGACCATATGGAGTCCCAGAGCGTCAACGGCCGCAGCATCGTCAAGGTCTTCTTTCACCCCGGTACCCGCGCTGACATGGCGATGTCGCAGATGACCGCCGTCGCACAGAACGCGCTGCATCAAATGCCGCCCGGCTCTCAGTCGCCTTACATGATCGTCTACAGCGCATCCAGTGTACCGATCCTCCAGCTTGCGATGTCCGGTCAAGGCCTGTCGGAGCAACAGCTCTTTGATTACGCCGCCAACTTCGTTCGAACCCAGTTGGCCACCGTCAAGGGCGCAGCCATACCGTGGCCCTACGGCGGTAAACAGCGCCAGGTGATGGTGGATCTGCAGCCCGCGCTGCTGCAGTCCAAGGGTCTCTCGCCCGCCGACATCGTCAATGCCATCAACACGCAAAATCTGGTCCTGCCCACCGGCACGTCGAAAATCGGCCAGTTTGAATATGACGTGGCGTTGAACGCCAGTCCGGAGACCATCCAGGAACTCAACGATCTTCCGGTGAAGGCTGCCGGCAACAGCACTATTTATGTGCACGACGTCGCGCATGTGCGCGACGGTTTCTCTCCGCAAACCAATATCGTCCGCCGCAACGGCCAGCGCAGCGCGTTGCTCAGCATCTTGAAAATCGGCGACACCTCCACGCTCGATATCGTCAAGGAGGTGCGCGACATGCTGCCGAAGATCGCCGCCACCCTTCCGACTCAGTTCAAGATCGAGGCCATTGCAGACCAGTCTCTGTTTGTTCGCGCCGCTATCCAGGGCGTGGTCCGCGAAGCCATCGTCGCGGCTTGCCTGACTGCCGTAATGATCCTGCTCTTTATCGGGAGCTGGCGCAGCACCAT
>JBEKLB010000457.1:0-5324 GCA_050010415.1 Bryobacteraceae bacterium | reverse complement strand
CCCTCGCCACACTCGGCATGCACTATCAGCGCCTCTCCCGCCAGTTCCAAAAGAACCTCGCCATGCTCCGCGACATCCAAGCCGACCGCGCCGAGCGCCAACGCCGCGACCTCAAAGACGCCGCCGCCCTCCTCGAATTCCATAAACACAAAGGAATTCCCTGGCAACCCGCCGATCATGGCTTCGTTTTTTCAAAAGACCAAGTAGAACGTGTCGCCAAACACAAAAAAGACCTCAATGCGTCCCGCAACATCGAATACGTACTCTTTCACTCGCGTCCAACGCGCTCCGAAGCTCCACAATGTGTTCCGTCCCATTATTGAATCTAGTGTCCCCGGCATGCTTCAATAGGAAAGGCTCCCCTTCCCGAGAACACTGGAGGACAATCCGAATTGAATGCTGCAATCCTCGCCCTGGAAGACGGGACGGTCTTCGAGGGCAAGAGTTTTGGTGCGCCAAAAGACCGCGTGGGCGAAGTGGTTTTCAATACCGCCATCACCGGCTACCAGGAAATTTTCACCGATCCGTCATACGCCGGCCAGATCGTCGTTCTCACCAACCCACAAATTGGAAACTACGGCGCGAATGCGTACGATCAGGAAGCGGCCCGGCCCTACATCGAAGGCCTGGTGGTTCGGGAGTTTTCGAGCGTAGCGAGCAATTGGCGATCGGAAGAAAACGCCGAGCGCTTTCTTTCCGATAACGGGATTCCCGTAGCCGCCGAGATCGATACCCGCGCGCTGGTGCGCCACCTGCGAACGCGCGGTGTGATGCGCGGCGTTCTGTCGGTGGGTAATGAGGATCGTAATACCCTGGTCGAACGTGCGCGGCAATCGCCGTCCATGGCTGGATTGGATCTTGCCACTCGCGTATCTACTGCCTCGCAATACTCCTGGAACCAGCCGGTGGCGCCTTGCTCCGCTTCGGAAGCCTTGGCCGGAACCACCGAACCATTCTGCCACGTGGTTGCGTACGATTACGGAATCAAGCGCAACATCCTGCGGCGCCTGGTGACTGTCGGCGCACGCGTCACTGTGGTGCCCGCGATGACATCGGCTGAAGATGTGCTCGCGCTCAAACCGGACGGCGTGTTTCTTTCCAACGGGCCGGGCGATCCGGAGCCGCTCGAATTCCAGGCCCAGCAGGTCCGCAAATTGATCGGCAAAAAGCCCGTGTTCGGTATCTGCCTGGGCCATCAAATCCTGGGATTGGCGCTCGGCGGCAAAACCTACAAACTCAAGTTCGGGCATCGCGGCGCAAATCATCCCGTGCTGAACCGCATGACGGAGAAAGTGGAGATCACTTCCCACAATCACGGCTTCGCGGTGGATCCGGATTCGCTGAACGCGAACGAAGTGGATCTCACGCACATCAATTTGAACGACCAGACGCTGGAAGGCTTCCGGCATCGCAGCGAGCCGGTGTTCTGCGTGCAATATCATCCCGAAGCGGCTCCCGGCCCGCACGATTCGCACTATCTGTTCGACGACTTCATGCAAATGATCAAGGACTACGGCCGGTAACCGATGCCCCGCCGCAACGACATCCATCGCATCCTGATCGTCGGCTCTGGCCCCATCATCATCGGTCAAGCCTGCGAATTCGATTATTCCGGCGCGCAAGCCTGCAAAGCCCTGCGCTCCGACGGCTATGAAGTGGTGCTCATCAATTCCAATCCGGCCACCATCATGACCGATCCCGGCCTGGCCGACCGCACCTATGTTGAGCCCCTCACCGTAGCTTTCGCCGAGGAAGTGATCCGCCGCGAACGTCCCGATGCTCTGCTTTCGACGGTGGGCGGCCAAACCGGTCTCAACCTGTCCGTCGACCTGGCCAGCGCGGGCGTGCTCGACAAGTATGGGGTCGAGTTGATCGGTGCCAAGATCGAATCCATCAATAAAGCCGAAGATCGTTTGATGTTCAAGGATGCGATGCGCAAGATCGGCCTGGAGACGCCGCAATCCCAGCTGGTGAACAACGTCGATGACGGGCTGGCCTTCGCCAATCGCATCGGCTATCCCGTGATTTTACGCGCCAGCTTCACGCTGGGCGGATCGGGAGGCGGCATTGCTTACAACCGCGAGGACCTGACCGAAATTCTGGAACGCGGCCTCGATCTTTCGCCGGTTCACGAAGTACTGATCGAAGAGAGCGTCCTCGGCTGGAAAGAATTTGAGCTGGAAGTGATGCGCGATCTGGCCGACAACGCCATCATCGTATGTTCCATCGAGAACTTCGATCCGATGGGCGTCCACACCGGCGATTCCATCACCGTGGCTCCCGCGCAAACGCTGACCGATCGCGAATACCAGATGATGCGCGATGCGTCACTGGCCTGCCTGCGCGAGATCGGCGTGGATACCGGAGGATCGAACGTGCAGTTCGCCATCAACCCGGAAAACGGCCGCATGGTGATCGTGGAGATGAATCCGCGCGTCTCGCGCAGCTCGGCGCTGGCATCCAAGGCCACCGGTTTCCCGATCGCGAAAATTGCGGCGAAGCTGGCCGTTGGTTATCGTTTGGATGAAATCAAGAACGATATCACCGAAGTCACTCCGGCCTGCTTCGAGCCGACGCTCGATTACGTGGTGGTCAAGATCCCCCGCTGGCAGTTCGAGAAATTTCCGGGCGCCGAGCCGGTTCTTGGCACTCAGATGAAATCGGTGGGCGAAGTGATGGCCATCGGCCGCACGTTCAAGCAGGCCATGGCGAAGGGCTTGCGAAGTCTCGAGACCGGTAAAGCCGTCTCTGCGGAAGTATTCGACCCCGCACTCATTCGCCAACGTTTGATTACGCCCAACCCGGAACGCCTCGGTTATATTCGCTTTGCTTTGGAGCAGAACTGGACGGTTGAGCAAATCCACGAGATCACTTCCATCGATCCATGGTTCTTAAAGCAGCTTCGCGAGATGGCAGACCTGGAACGCGAACTATCGGGTCAAAGCCTGGCCGCGCTTTCGCGCGATCAAATGGCGCACGCCAAACGCGATGGCCTCTCGGACACTCGCCTGGGACGCTTGTTAGGCTCCGACGCAAACGCCGTCCGCGCCCGCCGCAAGGAGCTGGGTGTCACTGCGGTCTTCAATCGCGTGGACACTTGCGCGGCGGAATTCGAAAGCTTTACGCCTTACCTCTATTCGAGCTACGAATCGGAAAACGAATCGGACCCAAGCGATCGCAAGAAAGTGATGATCCTCGGCAGCGGCCCCAACCGCATCGGCCAGGGCATCGAGTTCGATTACTGCTGTTGCCATGCAGCCTACGCGCTGGATGAGTTCGATCACGAATCGATCATGGTCAATTGCAATCCGGAAACAGTTTCCACCGATTACGACACCAGCGATCGCTTGTACTTTGAACCGCTCACGCTCGAAGAGGTCCTGAATATTTGCGATGTGGAGAAGCCCGATGGCGTGATCGTCCAGTTCGGCGGTCAGACGCCGCTGAATCTCGCGCTCCCGCTCAAGGCCGCTGGCGTGCCCATCATCGGCACCGATCCCGCCGATATCGATCTCGCGGAGGACCGCAAATTATTCGGCAAACTGCTGGACGATCTCGGCATTCCATCGCCCCCCAACGGCACCGCCACCAGCGCTGAAGAGGCCTGCGCGGTGGCTCGCGGTCTGGGCTATCCCGTTCTGGTTCGCCCCAGCTATGTGCTCGGCGGACGCGCCATGGTGATCGCCTACGACGAGGAGATGGTCCGGCGTTACATGCAGGAAGCCGTGGTCTTCTCTCAAGAACGGCCCGTGCTGATCGATCGGTTTCTTGAAGATGCCACTGAAGTGGACGTGGACGCACTGGCCGATCAGGACGGCAACGTGCTCATCGCGGGCATCATGGAACACATCGAGGAAGCGGGCGTCCATTCGGGCGATAGCTCTTGTGTGCTTCCGCCGCAGGGCCTTTCGAGCGCAGTGCTCGCCATCATTCAGGATCACACGGAGCGCTTGGCGCGAGCGCTGCATGTCATCGGACTCATGAACGCGCAGTACGCCATCAAAGACGGCAAGGTTTATGTGCTCGAAGTGAACCCGCGCGCGTCGCGCACCGTCCCTTACGTCAGCAAAGCGACGGGCGTTCCTCTGCCCAAGCTGGCGGTGGGCCTGATGCTCGGCAAGAGGCTCCGTGATTTCGAGCATCTCACCGGTGGCCGCACCTCCGGTGTTCTGCCGGTGCCGCAATGCTTCGTGAAGTCTCCCGTGTTCCCGTTCGGAAAATTCCCAGGGGTCGATCCGGCGCTCGGCCCCGAGATGCGCTCCACTGGCGAAGTGATGGGCGTCGGCGAAAACTTCGGCGAGGCGTTCAGCAAGGCCCAGTTGAGCGCAGGCACTCCGCTGCCCGATAGCGGCGTGGTCTTCATCAGCGTGAACGATCGCGATAAACCCGCAGCCGCGGAGGTTGCGGCCAGGTTCGCCGAACACGGTTTCGAGCTGGCCGCCACGCGTGGAACTGCAGCCGTGCTGAAAGCGGCCGGCTTAAAAGTAAAGACCGTATTCAAAGTGAATGAAGGCCGCCCCAACGCGGTGGACATTATGAAGGCCGGTTTGGTGAAGCTGGTAATCTACACCACCACCGGCGGCCACACATTTAAGGACGAGCGCGACATCCGGCGCACCGCTGTCGCGTATCGCATCCCCTGCATCACCACCATCAGCGGCGCGAAAGCGGCAGCTCAGGCCATCGTTTCGCGCAAGCGCGATCCCATCCGCGTATGGAGCCTGCAGGAGATTCACAAGCCCGCCGGCGTCGCGACGGTTCCTAGCGCTTAGCGCTGGCTCGCTTCGCCGGCCCGAACGCGTCGATTGAATTCCGCGGATTTTCCGAGCGGTACGCTCAAAACCTTCCAGTTGCCTGCGCAATGCTGTTTGGCAAGGAAGACGATTTGCCCGCAATGGTAGGAGTAATGCGCTACCTGCCGATTGATGGCCTGCATCACGGAGTGCGCTTCGCTGCGAATGGTGATGGTGCGGCCAAGATCGGCGTCTGAAAGGGATTCCATGGTTCCAAGCACGCACTGCCAGCCTTCTTCCCAAAGCTGGAGCAGCGCCGCGCGAGTAGCCGGCGGATCGTAAAATTCAGCATCGCGGTCGCGGCCGGGTTTCTCTCCGTCGCTGGTCAAGAAATCGGTCCAACGCGATTTCATGTTGCCCGTCATGTGTTTCACGATCACCGCGATGGAGTTCATCTCTTCATCCAGCGTGGCGAAGAGCTGCTCGTCGCTCACCTGTTCCATTGCGCGTTCGGCGAGCTTCTTGTAGTAACGAAAGACCCCGAGCGAGTCCTCTACGTAAGACGCAGTGAATTTAAGCGCCATCACTATT
>JBEKLB010000456.1:0-5337 GCA_050010415.1 Bryobacteraceae bacterium | reverse complement strand
CACCAGCGATTTTTCCCTCGTCCGGGTTGGCCCCAGCATCCGGCGACGTGGCCGATCCTCCCAGGACTTGCTCGGCAACGCGGGGATTGGCCTGGCGGGCGATTCGTTTGATGCCAAGGTGATTCGCAACATGGTCTCGCCGGCGCTCGGAGCTGGCACCGAGATGCGCTCGGTCAACAAGGTGCTCCCCGTTCCGAATTGGGTTTATTTCAAGCTGGAGCGCTGGCATCACTTGTCTTTCCTTCGCACCAGGGAGGTGATGAATATGCTGAACAGCGTTAAGACACAAGCATTCTATCCCGACAAAATAGCCGCACTCATTGATCTGGTCGAAGAAGATCTGGGTTACCAGCTTCACAGATCGGTGCAGAAGGCGAAGTTCGATCTGTCGAGCCAGGAGACTGCAAAATTCATCCTTAACGAGGGCGCCGTCCAGTTGGATGCACGGGTTCAGCGCCATGATTTCGAGCAGTGGATCTCCGAGGAGCTGATGCAGATCGAGACCTGCGTCGAATCGCTGCTAAAATCCTGCGCTGTGGATGCCCGCGACGTCGACATGGTGTTCCTGACCGGAGGTTCATCCTTAGTGCCCGCAGTGCGGCGCATCTTCGACCTGCGGTTCGGCCCGGAACGAATCCGTACCGGCAACGAATTCACTTCCGTGGCCATGGGCCTCGCGCTGCGCGCCGCCGAACTGAACATGTAACTGAACCGTGCCGTGAGTAAGTGGTTGTTACAATATTTACTAAGTGACCGGCCTCCTCACCGACCTCTATCAGCTCACCATGGCGGCCGGCTATTTCGAAGCCGGCAAAACTAACGAAAGCGCCACTTTCGAACTGTTTTTCCGCCGCCTTCCCCGCTATCGCAACTACGTTGTGGCGGCGGGCCTGGCTCAGGCCGTCGACTATCTTCTCAATCTCAAGTTCAGCGACGAAGAGATCGATTACCTTCGCGGACTGCCCCAATTCCAGCGCGTCTCCGCCGGTTTCTTCGACGCCTTGCGTCAGCTCCGTTTCACTGGCGACCTTTTCGCCATGCGAGAAGGTACGCCCATCTTCGCGAATGAACCGTTCCTGACGGTTCGCGCGCCGCTGATGGAAGCGCAGATCGCGGAAACATACCTGCTCGCCACCATCGGATTTCAATCGCTGGTCGCCACCAAAGCATCCCGCATCGTAGAGGTAGCCGGAGGACGCGCCGTGGTCGATTTTGGCGCACGCCGCGCGCACTCACCGGAAGCCGGCGTTCTCGCCGGACGCGCTTCTTATATTGGCGGGTGCATCGGAACCAGCAACACCGAAACTGGATTCCGCTACGGCATCCCTGTTTTTGGAACTGCCGCGCACTCCTGGGTGCAGTCCTTCGCGACGGAGACCGAGGCATTTGAACGTCTTCAGAACCTGCTCGGAGACGCGACAGCTTATTTAATCGACACCTATGACACGCTCGAAGGCGCGCGGGCGGCTGCTTCGCTCGGCCAGCCTTTGTGGGGAGTGCGTCTCGACAGCGGCAATCTGGTGGAACTCTCTCGCCAGGTGCGCAAGATCCTGGATGATGCCGGTTTGAAGAACGCGAAGATCATGGCCACCAGCGATCTTAACGAATACAAGATTCTGGAATTCGCAGCCGCCGGCGCGCCCATCGATGCTTTCGGCGTGGGTACCGACCTGGCTACATCCGCCGATTCGCCGCACCTCGGCGTGGTCTACAAACTGGTGGAACTGGACGGCCGTTTCACCGCCAAGTTCAGCGAAGATAAACACACGCTGCCGGGAGCGAAGCAAGTGTTCCGCTTCGCCGCCCACGATGTCATCGCCTGCTCCTGGGAATGCCTGGGTTGTGGCGGCAGTGAGCCGGAGGCCAAGGCCCTGGTTCGTCCCATCATGCTGGGCGGCAAATTGATCGAGCCTTTACCCACCGCCGGTGAGGCTCGCCAGTACGCCGCCGAGGCTGTCAAGCGTCTGCCCACCGCCGTCCGCAGCCTCTTCGATATCGGCCAGGAATATCGCGTCGACCAAAGCCATGAGCTGCTGACGCTGTACGAAAAGGTTCAGCATGAAAACGGTGTTCTTCGACATCGACACGCAGATTGATTTCGTTTATCCCGCTGGTTCCCTTTACGTGCCCGGCGCCGAGCGCATTTTGCCGCTGGTCGGCGATTTGAATCGCAGCGCACCCGTGCTCATCTCCACCCTGGACGCGCACTCGGAAGACGATCCCGAATTTCAGATCTTTCCTCACCATTGCGTGGTCGGAACCACGGGCCAGCACAAGCCCGCCATCACCTTGGTCAACGGCGCGGGGCAGTTCTTTATCGAAAAGCAGCAGCTCGATTGTTTCACCAGCCCGCGTCTGGAACCGCTGCTCGCGCAGCTCAGCGCGGATCGCTACGTGGTCTACGGAGTGGTCACCGAAATCTGTGTGCGCTGCGCCGCGTTTGGTCTGCTCAAGACTGGCAAGCCGGTCGAGATCGTGACCGATGCAGTGATGGCCCTGGATGAGCAAAAGGCTCGCGAGATGTTTTCAGAATTTGCGGCTGCGGGTGGACGCCTCACCACTTCCGCCACCGTTTTGCAGAACCGCGGCCGCGAGGAAGTCTGAAGCCTAAGCTAACGGTTACAGTTGCCCTTGGCAGCTCACGTGCTAGCTTGGAGCTGCGATGAAGAACGCTAGGATTGTCTTTTATTTCCTGCTTTCCAGTCTCAGCGCCTCCGCGCAAATTCTGCCGGGGGCCAAGCCGGCCGGCCCGCCGGCAAGCCCGCAAGCAACCAAAGATCCTCTCAATCGCGATTCTCCGCAAAGCTCCGTGGTGGCTTTTCTCGAAGCGGCCCACGCCCAAAACTACGGCCGGGCCTGGCGATACCTGGACCTGCGCAAGATGCCCCAGGATCAGCGGCTGAAAGGCGGCGCCCAACTCGCGATGGAGCTGGAAGCCATCCTGGACCGGGACACTCAATTTGATGTGGGCGATCTAAGTCTGAATCCCGAAGGCGACCTTTCGGATAGCCTGCCGCCCAATCGTGAGCGAATCGATACCTTTCACGTGGACGGCCAGACGCTCAATCTGGACCTCGAACGAGTCACCCTGCATTCTGGATTATCCGTCTGGCTGTTCTCTTCCGACAGCATCGCAAGGATTCCGGTGATTGCTCAGATGACCAATAGTTCGGCGATCGAAAGGCGCCTGCCTCTTCCACTCGTCAACTTGCAATTCATCGGAACTCCGCTGTGGCGCTGGATCGGGCTGGTCTTATTGGCCTTTGCGTTGGCGGTTTTTTCCAAACTGCTCTCGCACGTCGCGCTGTGGCTGACCGAGTTGTGCGTCAGGCGATGGTCGCCGAATTGGAACGGCGGCCTGCTCGAGACTTTCGTTGGCCCGCTGCGCCTGCTGCTTTCGGTATCGCTGTTTCGGGCCGGCATGGAGTGGTTCGAACCTTCGGCTCTGCTGCGGCTCTACCTGGGGCGCGTTCTCGCGGTGCTCTTCTTTGCGGGAATCTTCTGGCTCTGCGCCGTGATCATCGATGTAATCGTCAGCCATCTTCGGACACGATTGGCAGCCAGGCATCGGGCGTTTTCTCATTCCGTCCTGCCATTGTCCGGACGAATAGCCAAGATCCTGATCCTTATGCTCATCGTCGCGGCGGTTCTCAGCACCTGGGGCTACAACACCAGCACCCTTCTCGCCGGGCTCGGCATCGGTGGCGTGGCGTTGGCGCTCGCGTCTCAAAAAACCATCGAGAATCTCTTCGGCAGCGTTTCGGTCATCAGCGACCGCCCCGTTTCGGTCGGCGATCTTTGCAAGTTTGGCGCCAGCATGGGAACGGTGGAAGACATCGGCCTGCGCTCCACCCGAATTCGAACGCCGGATCGAACCCTGGTGACGGTTCCCAATGGTTCATTCTCAGGCATGACCATCGAAAACTTCGACCGGCGGGATAAGATGTTGTTCCATGTCACGCTGAACCTGCGCCGCGACACAACACCGGATCAGGTAAGGCTGCTGCTTCAGTCCATCACCAAACTTCTCGAAGATAATCCCAAGTTCGAACGCGGCACTATGCCGGTCCGTTTTGTCGGCATCGGATCGTATTCTCTGGACGTCGAAATCTTCATTTACGTCCTCACCTTGAACGGCGACGAATTCATGCGGATACAGCAGGATCTTTTTCTTTCCATCATGGATGCCGTCGCATCCGTCGGAACCGCGCTGGCCGTGCCCACCCAGGCGACAGTCACCTACGCTGCCCAGCCCGTGTCCAACGGATCGGGTTCTCCGCAACCGGCGTCCTCCAGCACTCCCGCCTGACCACCCTCCCGTCAAGCTTAAACCCGACATAGCAACAAATTGAGCGCTTATGTTATGATCGCGGCAATTGGAATTGCTTCGTCGCGTTCGCGTTCTCTGATTCGTTTTGCCCGTCCGAAGTTTACAGCTATTGACTGAGGAATCGAAATGAACAAATTCTATCTTTCCCTGACGGCTCTGTTGTCGCTCCTCCTCGCGCCCGCTGCTTGGGCTCAGGACGCCACCGGCAAAATCGCTGGAAACATCACCGATGCGACCGGTGCGGTGGTCCCCGGAGCCACCGTCGTCGTAACCAGCCTCGACACCAGGATCAGTAAGCGAACCGTCACCAACAGCCAAGGCTTTTACCAGGTCCTCCAGCTTCCGATCGGACATTACGAGGTGAGCGCCGAGGCTATGGGGTTCAGCAAAAGCATCGAAAGGCCGACCGCCGCTCTTGAAATCAATCAAACGCTGCGTGTCGATCTGACGTTGGAGGTGGGCGCGGCCACGGCCAGTGTCACAGTGCAAGATAACGCCCGCAGCGTGGAGACGGAGAACTCCACCGTAGGTGGCACCGTCACCGGCGAAGCCATTTACGAGCTGCCCCTCAACGGACGCAACACGCTGGATCTGCTGGCCACTCAACCAGGCGTCACCTTAACGAATCCGGATTCTACGGCGACAGGCAACTACAGCATCGGCGGCGGACGGACGGACTCGGTGACCTATCTGCTGGATGGCGGATTGAATAACGACCTGCTGGACAACAGCATCGTGGTGAATCCCAATCCCGATGCCGTAGCGGAATTCCGTGTTCTGGAAAGCACTTACACGGCCGAATACGGCCGCAACGCCGGTGGAATCGTCAGCATTGTCAGCAAGAGCGGGTCGAATCAGTTTCACGGCACGCTTTTCGATTACGTCCGCAATACCGATTTCGACGCGAACGATTTCTTCAGTAATCAACAGGGCCAGCCCAGGGCGGTTCTCCAGCGCAATCAATACGGCGGCACTTTCGGCGGCCCTATCCTGCGCAACAAGCTTTT
>JBEKLB010000455.1:0-5345 GCA_050010415.1 Bryobacteraceae bacterium | reverse complement strand
TACAAAATCACCAAGCATGTGATGGTCACGCACAGTTGATCCGTGCGCCTAGGTCAAGCGCGACGCCGAGGTGTAGATATTGAACCGGTCATTGCGAAGAAAGCCGATTAGCGTCATTCCGAAGCGCAGGGCGGTCTTGACGGCGAGGCTGGAGGGAGCGCCGACCGCTGCCAGGATGGGGATGCCGGCCATCACCGATTTCTGCACCAATTCGAAGCTCGTTCGGCCGCTGACCATCAGCACGTGATCGGAGAGAGGCAGGCGATTGTCGAGATAGGCTCGACCAACCAGCTTATCGACTGCGTTATGGCGGCCTACGTCTTCACGGCTCAGCAATAAGTCGCCTGAGGCGGTAAACAGGCCGCAAGCGTGCAATCCGCCGGTGCGGTCGAAGACTTGTTGTGACTCGCGTAGCTTGGCCGGCAGCGAGCAGATCACCGACTCGGACACCCGCGGCACGTCGCGCGGAAGAATGCTGCAGCCTGCCGACTCGATGGCTCCGATGGACGCCTTTCCGCACACTCCACAACTGGATGTGACGTAGAAATTGCGCCCCAGGCGGGATGCATCGAGCTCGACGCCAGAGGCCAGGGTGACGACGGCGGTATTACGAGCGCATGCAATTTGCTTGATTTCGCCGGGCTGCACGATGCCCTCGGTAAAGAGAAAACCCGCGGCGAGTTCGGCATCCTGACCGGGAGTGCGCATGGTGATGGCGATGTCTCGGGAGCCGATGCGGATTTGAAGCGGTTCCTCCACCGCCACCAGGTCCTGCTCTTCGGAGCTAGAGCCGCCGGCGAGCTTGCGGACGGGCACGGTGAGAATGCTGCGGGTGGCCATGGGTGTATCAACCAGATGCGTTAACCTACCAGATGCGTCAACCTACGGTTGCGAAACTACGGTTGCAACCATAGGCTAGCAAAACGCCACTGTGATAAAATTCACGTGGGACATCTTCGAGCCCAAAGTGTCTTTAACATGAGTACGATACAAACCTGGGATGCGGATCGGGCATTGCTGCGCATCCGCGAGTTGCAACATGTTCCAGGTGCTCTGTTGCCGATTTTGCATGCATTACAAGACGAGTTCGGCTATATCGATAGCGCCGCCATCCCGTTGGTAGCCGACGCGTTGAACATCTCCAAAGCCGAAGTTCACGGCGTGATCAGTTTCTATCACGATTTTCGCCATCACCCTCCGGGCCAGCACGTCCTCAAAATGTGCCGCGCTGAGGCGTGCCAATCCATGGGATGCGACCAGACCATTCAACACGTGGAGAAGCGCCTGGGCGTGAAGCTCGGCGAAACCACATTGGACGGAAGCTTCACGGTGGAACAAGTGTTCTGCCTGGGGCTATGCGCGCTTTCGCCGGCCGTGATGCTGGATGGCAAGCCTTATGGGCGAGTTTCGAAGCAGGTGGCCGACATGCTGCTGGATAACGCGCGGAGGCTGCAATGAAGATTTACGTGCCCTGCGATACAGCCTCGGTTTCAGTGGGTGCGGACGGAGTGGCGCGCGCCATCGAGCAGCAGATTGTGGCTCGCCGGATCGACGCTCAAGTGGTTCGCAACGGATCGCGCGGATTGTTCTGGCTGGAGCCGCTGGTGGAAGTGGAGACGCCAAAAGGCCGCGTGGCATACGGCCCGGTGGCGGCCGAGTCTGTGGCCGAAATGTTTGACGCAGGCTTCGCCAAGGGCGGACCGCACGCTTTGTGCCTGGGGCTCACCGAAGAGATTCCTTATCTGAAGCAGCAGGAACGGCTGACGTTCGCGCGCTGCGGCATCACCGATCCGCTGTCTCTGGCGGACTACATCGGTCACAACGGCTATCGCGGGCTGGAACGGGCGCTGAAGATGACGCCCGAGGCGATTGTGGATGAGGTGGCCGGCTCGGGTTTGCGGGGCCGCGGCGGCGCGGGTTTCCCCACCGGCATCAAGTGGCGGACGGTGATGAAGACCGCGGCCGGGCAGAAATACATTTGCTGCAACGCGGACGAAGGCGATAGCGGCACCTATGCTGACCGCATGATCATGGAAGGCGACCCTTTCGTATTGATCGAAGGCATGACCATCGCGGCCATCGCCGTGGGCGCCACCGAGGGCTACATTTACATCCGGTCCGAATATCCGCATGCATTCCGGACCATGACACGAGCCATCGAGATCGCGCGCGACAAAGGCTATCTGGGTCCGAACATCGCGGGCAGCGGCAAGCGTTTCGATCTGCACGCCAGGCTGGGCGCCGGCGCGTATATTTGCGGCGAAGAAACTTCGATGCTCGAAAGCCTGGAAGGCAGGCGCGGCCAGATCCGGTTCAAGCCGCCGCTGCCGGCCATCGAGGGTTTGTTTGGCAAGCCCACCGTGATCAACAACGTGATTTCGCTGGCTACGGTGCCCGTCATTCTAGACAAGGGCGCGAAGTTCTACCAGGATTTCGGCATGGGCAAGTCGCGAGGCACGCTGACCATCCAATTAGCCGGCAACATCCAGCACGGCGGCTTGGTGGAAAAAGCCTTCGGGCTGACGCTGCGCCAGGCGATTTACGATTTCGGCGGCGGCACCGCCAGCGGGCGTCCTCTGCGCGCGGTGCAGGTGGGAGGGCCGCTGGGAGCGTACTTCCCGGAGTCGTTGCTCGATACGCCACTGGACTATGAAGCGTTCGCGGCCAAGCGTGGCCTGGTGGGACATGGCGGCATTGTGGTGTTCGACGACACCGTCGACCTCGCCAGACAGGCTCGTTTCGCAATGGAATTTTGCGCTATCGAAAGCTGCGGCAAATGCACGCCGTGCCGGATCGGCTCCACGCGCGGGGTGGAGGTGATCGACAGGATCATCGCCAACCAGGAGCGGACCAAGAATCTGGAAGTGCTCGACGATTTGTGCGAGCTGCTGTTGGATGGATCGCTTTGCGCGCTGGGCGGTCTAACGCCCTATCCGGTGCTGAGCGCGGTACAGCATTTCCCGGAAGATTTCGCCAAGCCCGCGCCGCCCCCACCGGCAGCGCATATTCAGGAGACACAGCCATGGCGTTGATGCAAGAGGTCGATTACGGAACACCGCGCAGCGTCGCAGAGACGCTGGTGAGCTTGGAGATTGATGGCAAGCCGGTAACCGTGCCGGCGGGCACGTCGGTAATGCGCGCGGCCATCGAGGTTGGCGTGCAGGTGCCCAAGCTGTGCGCCACCGATAGCGTGGAGGCGTTTGGGTCCTGCCGGCTCTGCCTGGTGGAGATCGAAGGCCGCCGCGGCACGCCTGCGTCCTGCACCACAATGGCCGAGCCCGGAATGAAAGTGCGGACGTCGTCGCCGAAATTGCATAAGCTGCGCCGCGGTGTGATGGAGCTCTACATTTCAGACCACCCTCTGGATTGCCTGACCTGCGCTGCAAACGGAAACTGCGAGCTGCAAGACATGGCGGGCGTGGTTGGATTGCGCGAAGTACGCTACGGCTACGAGGGTCAGAATCACTTTAAGCACAACGTCACCGATACGTCCAATCCTTATTTCCAGTTTGAGGCCGCCAAATGCATTGTTTGCTCGCGCTGCGTGCGGGCCTGCGAAGAGGTGCAGGGCACTTTCGCGCTGACCATCGACGGGCGCGGCTTCGCCAGCAAAGTTTCGCCGGGCGGGATGGATTTCTTGAGCTCCGAGTGCGTGTCCTGCGGAGCTTGTGTGCAGGCCTGTCCCACGGCCACGTTGATCGAGAAATCCGTGGTGCAAATCGGACAGGGCGAGCACAGTGTGGTTACTACCTGCGCCTATTGCGGTGTGGGTTGTTCGTTTAAGGCGGAGATGCAGGGCAATGAAGTGGTCCGCATGCTTCCGTATAAGGATGGTAAGGCCAATCACGGGCATTCCTGCGTGAAGGGACGCTTCGCGTGGGGCTACACCACGCACAAGGATCGCATCTTGAAGCCGATGATTCGCGCCAAGATTACCGACCCCTGGAAGGAAGTCACCTGGGACGAGGCGATCAACCATACGGCCAGCGAGTTCAAGCGCATTCAAGCCCAGTACGGCCGGGATTCCATTGGCGGGATCACCTCTTCGCGCTGCACCAATGAAGAGACCTACCTGGTGCAGAAGATGATCCGCGCGGCGTTCGGCAACAACAATACCGACACCTGCGCGCGCGTGTGCCATTCGCCCACGGGCTATGGATTGAAGAACACTTTCGGAACTTCGGCCGGGACCCAGGATTTCGATTCGGTGGAAGAGGCCGACGTGATCATGGTGATCGGCGCGAATCCAACGGATGCGCATCCGGTGTTCGCTTCGCAGATGAAGCGGCGGCTGCGTGCGGGCGCGCGGCTGATTGTGGTAGATCCTCGGCAGATCGATCTGGTGAAATCGGCGCACGTCCAGGCAGACTATCATCTTCCGCTGAAGCCTGGCACCAACGTGGCGGTGGTCAACTCCATCGCGCACACCATTGTTACGGAGGGCCTGCTGAACGAGGCGTTCGTCCAGGAGCGCTGCGATGTCAAGGAATTCGAGCAGTGGCGCAACTTCATTTGCGATGAGCGCAACTCCCCGGAAGCCATGGAGCCGTTCACCGGTCTGCCGGCTGCGGATGTTCGCGCCGCGGCTCGGCTCTACGCGAAGGGGCCCAATTCGGCGATCTATTACGGGCTGGGCGTCACCGAACATAGCCAGGGTTCCACCATGGTGATTGGGATGGCCAACCTTGCCATGCTCACCGGCAATCTGGGACGAAACGGCGTGGGCGTGAATCCGCTGCGCGGACAGAACAACGTGCAGGGCGCATGCGATATGGGATCGTTCCCGCACGAATATCCGGGCTATCGCCACGTGTCTGACGATGCGACCAGGCAATTGTTCGAGCAAGCCTGGGGCGTCGAGTTGCAACAGGAACCGGGCCTGCGCATCTCCAACATGATCGACGCTGCCATCGATGGCAGCTACCGCGGCATCTATATCCAGGGTGAGGATATTTTGCAATCCGACCCCAACACCAAGCACATGACCGCCGGCCTGCTGGCCATGGAATGCGTGGTGGTGCAGGATCTGTTCCTGAACGAGACCGCTAGCTACGCGCATGTGTTTCTGCCGGGATCGTCGTTCCTCGAAAAAGATGGCACGTTCACCAATGCCGAGCGGCGGATTAGCCGTGTTCGCAAGGCGATTCCTCCCGTGGCGGGACTGGAAGACTGGGAAATCACCATGAAGCTGTCGGAGGCCATGGGTTATCCGATGGACTATAAACATCCGTCGGAGATTATGGCGGAGGTGGCCCGCCTGACTCCTGGCTTCGCAGGTGTGACCTACGAAAAGCTGGATGAGATGGGCAGCGTGCAATGGCCCTGTAACGACAAGGCTCCCGAGG
>JBEKLB010000454.1:0-5394 GCA_050010415.1 Bryobacteraceae bacterium | reverse complement strand
AGAAAACTACGCGAATCCGACCTGCCAGGACAACTGCTTCTCACGCCTGGCCAGCACGTTCAATGGCTCGGCCGTTCCCAATGCCTTGTCGACGCCGTACAATCAATTCATTGTTTCGGGCCAGCACAGCGCTTATCCGAATACTCAGACCGTGGTTTGGGAACCTCGCGTGGGAATCGCCTGGAGACCATTCCATAACGACAAGACGGTCATCCGTAGCGGCGCAGGCGTGTTTTCGGATACTCTGCCGGGAGGTTTGGCCGAGGATGCGGCCTTCAACGCTCCGAGCCTCAACTCGTTTACCATCCCGAATGGCTTGATCGCTCCCGGCGTGGCAGGCAGCCTATTCAACACCGCGGCAGCCGCTAACCAGGCTCTCATCTCGCAATTCAAGTCCGGAGGAAGCTTCAATTCCATTTCTCAATCGGTTCCCGGATTCGCTGCTCCGAGCTTCTTCTCGTTCCCGAGTACGTTCAAACAACCGACTTACTATAAGTGGAATTTCGAAATCGAGGAGTCCCTGGGGGCCAAGATGTTGCTGACCATGAATTACTCGGGGATGCACGGAATTCACATTCCGGTCGCGGATTACGGCATGAATGCTTATTGTCCCCCCACGGTATGCACGGACGGATTCGTTGGCTTGCCGACTGCGCCTCCTAACCCCGCGTTCGGCACCGTGGCGCAGTACCTTTCGGCCGGCGACGCCAATTACAATGGGCTCACCATTAGTCTGCAGCGGCGTCTTTCCGCGGGGCTGACCTTCACCTTGAACTATACCTGGAGCCACGCTCTGGACGACGTGTCGAACGGCGGTGTTCAAAATGAACCCTTTGGCATTTTTCAGACCGACCAAGATATCACGACTCCGCAGAATCCATTCAATATCCGCGGCAATTACGGAAACGCGGATTACGATGTCCGCCACTATGTGAGTGCAAACTTCGTGCTGACCGACATGTTCCGCCATGCCGGATTCAAGTACGGTCCGAATCCGGTGTTTGGAGGTTGGACGCTTTCAAGCAACTTGTTCCTCCGCAGCGGAACGCCGTTCACACTCGAAGACCTGAGCGCAACAGGCATACTGGCCGGATACAATTACGGCTCTAATCCTGGCATTGGGATTTTCGCTTCACCGGTGGGGTATGTCCCCGGAAGCTGCACTAGCGCAGTGAACTCGCCCTGTCTCAGCACTTCGCAATTCCTTCCCAGCGCAGCCGTCACCGGCTTTCCGACCGGATTCGGCACCGCCGCGCGCAATTCAATCTATGGCCCGCATTTCTTTGACATGGACATCGCGCTCATGAAGGACATCCGGATTAAAGAGCACTTCACTTTCTCGTTTGGTGCGCAGGCGTACAACGCGCTCAATCACCCAAATTTCGACAACCCGGTGAGTGACATTTCTAATCCGTTGTTTGGCAAGAGCATCGCGGAGGTGGCGCCTCCTACCAGTCTGTTAGGTGCGTTCGTGTCTGGCACGGCCGCCTCGCCACGCTTCGTCGAGATCAAAGGTGTCATTCGATTCTGAGGCCTCATCTTCGGCCAATTAAGTAAGATGGATTACTTGGGACACTGTCTGGCTCCCTACGGTTTATGATAGTTTCAACGACGTTGGGACAGAGGGGAGAACCGCCATGCGAATAGTAATACCGTGCGTTGCGACGGTCATGATTTTGGCTGGAGCGTCGGCGTACGCTCAAACCGCGAGCATCGCGGGCACCATCCTGGATGTCACGAATGCCGGCGTGCCGGACGCTACGGTAACCGCTACGAACACCGCAACAGCGGGCGTCCGAACGGCGACCACCAGCACCATTGGGACATATGTGATCCCAGATCTGCCTGTCGGAAACTACGACGTGAGCGTTACGAAACAGGGATTTTCCAAATTGCGCTTCCGCAACGTTCAACTTACGGTCGCTGAGAATCTCACCTTAAGTGGAAATCTGGAGCTGGGCGCGGTGACCCAATCCGTGGAAGTATCCGGCACCGCAGTAGCGCCCATCAACCTGGAAGACGCCCAACTCAGCAACGTCATCGACTCCCGGCGGATTCTGGACCTCCCACTCATCACTCGCGACCCGTACTACCTGGCGCTGCTCTCGCCAGGCGCCCAATCCACCGATCTGGGAGGCCTGACCGTCAACGGCCAACGCGAGCGCAACAACAATTTCCTGCTGGACGGCGTCGACAACAACGATGCCGGTGTTCCAGGCGGCTTCGGAATCGCCACCATCAATCCCGATAGCACGCAGGAATTCCGCGTCATCACCAACAACTTCCTGGCTGAGTTCGGCCGCAACACAGGCGCCATCGTGGACGTCATCACGCGTAGCGGAACCAACGAATTCCACGGCGATGTGTATGAATTCAACCGCGTGAACGCAATGGCCGCGCGAGACTTCTTCAACCCCTCGCCCACGCCCGGAGAAACCGACCCCCAGAATCCCTTCGTCCGCAACCAGTTCGGCGCCTCCTTCGGCGGACCGATCAAGAAGGACAAGACCTTCTTCTTCGTCAACGCTGAGTGGGACCGCTTCCGCACCACCCTGACTAACAATGCGATCGTACCTACCGCCGCCTTCAAAACCGGTATCTTCGATTACAACGGCCAGACCATCAACCTGACCAGCCCGTCCTCGCCCAATAACGCGCTCGGTCTTCCCATTAATCCGACGATGCAGAGTCTCCTCAACCTTTATCCCAACCCGAATGGCCCGTCGGTGGATTCCATCCGCGGTGTCTACTTCTTCCCGACCCCGATCCCAACCAATAATGCCAACGTCACCTTCAAGGTGGATCAGCACTTGAGCGAGAAATATACGCTCTCGGCCCGTTACATCTACAACGGCAGCTATACAGGCGATTCGCTGGATGAAGTGCTTCCTGGCATCGGCGGCCTGGTCACCGCGGGCCAAAGCCACAATGGGGCTGTCACCTTCACCGCCGCATTCACGCCGAAACTGGTGGATGAGTTTCGCTTCGGCCTGAACCGCAATGACGCGCTGTTTAGTTGCGAAGGCCAAAATAAGATTGACCAATTCAGCACTCCGGATGCCTTCGGGTTTGGCACCGATTATTCGTTTCTGACCTCCAGCAACATCCCCACCATTTCAAACCTCGGCTGCGGCGTGCTCGGCGACAGCAACAGCCAATACCGCCGCTATGGAACCTGGTTCCTGGCCGACAGCCTCACATACGTAGCCGGACGCCACACCATCAAGGTCGGCGGCGAGTTCCGCTACGTTTTCGAAAACGGATACGACGCCTTCGGCTCACGGCCGGTCACCGATTTCACTGCCTTCGGGAACTTCGGCATTAACATCGTCAACTGCCCGGTGAGCTGCAGCAACCCCAGCGACGAGACCATGCAGACCATGGCCGCGGCGTTGCTCGGCGTGCCCGGAATACAAACCCAAAGCCAGTTCTTCAATGCTAGTGGGAACCGCACCGCCACCGATTACCGTCTCCTGGATCAGCATGAGTACGGTGCTTACGTGCAGGACGCCTGGAAGGTACGCAATAACCTGACGCTCCAACTGGGCATGCGCTATGAGTTCTACGGTGTTCCCTTCGAGCGCGATGGAAACCTATCCAATCTCTTAGACCAGCAGCCTTACGACCCGGCGCCCCTGACCTTCCAAACCGTCGGCCCGGGAACCGGCAGGCAGATGTACAAAGATGACTATTTGGATTTCGAACCGCGCCTTGGCCTGGCCTGGGATCCGTTCAAGGATGGTAAGACCTCCTTCCGCATGGGTTACGGCATTTTCCACGACCGCATCTTCGGAAACCTGACCGGAAACCTGCGCGGGGATCCGCCCTTCGAAACAACCGTCCAGAATCTGCCCAATGCCAATTTTGCCGCCAGCGCAGGGCCGCTGGTCACCCTGAGCCAACTCCCGCCGCCCGCGACGCAGCCTGCTCCCTCGGCGACGGTACCGGCTGGAAGCTACCTCAGCGTGGAGATTCTCGACCCGAATCTCAAGACTCCTTATACCCAATCCTGGAACGTCGGCGTCCAGCGCGATTTGGGTCACGGAATGGTTTTCGAAGTGAACTACGTGGGGTCCAGTTCGCATCGCTTGCTCCGCGACGTGGACGGAAATCCGCCGATCCCTTCGCTGGTGGCCGCTGCCCAGGCCAATGGCAGCCTGCCGATCGACGAGTCGGGCGGCATCTTGCGCCTACTCCCCGCATTCGGTGGTCCCCAGGTGACCGGAAACACCGTCTTCGATGAGCCCACTCTGGTCAAATCCATCGGCAACGCCACCTACAACGGCTTGCAGATGATGTTTCACAAACGGTTCGGCAATGGAATCGATCTCCAGGCCTCCTACACCTGGTCGCATGCCATCGACGATGCCAACGACCCGTTTGAGGCGCCTGGTGGCGATCGCACGTTTCCGCGCGACTCCTTCGATTTGCGCGAAGACCGCGGCAGCTCCGACTATGATTTAAGACATCGCCTTATAGTCAACTGGGTTTATGAGTTCCCCTTTGGCCCAGGCCACACCCACCTCAATAGTGGGTTTGCAGCCCACGCCTTGGGAGGGTGGGAGCTGGCCGGGTTGTCAACGTTTCAGAGCGGCCATCCGTTCGACCTCTTCAGTTCGCTCGATTCCCAGTACACCGGCCTGACTGGACGCCCCGATCTGGTTGGCAATCCGGCGATCCCCGCCGGCGCGCCCCGCAACGAGACCGGCCCGCCCATAACGGCCTTCGCCGTTCAGCCCTACGGCTTGCCGGGCAGCCTGGGCAGAAACACCTTCACGGGCCCGACGTTGTTCAACACCGATGTCACGTTGTTGAAGAACACCAGGCTTAGTGAGCGTTTCCGTCTGCAATTTCGCGCGGAAGTGTACAACATTTTCAATCGTATCCAGTTCGATGTGGTGCAAGCGGCGGGCGACACCCTCTCCAATCCGTCTAGCTTCGGACTGTCGACCAACACGCTCGTCCAGCCGGACGGAACCACTTCCGCGCGCCAGATTCAGCTGGCTTTGAAGCTGCTATTCTGATTTCGGTCTCACGCTTGTACACCGCCAGAAGGTGAGGCCGATTCTTAACGGTGATGCGAAGCTGATTCGTGCGGGCGCCTTCCAGGGGCGTGTTTGGTGCGCTAATGGTGTTTGTCCGGAATTCCTGTTCCAGACCGGAACACATCAGTGGGAGGGCCGTTTGCGGACATGTAACGGATCGGCCTTGAGAAGCTGACTTGCCCTTCGTAATTGGAGATGAACGCCGTCTCTAGCAATTGAGGTCGAGGGCTAATTGCTTATATAATTTGTAAGCCAACTGGTTAAAACAAAACCCAGGCTAAAGTGTTGGAGGTTTCGCGTGCGTTTTGCAAATGTTCTCGCCATGGTAGCGTTTCTTACTGAGACGGTC
>JBEKLB010000453.1:0-5399 GCA_050010415.1 Bryobacteraceae bacterium | reverse complement strand
GCCGCGAACATGAATTACCTCGATGCCCGATTGCGGCTCGGCGAACGCGAATGCAGCCAGCGTCAGAAACCAGATCATCGCTTTCATTTCGCGGGCTCCGTGACCGGATCTTTCTGCGCCTTCGTTTCCTCATGCTCTTCCTCGAATTTGGTGAGGAAGATCCGCGCTGGAGGAATTGTCATGGTCTTCAGCTTCTCGCGATATTCGGGATACATCGTTTCGGCGCCGCCACGAGTAGCGTCGAAAGGAATACCGTATTCCTTCGAGAACTCGCTCACCACCGTGTTGGTACCCGGTAGATGATGAGGCACCCAACCGTAAGGGCGCGGAAGCTCCGGGGCCGGCTGGCATGTCGCGCCATAAGCATGCGGGGGCGCAAGCGGTTGATAGGGATTCCATACGAAGCTCTCGGTTCGAAGCAAAGGCTCGGTCAGGTAGATCGGATCATAAGCTAGGGTGGTGACGGTCAAGTATTTGTCGTGGAGATCGAAAAACTCCGTCAACGTGGCGTTGTCGTTAAACGTGATGCCGTTGCGCCGGAGATAGCCGGCCTTGATGTGCGTGGTTACCACCTTCAGCGTGTCGCCTTCCCATGTGCCGGTCGAGAATCCACCCCAGGTGTGGGCTGCGAACTTGGATGGATGCGGCCGGCCATCCATCCAGATGATTCGTGTGGCGCCCCCGAAGGTGCCGTCGATCACGTAAGCACGCAACTGGCCCGTGGAAGAATCGATATCGGCGTGAATACTCAAATTGGCGGGTCCGCGCATGCTGTAGATCGCGTTGTGCGGGATGCACTGGTGCTCCATCACGGAAACGAGATCAGCGTCCCAGGAATCGGCGTGATACCGGGCGGCCTCGTTGATTGGGATGCCCGTGTAATCGCCGGGTGGTGGTCCGGGGTCGGTGCGCTCCAGTTCGTCCTCGTGATACATACCCGACCACAGCCCCACCAGGCTGAACCCGGTGGGACCTTCGCCCCGCTGCGCAAACGCGGACACACTGACCAAAATCACGCTTCCCAGCAAAGCCCCGATTCGATTCATAGAACTCCTTCTTGCCGCGTCGCGCGCACGGCGCGACAGTCATTTTACATTCTTTCGCCCCGTGTCAACGTGCTCTTTGCACGGTTTTCCTTCGAAAGTTTACGTTATGATCCCGTTCAAAATGGTCCGATTCCTGCAAGCCATCTCCAAGGGCCCGGCCTATGCTCCACTCTGTATGCTGGCGGCGAGGCAGCTAGTGGGCGAAGGGTAATGCGTCAGAGAGATGAACCAAGGCCACTTCTCTCAATAGCAGCGGCACGGCTGGCCTGACTTGCGGCACCGGTTGCGGCTGGACCTTCGCCATCCAAGTGGCCCCCGATCGATCGAGCTTCAACATGGTCGATGTGACGGATCCAGGTAACTTCTTGGAAGGCACAGCCATCCACCAATGACCTTCGCTCCGGCAAGCGGACTGCATTAACGCGACTGGGGGCTGCCGGCCCTCAGTTATTCACATAAAAAGAAAGGGTTGTTTATGGCCCAACGAGAGTGACGGTCGTCGTGGTTTCCGGAGCGTGAGAGTCTGTCGACCCTGATCACCGGTTTCATTGGTGGTTTGGCTGGATTCGGTGGCAGCGTTATCGGACAACTAATTTCAAAGGGTGGAAGTTTGGATGCGTCAGCTTGACGGATGCCTTTATCGCCGGCGGGCGTAGGCGCTGTCGCAGGAGCGGCGGCGCCGGTTGTTGCTACCGGTTGGCTCGGAGCTGTCGCCTTGGGTGCCTTGTCGAACACTGTGAGCTTCGACGTCCAGATTCAAAGGGGGTATAGACTCGTTCGTATGCCATTGGATTTCAGAATCACCGTGGACATAAATGTTCCAGCGGATCGCGTTTGGGCAGTGATACGCGATGTTGAGAGTTGGCCGGAATGGACTCCCACCGTGAAGAAGATTCGGTGGCTCGATAAGGGTTCACTCGCGGTGGGTAGTAGCGCCCTTATTTGGCAGCCAAAGCTGTTACCGGCGAAGTGGAAAGTGACTGAACTCGATGATTCACAAAGAAGTTTCACTTGGGAGACGCGCGGTCCGGGCATGCGACTCTACGCCCGGCATTGGGTCGAAGGTGCGGGTAATACTAGCCGAGCCACGCTTTCGATTCAATTCTCCGGCCCCCTAGGCCCGCTGTTTGCACGTCTGACTCGAAAACTAAATGATCGCTATCTTGCCCTGGAGGCCAAGGGTCTACGTGAACGTAGTGAGGGAATCTCTGCGTTAAAGAATTGAGCCACGCGGCTCAAATGGCGACCGGTAAGCAGTAATGTCGTCCGAGAAGTTAGACGCTTGAAGTGCGGCCTGGTAGTCGCGCTTCGGGTGGATTGTCCTCCGTGCGCAGCTCAATGTCCGGTTGCGCGTTAAGTATGACTTGAACCCTCGAAATTCTCTAAGCTAAGACCTGTTCCTCGTAATGAGCACCGAAGCATCCCTCACCGTGATTCAAGAAGGTGCGAAATCCTTCGCTGCGGCAATGTGGAGGCTCAGATTAGGAGAGCACACGCGACAGACCCTGTCCCTCGTGCTGGTCTTGCTCATGCTGACGCAGTTGGGTCCGGCGGCTTTCGGCGGGGACGACGTCACAAGCCAGATTACCGGAATGCCAGCGGGAACCAAGATCGAAGTGCGCCTCAGGAACAAAGAGAGGCTGCAAGGAACGAGAGGAGAGGTGTCGGATTCCGGATTTACCTTGCTGAATCCAGGCACCGGGGACCGCAAGGTTGTCTTCAACGAAGTGATCTCCGTGAAACAGTTGACAGCCAAGTCGCATACCACGCGCAACGTCCTAATCGGCGTGGGAATAGGATTTGTTGCTGCCGTAGCGGTGTTGGCCGCGGTGGTGTTTCATGGATTGAACGAAAAGGGTCATCCGTGAGCAGCTCGGCCCCCCATTCCCCAATAAGCCGCGATCGCAAACGGTAACCGGCGCGAGAACTCGCGCTTCCATCGTCCGAATGGCTGGTCGGTTGTCAGGTATGTCCAGACAGAGCCTCGATCGGCCACTTCCGCTCCTTCGGATTCCGCCCGCCGCGCGATCTCCTCCGGCGGGAGTGCACGTCTTCACTCAGGCACTGCGCATCCAGATGCGCAAGACGCGGGTGAAGATCTTCGAACTTACCCCGCCTGGAAGCTAAAACGTAAGGATGCGATGATCGCGGCCTAATTCGCCAGCGGGTCTGGCCGCATCTGAAAATGCACCACCTTGCTCATAGTTCCCTTCCCGGTTTCGCTGTGGAACGGCGTGCGGGTGCCCCAGGTGGTCCAAACGCCTTTCCCTTTCCAGCCGGCTTTCGAATCGTCGATGCGGCCGTCCATTCCTTTGGCGAAAAATCCGAGCGGATACGGCACGCGCATGACCACGAACTTTCCGTTCACCAGAGCAATCAACGAATCGGAGCTGTTGCCGGTGATGATGGGCGTATTTTTGCCCAGCCCCAACGTGTCCCACTGATCCACCCAGTCGTAATAGTGCGAGTCCGCGCTGCCGGAATCCGTCACGTTCTTGAAATTCGGGCCGGGCGTCGGATATAGCGTCCAGCCTTCCGGACAGTGCTGGCCAATCGCGGTTGGGCCGTTGAGCGGACCTTTGCACTTGCGCCGGTCGAAGCTGGCCAGATGTCCGCTTCCGAGCGCCACCCACGCGACATTGTTCCGGTCGATGTCCATCCCGCGCGGCGAGTAACCCCACACCGGCGCCTTGGGATTGTTGAACGGCACTTCGTAGTATTCGGCGAGCGTGGTTTCGGGCGGATTAGATCCCGGCGTCAGCCTCACAATTCCGCCGGGAAAGCCCAGCACGCTGCCCCAGATGGTCCCGTCCGTTCCGATCGCCAAACCGTAGAACGCGGCGTTCAAGCGAGTGTCGTGGGCTGCGTCGGCCGCTGCGCTGATCGCGCTGGATGTACCCAGACTTTCGCCGCTGGGCGCGGTCACCACTTTCTGTTCCGCTTCGGCATACGCGTCGCGCTTGCCGTTGCCGTTGGTGTCCAGAACCAGAGCGGTCCAGCCTTGCGATTTTGCAGCGTCGTGCGTCTGGTCCCACATCTTGGTGTTCAGCCAGCCCACCACGCCGCCACCGCCGCCGCTGCTGGTCCACAGCGTGTTGTCGGCGTCTTCGGCGAACAGCAGGTGGTGCGTGCCGAAGCAGGTATCGATCATCGCGGTCTGCTTGGTCTTGGGATCGTACACCGCCAATTGACGGCCGGAGCGATCGAGCGGCGTGAGCTTCGCCGAAGGATTGCTCGACCCAGCCTTGCAAAAATCGGGATCGTTGTTCGCTCGGATGCGCGAGGTGTACCACAGGCGCCCCTGCTGATCGAACATCGGATTGTGCACCGTGGTATGGCTGTCCCAGATGGCCTCGTCGCCCCAAAATGTCGATGCTTTCAGCGGCGCGGGCTGACCAGGCGTGTCGGGATCCCGAAACGGAATCTTCACCTGGCTGATGGAACTGTGCACCGGATCGAGCACCGGAAGATAATCGCGGCTTTCCTCCGGCGATCCATAGATCAAGCCGTTGCCGTTTACCGTGGGATGGCGTTTGTCGGTAGAGATCTCATCGTGCAGATAAGCCTTCTCGTCCGCCCAGTCCCATTGCGTGATTACCACGTTGCGTTCCATCCCTTGCGGACGCGGAGGCGCGCTGGCGGGAAGTTCGCCGTGCGCGATTCTGGTGCTCCAATCGCCGAACTCCACCGTGGCTCGCTCGGGACCCAATTGATTCAGGCCGCCCATCATCGCGTTGCCGGCCTGGCCAGACTGTACGCGCCGCAACCAAGCTTGCGCCGGAGAATCGAGACTGGCGAACAACGGAGGAATGGTGCGCGTGTATTGATTGCCGAGCTGGTGGCAGGATTCGCAGCTATCCGTTTTGATCAGATGAAGCCACTGGCCCTGGCTCTTCACACTCGGCGAAACCCCGTTCCCCGAGGGGCCGGTGCCCGGAAATTCATTCTTCGCGGGAACCTTGAGCATGGCATACCAATAGTTGCCGGGATAATACTGCGCGGCGGCTTTGGCATCGGGCGCGATAGTCGGCTTCAGATCCACCAGCTTGCCCGGCTCGGTCTGCACCTTAGGTGAATCCAACAGCCCGTAGCCGCGCGCCCAGACCGTGTACTTGGCCTTGGGCAGATCGGGCACCAGATACCGGCCGCGATCGTCGGTGACCACTTCCTTGATATAGCGCGTGGGAAGATCGGTGGTCTCCGCGATTACCCAGACTCCGGCTTCGGGACCCTTGGCGCTTGCCACCACGCCACCGATGTCATCGCCTTTGATTTTGACGGACGCACCGGTCTGCGCATTAAGATTGGTTCTTATTACGAACAAGTAGCTGGCGATACCGAGGGCTGCTACGC
>JBEKLB010000452.1:0-5410 GCA_050010415.1 Bryobacteraceae bacterium | reverse complement strand
AACGTCGTCTTTTCTCTTCCAGCGCGTCCCCTTCACCGACACGCCGCCTTCCGCCAGACGATCGATGGCGGTGAAAGCAAAATCTTCGGTCTTGCCATCGTTCCAGCCCAACCGCGAGAAGACTCCGACGTCCTGAGAAACTTCCTGGTCGAAGCTAATGCCACTGCCATACTTGAGCGTCCCAGGGCGGGTTATCGCGGACACGCTGGGTGTGGTCCCGGTCTGCTCCGCCAACTGGACCGCCTGCACGTAGCTTCCAGATCGCGAGCGATTCAAATATTGCAGCCATCGGATGGCGCCCGGGTGCTTGCGGATCGAATATCGCCGCTCTTCCTCGAAAGTTTGGCCTTGATCCACCAAGAGCCGCCGGTCAAACCTGGGGCCGTTCGCGGTGCGAGGCTCGGCGGCCACTCCATATCGAAAGGACCAGTTCCTGGTATGAAACTCATTCACGAATCCCCAGGTGTAACCGCGCGTGTCCGCCGGATAATCCCACGCCCCGTTGTACATCAGCCCCCACGCCAGGAACTGGGTGCGAGGATCGTGGGAATAAGCGTTGTCGTCGAAAAAATCGCTATCGGAAAATCGGCCCACCGAGATGGTGTCGCGCACCACCGGACGGTCACCCGCCAATTGATTCTGGTCGCTTTCCACATGCTCCAGCGCGTCGCCGAAACCGAAGTCATGCGAGAGGTAGAGCCGCGCGATGTACGGTTTGGGAGCGGCGGAAGCAACGCGGGGCAGTTCGCCATTCGGAGAATCGGCCAGCCCGTTGACGCCGCTGAAGCCCCTTCCCCCGGCGATTTCAGGATCGAAAATAAGCTCGGTGCCCGCGCCCAGGCGAAGACCAAAGAACAAGGTCGTGGTGAGAGACACGTCGCGTTCCGGATAATCCCCGAGACTCAGCGGACCTTCATAGGGAGAGTTGAACGTTCCATGCTGGTCGCCAACGGAGGTGGCTTGAAAGTAGAGATTCCAATTCTCCGGCGCGTCGGGAGCAGGTGCATCGGCGGTTTGTGCCGCTGCGATGGCCGGGAGCAAAAGTAACAGGCAACTTCGTTTCATTAGAGGAGGTGGTCCAGATGGACGCGTCGGAGATCGGGAACAACGATGGTCGGCGAGTAAACCTGAAGTTCGGACATCGGGGCGAGCCCGGTGCCCACTGCAATCGCTCGGATATGATTGGCCTGGGCGGCCAGCACATCGTTGGGATGATCGCCGATCAGCGTGATGGTGCTCTCGCGGCGAATCCATCCTTCGCGGCGGGCCTGCCGGATGGCGATGCCCACCAACCCCGCACGGTTGCTGGCTTGTTCCGCGAAGGCCCCAAAGCGGAAATACTGGCGCAGTCCAGCGCGCTCCATCTTGCGCCAGCCGATGCGCGAGAGATTGCCGGTTACGAGGCCAATCACCACGCCGCGCGCGGTCAATCGGCGCAGCAGGCTGCGAACGCCGGGACAGACCTTGCGCGAAATGTCGGGCACCCGGCGAACATAGATGGATTGCGCGCGAGCCACCACTTCCGGCATAACCTTGCGAATATCACTGCGTTGCATGCCCGCTTTCCGCATCATCACCGTCAGGATTTCACGATCCAGCATGCCCGCTACCGGAACGCCTTCGGTAGTGGTCTCAACATGCGCGGCGCGCCGGACGGCTTCCACCAAGGCTTCGCGATGATGCGGCCCGGCTCTGCGGATCAGCGTGCCGTCGATATCAAAAAGCACAAGTGCATCGAATTGTTTCAACCTTCACTATACCTTCGCTCGCCAGGCAGGCGACCTACTTCTTTAGGAAATGTTGGATCGCCTTCAAAGCCTGGCGCGTCCGGTGCTGATTCTCGATGAGAGCAAACCGCACGTGCCCTTCTCCCAGCGGTCCGAATCCGATGCCTGGCGATACCGCCACCAGCGCTTTTTCCATCAGAAGCTTCGAGAATTCGAGCGAACCTTTGCTCTGATACTTCTCCGGGATGGGCGCCCAAACGAACATGGTACCTTTAGGCGGCGCCACCGGCCAACCCGCGCGATCGAGCCCCGTGATCAGCAGGTCGCGACGCTTCTGATAGATGCTGCGAATCTTCTCTGTATCCTTGGCGCACTCGCGCAGCGCGATGATGGAAGCGATCTGGATGGGCTGAAAAACGCCGTAATCGAGATAGCTCTTGATACGGGCCAGGGCGCCAATCATTTTCTTATTCCCGAGACAGAAGCCCACGCGCCATCCCGCCATATTGAAGCTCTTGGACATGGAATAAATCTCGACCGCGATCTCCTTGGCCCCTTCCACTTGCAAAATACTAGGAGGCTCGTAACCGTCGAAGCCCAGATCGGCATACGCGAAATCATGCACGATCATGGTGCCGTGCCGCGCCGCGAGCGCCACAATATCGCGAAAGAACTGGAGGTCCACGCAGTGCGTGGTTGGATTGTGCGGGAACGAAATCAGAATCATCCTCGGCTTGCGCGAGGAAGTGTTGAACAGGTGCTCCAGGCGATTCAAAAACTCCGCGGGCGTCGGCATGGGAAGCATGCACGCATGCCCCTCCGCCATAATCACGCCGTATTGATGGATGGGATACGCCGGATTCGGAGAAACCACGGCGTCGCCCGGACCAATCACCGCGAAGAGCAGATGGGCCAGCGCGTCCTTGGCGCCGATGGTTACAATCGCTTCGGTCTCCGAATCCAGTTCGACGCCATATTTGGTTCGATAGCGCTTGACAATTTCCGCGCGCAATCGCGGAATACCGCGCGACAGGGAGTAACGATGGTTGCGGGGATTCTTGACCGCTTCGATTAATTTCTTGACGATCGGCTCGGGCGTGGAGCCATCCGGATTGCCCATGCCGAGGTCCACCACATCCTTCTGCGCCGCGCGCGCTTTGGCCTTCATCTCGTTGATGACGGCGAATACATAGGGCGGCAGTTTCTGGATGCGGTAAAACTCTTCGCCTGGAGGCGTGGATGAGGCCATAATTAATTCTAGGAAATGCTAACCGACCTCGTCCAGATCAAACGCCTTGGAGAGCAACAAAAGGAAGAGAACTCGCGTTTTCGCGCCTATCTGAAAAGCCACCGGCATTCGGATCGGCGGCTGCGCCGGTTTGGTGAAGAGATTGAAGCTGAGATCGATTGCACCGAGTGCGCGAATTGCTGCCGTGTTACCGAGGTCGGCATCACGGAGAAGGATGTCGAGAAGCTGGCGAAATTTGTGGGCGCGAGCGAGCGTGAGTTCGTCGAGCAATTCACCGCGCTCGATGATTCGGGCGCGATGATCCTGAAGCGTGATGAAAACGGTTGTGTGTTTCTGGAGGGTAATTTGTGCAGCGTTTATGCAGCGCGCCCGCACAATTGCGCCAACTTCCCGCACGTGGTGCGAGGCACGGGATCGATTGCGAGCCGCATGTGGGAGTTCCTGGACCGCGTCGGCTACTGTCCCATCATCTATAACTGGATGGAGAAGGTGAAGGACGACATCGGATTTCGATAAGGACATCCGACGTTCAAGAGTGATCAATCCAGGCGTTCGGTGATCGTGACTGCGTCCTGCACCTTGAAGCTGACCCGCGTCTCCACCGGGATCTCGGCAGGTTTGCCGCGCGTCAGCAACACATCGCCCGCGCCGGCCGCTCCGCCCGCCCCCGCTCCGATACCCGCGCCTTTACCGCCCCCCACGATGGCTCCGATGATGGCGCCAAGCGCTGCGCCTCCGCCGATCTTCGCCGCGTCGGTACCGGTGGAAGTGGGACCGTCCTTCACATATTGTTCCGTGCGAATGCGGATGTTCTGGCCATCGGCCGTGGCCAGCCGTACGATGGAAATTCCCAGATGCGAAACGCCTTTCACCCGGCCTGCCGGCGTGGCGTCTATTACCCTGCCCTCCACGCGAGCGCCGCGTTCGGCAATCACCCACCCGTCGATCACCAGCGGCTGGGTAAGTGTGGCAAGAAACGTGTCGCCCGGCTGATTGCGCGCCGACGAAAGCGCTTCACCGATGCGAACCGGCAGCATGGTTCCCGCCGCCAACGTCACCGTATGCGGAGCGCGGGCTTCGGCGGCTGGGGCTGGAAGGGAGACATTTTGAACCGGGACATTTCCCGGTGGAGCTAGCGATGCCGCAGGAACCGGAGCCTGGGGTGGTGACGGGGGGGCTTCCGCTACCGGCGGAGGCGCCGGCGTGTTAGTAGACGGCGTGTTAATAGCGATTAGGGCTTCCTGCTGATGCCGCACCGGAGGCGGCATCGGCGACGGCTTTTCGCGGACGGGCGCTCGGTGAATCGGCTCCGGCAGGTGCGCCACAGCATGGGGCGTTGGTGCAGGCGCCTCGGCTGGAGGAGGAGCGATCGGGTTCGTTACGGCCGCTGGCCTAGCCTCCGGTTTCGGTGGCTCCACTCGGCGCGCATCACCTGTCCGGACTTCATCTTTTTTGCGCACATCATCTTTGCGCAGATCATCCGGTCCGCGCACATCATCTTTGCGCACATCATCCGGCGGCTTAACCGCTACATAAACGATCCCCGAGGCGAGCAGGGCGCCCGTCGCAAAGGCCGACGCCAATTTCCAATTCAAGTTCACAGCCCGTCCTCCTGCGCTTATTAGTTTAAACGCAAAGGCGGTCATTTACGTTTCGGGCCATGAACCGTTAAAATAGCTTAGGATGTCCGGTTTTCCCAGCGAATTTCATATCGGCGAGACCCGCATCGCGCCTGCCACGGTGCTCGCGCCCATGGCTGGGGTCACCGATACGGTCTTCCGCCGGCTGATCCGGAATCAGGGCGGGTGCGGCCTGATCATGACGGAGTTCACCAGCTCCCACGGTGTGGTGAATTCGCTGAGGGCAGGCAGGAAGACCACGCGGACCTTTCGCTACCTGTTTTTCGAGCCCGAAGAGCATCCCATTTCGGCGCAGCTTTTTGGCTCCGATCCGCAGGTGATGGCCGACGCAGCCAAAGCTTGCCAGGATTTCGGATTCGATATCGTCGACATCAACTTCGGTTGCCCGGTGAACAAAGTAGTCAAGTGCAACGGCGGTTCAGGTTTGCTGCGCGATCTGCCGCTGGTGGAGGAGATCCTGCGCAAGGTGCGGGCAGCCATCTCGATTCCGTTCACCATGAAGTTTCGCGCTGGATGGAATGACAAGGAACTGGTGGCCGTAAGAATGGCTCAGCTGGCCGAGGATTGCGGATTGCAGGCCGTCGCCCTGCATCCTCGTACGCGCGAGCAAGGCTACAGCGGCAAGGCCGATTGGACGCGCATCGCGGAAGTGAAGGCTGCGGTGCGGCACATCCCGGTGATCGGCAACGGCGATATCATCACGCCGGAGGACGCGGTTCGGATGGTGCGGGAGACGGGCTGCGACGCCGTAATGATCGGACGCACGGCATCGTCCAATCCGTGGATCTTCCGGC
>JBEKLB010000451.1:0-5413 GCA_050010415.1 Bryobacteraceae bacterium | reverse complement strand
TTGGCCGGTCTCGGGCGTATCGCTGCGGCGCTCGCTGTAGTCTCCTGCAACTCGCCCGCTCGCAAAGTTCGGCCCGTAATTCTCGCTCGGCCCGAAGCTAAATACCAAGCCATGAAGTCGGCGCCCTTGATCGTGATCGCAAGAGTGTCGGACTACAAGCTGATGAGTGGACCCCGAGAGGTGGAAGATCCGGGCAATAGCCTTAGTCCGCCGCGAATGCTTCCATTGCACCTGGCGTGGATCTCGGCCAACGCTGTTCTGGCGCTGCGGGGTGATGTGAGCGGTCCGATGCAGTTCTACTCCTGGGTGTGGGGTTCCGGCATGTACGGGGGAGAGAGGTCGTTTCGCCCGTATCCCGATTACTGCCACATCCTCTTCTTGCGCCAGGAAGGGGACTACCTGCATACTGTCGCCGATTTTCCGGCCTACGACATAGAAATTCCTTGTAGTCGGCTGCCTGCAATTCTTTCCGGTTTGAAGTCGAACTCAGACAACGCGTCAGATGTGTTTGAGCGAATCGTGAACGTTCTCCTCAAGACTGAGCTAGAGACGGGAGATGCGATCTATCGTGACAGCGAGCCGTCCGCCTTCGAGGACTCGGTGGGACTGACCAGCGAGTTTTACGTTGCCGGTCGTCTCGACTCGTTTTGTCGCCATTTTCCGAACCGGTTCGGGCGGTTTGCCGCCTGTATGGCAACCGCAAATGAGTTCAGTGGCCGTTGCGAGGCGTACCGCCTTGCTCAGGAAGCGGACTCGGAAGGTGTGGAAGCAGCCTTCGTCAGTGGGGCGCTCGCCCGCTGCGAAGCGCAGGAACAAGACACGATCGGATGGCTCCGGACCAATCACTGGCCGGATCCGGCAGTTCCACTTGGCTGGTTGGCAACGCCCCAACGTCACCGGCTTGCCATGCGCCTTTTCGCATCTGCAATGGATCCTGATTTCCGAGCGGCAGCTTGCTCAGCAGCAGCGGTAATGTCCGAAGCCCGCGACATTCCCGAGTGCGAAACATCCGGTAGAGCCCGGAGTAAGTAAGTCACAGCTCGGCGCCAAATTTTCATCGTCCCAGCAATAGCGCCCTGTTAACAATCCCCCCGCCCGCTGCCTTCGCCGTAAATTCCCACCCGGCCGTAGTCCGTAAGCTGTGCCTGAACCCCAATCCCTAATCCCCAATCCCTAATCCCCGACCCCCCATCGCTCTGCTATGATGCCCCTTCGGATCGTTCCGGCCCCGATCGTCTATGTCGATGATGCCCATTGCCCCGCAAACCGCCACGCCGACGCCACCGAATCAACTCCCCACCCTTCGTCCCACACGCGCGCGCCACGCCGTCCTGGCGCTCACCGTCGGGGTCTACATGATCACCTATATGGACCGCACCATCATGGCGTCGGCCCGGCCCCTGATCCAGAAAGAATTCGGCTTCTCGCTCATCACCATGGGCTGGATTCTCTCCAGCTTCCGCTGGGGGTTCACCCTCTTCCAACTCCCCGGCGCCTGGATCGGCGATAAAATCGGACCGCGCCGGGCGCTCACCATCATCGTCACCTGGTGGAGCATATTCACCTCCCTCATCACGCTGGCCTGGAACGCCGCCTCTATGATCTCCATCCAGTTCATTTTCGGCATGGGCGAATCCGGCGCATTCCCCATCGCCACGCGTTCGCTGTCCCGCTGGATGCTCCCCGCCGAACGCGGCTTCGCGCAGGGCATCACACATGCCGGCTCGCGGCTGGGCGCCGCTCTCACTCCTCCGCTGGTGGTCTGGATGATCCTGCGCTACGGCTGGCGCATGCCTTTTTTCGTTTTCGCCGTCCTGGGCCTGGCGTGGTCCGCGCTCTGGTTCTTCTACTATCGCGATGCTCCCGAGCAGCATCACGGCGTCAATAGCGCCGAGCTCAACTTGATCCATTCGGCCACCGGCGGTCCGCGCCCGCAGACCGGCGTTCGCGTTCCTTGGCGGCGTATCCTTTCCAGCCCCACGGTATGGCAATTAGCGCTGATGTATTTCTGCTACCAATACGCTCTGGCGGTTTATCTGGATTGGTTCCCCACCTATTTAAATACTCATCGCGGATTCAATCTCAAACAGATGGGCTTTTACGCCATGCTGCCCCTGCTCGCTGGCGTTCTCGGCGATCTGGCGGGCGGCTGGCTTTCCGATTTATTCCTGCGCCGCACCGGCAACGTCACCCGCGCGCGCCGCATCATTGGCATCGCCGGCTTCCTCATTGCGGCGGTCGGAATTCTTCCCGCCACCCTGACTCACGATCCCAAGCTGTGCGTCGCGTTCAGTTGCCTCGCCTTTGGCGGACTGGAATTGACGGTCGGCGTTTCCTGGGCCATCCCGCTCGATATTGGAGGCGACTTTGCCGGCTGCACGGCCTCCGTCATGAATATGTGCGGCAATATCGGCGGAGCCATTTCGCCTGCATTGCTGGCGTACCTGGTTACGGGCTTTGGCTGGGACGTTCCATTCTTCGTTACCTCCGCACTGTGCGTAATCGGCGCGCTCATTTACGCCAAAATCGATGCCAGTAAGCGCATCTTCTTGACCGAACCCAGGGCCGCGTGAGCGCGTCTCTTTCGAGCGCCACAACCGTTCACGTTCTGGCTGTACTGTTTTTCGCCACCTTCATTCGCTCGGCGCTCGGATTCGGCGAAGCATTGATCGCCGTGCCTCTGCTCGCGCTGTCGATGCCGGTTCAAGTCGCCGCGCCGCTCGCTGTGCTGGTATCCATCACAGTGGCTGTTGTGGTTGTAATTCAGGATTGGCGTCAGGTCCACTTTCGCAGTGCGGGTTGGCTGGTGCTTTCGACGTTATTCGGCATACCCCTGGGCCTGCTGCTCTTGAAGACCGTCCCGGAATCCGTTGTCAAATCTATCCTCGGCGCTTTCATCATCGCCTTCGCGATCTACTCGCTCACCGGCCGCAAGCCGGAGCTGCATAACGACCGGCTGGCGCCTCTGTTCGGCTTCACAGCCGGAATTCTGGGAGGTGCGTACGGCATGAATGGTCCACCGCTGGTGGTCTATGGCGTGTTGCGTCGTTGGCAACCGGCTCAATTCCGGGCTACGCTGCAAGGATATTTTCTAATCGCGAGTATTGTTGGAATGGCTGGCTATGCAGCCACTGGATTATGGACTCGCACTGTCAGCAATTACTTTCTGCTTTCGCTGCCCCTGGCTCTGATCGCCGTCTTTCTTGGCCATGCCATCCATCGGCGGCTGAGCAGCTCTCGCTTCCTGGTTTGCGTGAACATTGGCCTGGCCGTGATCGGTGTACTATTGCTCAAGCAGGGTCTACAGCATGCTTAGCATCTGCCAATGGATCCATCAAACGCCGCTGAGCGTCGCTATTCGTGAATCCATCTGGGTCTATCCGATCTTGAATGTTCTGCACTGCGTCGGAATCCTGTTGGTGGCGGGCACCATTGTCGTCGTCGATTTGCGGCTGCTCGGATTCGGGATGCGGCGGACGGCGGTCTCGAGCGTTGTGAGCCAGGTCTTGCCTTGGACGCTCTCCGGTTTTGGCTTCATGTTTCTGACTGGCTCGCTGCTGGCTTGGTCGGAGCCGGTCAGGCTCTATCGCAGCGTATTCTTTCCTTGGAAACTTCTTTTCCTCGCCATCGCGGGCCTCAACGCGCTGCTCTTTCACCTCGGCGTCTATCGCGGCGTCGGCGCGTGGGACTCGGCTACGCTTACTCCTGCCCGCGCGCGTCTCGCGGGTGCGCTGTCCATTCTGTGCTGGATTTGCGTCATCGCCGCCGGACGAGCTGTAGGTTATGAGACCACATAGTTTCACCTACGATTTTCCATTCTGCGCGGCTTTCGAATGGATGGAGCGTAGCCCCATTGGTGAATTCATAAGAAGCTCACGAGTGATGTTCCCCATTGTCGAAAGCATTCACCTGATCGGTCTCGCGCTGTTTGTGGGGACGCTATTGTTGCTCGACATGGGCCTGCTCGGTTTCGGCATGCGCCGCCAACCCGTTCACCAGGTGGCAGTCGCGCTGGCACCCTGGACGTGGAGCGGATTTGCGCTGCTGATGCTCACCGGGCCAATCATGTTTACCGGGCAAGCCGCCAAGTGGCACGACAATCCAGTGTTCTGGATTAAGATGCTGCTTTTAATCATCGCGATCGTCTTTCAATTGTCGGTTCGCCGCAAAATCGCTTGCGAGAATCCACGCTTGCGCCCCGCTCCAGCGAAATGGATCGGCGCAATATCTCTGTTACTGTGGATTAGCACCGGACTTTTGTCAAAGATGATGGAGTTTGTATGAAACCTGCCTTTGTTGCATTGCTGGTGGTATGTTCCCTTTGCTTAGCGTCACAGGGATCAGACATAGAGGCGCGATTGCATCAGCTTCGGAAGCTTCCCGACGCTGAGCGGATCAGAGCGACGCGGGAACTCGCGCTCGAAATCCAGCGATTGTCTCCCAAGGACAAGAAGGAACAACTCGCCGAGCAGCTTGCCAACCTGGTCACGGAGGGCGATCCCGGTCAAGATACTTTGCAGGAAGTGGCTACCACCTTGGCGCAGGCCTTGCGTGACCAACCGGTTCTCCCGAACAACGGCCAGCCTGCTTCGGCATACATCACACTCGCGCAGCTCGTTCGCTATGAAGGCGTCCAGGTTTCCTTGAAAGATCCACAGTTAGCCGCTGCCACCAAGAAATTGGAAGCTGACGACGAGAGCCGTCAGCATGTGGACTTCACCCTGGCTGACTTGAGCGGAGCGAAATGGACTTTACGATCCCTGGCTGGAAAAGTGGTGCTGGTGAATTTCTGGGCCACCTGGTGCCCGCCTTGCCGCAAAGAGCTGCCCGATCTGGAGGCGCTCGCTGAGCGCTTCGGCTCGCGTTGCTTGGTGGTTCTCGCCATTTCCGATGAAGAGGCGGAAAAAGTGAGGCCGTTTGTCGCCGATCACAAGCTCAGCTATCCGGTGCTTCTCGATCCGGGACGCAAGGTGAACGACCTTTTTCAAGTGGTGGGTATTCCGAAGAGCTTCGTTTATGACCGCAGCGGAAAGCTGGCCGCCGAAGCGATCGACATGCGGACCCAGAGGCAGTTTCTGGAAATGCTCCAACGCGCGGGCTTGGAATAGAGCCGTTTATCGATCCAGCCCAAACTTTGGATGGTGGGCGTCGCCCTCGATTTTGATTTTTAGAAACGTCCCGGCGCCGTTCTTGGCGAAAAACGGGTCAGCCGGTTTGAGCAGCCATCGTTTCCAGCCTGTCATGGTCTGTGAGATCTTGGCGTCCAGCTTCAGTGCGCCGTGGAAGTCGAGCGTATCTTGCGCCAGATTATAGTTTCCAGAAATCGAAACAGCGGCGCCAGGCACTTCAAAGGCGAGAGATGGAAAGGTCATCACCTGGTTTTCCAAATGAAACGAACCCTGCATTTTGGAAA
>JBEKLB010000450.1:0-5441 GCA_050010415.1 Bryobacteraceae bacterium | reverse complement strand
CGGCCCACCGTTCCCTGCGCGACTTCGATTGGCTGATGCTGATTCTGGTGTCGGCGATTTGCGCGCTCGGAGTGCTGCAAATTTACAGCGCCACCAGGGACACCCACTTGACCGAGGCGTGGTGGAAACAGGCCATCTGGATACTCGGCGGATTCATTGCCTTGTGGATTGGAACGCTCATCGACTATCACTCGTTGCTCGGACAAGCCTACGTATTCTACGGTCTGGCTGTGGCGACGCTCGCGGCTACCTTTGCCATCGGAATGACCGCTTTCGGCTCGCGGCGCTGGATCGGTACCGCCAGCTACCATATTCAGGTCTCGGAATTCGTTAAACTAGTGATTGTTCTCTTAGTGGCTCGATATCTGTCGGAGCAGAAGGGCGACCAGTTGGAGGTCAGGGATTTGCTCAAGCTGGCCGGCCTGGTGGGAGTGCCTATGATCCTGGTGATGATTCAGCCGGATCTTGGCACTGCGTTGACATACGTTCCCATCCTCGGCGTCGGAGTATTTTTGGCGGGGTTTCGTTGGCAGTATGCAGCGGCCATCTTGGTGATTGTCGTGGTAGTGGTGCCGATCAGCTATTGGCTGGTGCTGAAGGATTATCAGCGTCAGCGGGTGGTGAGTTTCCTGGATCCGAGTCAGGACCCGAAGGGCTCGGGTTACCAGGTGATCCAATCGAAGATAGCGGTGGGTGCTGGCGCACTCTGGGGACGCGGGGTGACCAAGGGTACACAGACCCAAGGGCGCTTCCTGCCGGTTTCGGAGAAGGATTTTATCTTTTCGGCCTTTGCCGAAGAGCACGGGTTTGTGGGCGTCGTGGTGGCGCTCGGGTTGTATTTTTTGTTGCTGATGCAGATCGTTCAGAACGCGCAGACCGCGTCCGACAAGGCCGGGATGTACATCTGCATGGGCGTTGGTGCATTGCTGTTGTTTCACGTGCTGGTGAATGTCGGAATGGTGGTGGGACGGATGCCGGTCACGGGCATTCCGCTGCCGCTGATGAGTTCCGGCGGATCGAATATTGTAGCGATGTTTTTGATGCTGGGGCTCGTGAATAACGTCCGGCTCCGGCGATTCGTAAACTGAGCGCACAGCGCGGGATGCGCTCGCTCGGGTGGTGAAGGTGATCGCGTCCCGCTGCGTTGTGCGCGATTTTTTGAATTGGAGCGCACAGCGCGGGGTGCGCTCGCTTGGGTGGTGAAGGTGATCGCGTCCCGCTGCGTTGTGCGCGATTTTTTGAATTGGAGCGCACAGCGCGGGATGCGCTCGCTTGTGTGGTGAAGGTTATCGCGTCCCGCTGCGTTGTGCGCGATTTTTGAATTGGAGCGCACAGCGCGGGATGCGCTCGCTTGGGTGGTGAAGGTTATCGCGTCCCGCTGCGTTGTGCGCGATTTATTAAATTGACTGGCCGAGAGACGGCCGGCTCTTAAGAAGATTGAGGGTAAGCGAGTTCGATTCCATCCGGTTCTGGTCCGCGTCCGGGTTTCTAATCCAGACCAGCGGTTGGGTTGAGCGCCTTTCCAAGGTGTTTGAGAGCGATCTCCATCTTGGGAGGCTGAAAGATTTTCAAGTCCGGTGCGCCGGGTAAACGGTCCTGTGGGATCACCCGGAGTATCGGGCTGACGGTGTTCTCCCTCAGACTTTCTTCGAGCTCCGGTTCTCGCCATGAACTGTAGGAGCATTCATGAGCAAAGAATTGGTGATTGCGGCGAATCGCCACGAGATCAAAGTGGCGATTCTCGAAGACGACCAACTGGTCGAAGTGTTTTTCCAGCGCTCCAACGAGTACTCGCTCGCTGGCAGCATTCACAAAGGACGTGTCACGCGCGTTTTGCCGGGCATGCAGTCGGCCTTTGTCGACCTGGGCCTGGAGCGCGATACCTTCCTGTACGTCTCGGACTTTTCTGAAGAAGGCGAGGAGGACTTTGACCGCGTTTCGGTGAACCGCGAGCCGCGCGGCGGACGTCCGCCGGCGCCGGAGGCTGCTCGGGTCGCTTCGGATGTGGCCGAGGTGGAAGCATCCGCCGTTGCTGGATCTTCGGAGCCGGCATCCGCTGTAGCCCCGCCGGTGGAGCGCACGGATCGCGGTGAGCGTCCGGATCGTGGTGGAGACAGGGGTGGAGACAGGGGCGGAGACAGAGGTGGCGATCGTGGCCGCCGTTCCCGCCGCCGGCGTGGGCGGGGCAGGGGATTCCCGGATTCCAAGTACGCGTCTTCTGAAACGTCGCGGGAAGCGTCGCCATCCAGGGAGACATCGCGGGAGTCATCACGTCCGCCGCGCTTCGGCGAAGCGCCTCCGGCGCGCGAAGCAACACCTCCATCTTCGGAGCCCGGTCTGGCGGTGGAGGCCAGTCCAATTGTGCCGGGCGCTGGCCCAACCGACTTCTCCGTTCTCCCCGGCGAGTCCCTCGCGAAATATACGCGCTCCAATATTCACCCGCTGGACCAAGCGGAAGAAGATGAGATTCGCGACTTGCAGGAAGCCGCCGACGCCGCGGCCAGCCCAGTTGTCCCGGAGTCCGAGACGTTGGCCGAAATCGCCGAAGAAGCGATCGAGGAACCTGACGATGCGCCGCTCGCCGAAGAGGTTGAGATCGTGGCGGATGAGCCCGAGCCTGAACTGGATTCAGATGTCGAGATCTTGGTCGAAACCGAAACTTTCGTCGAAGAGTCAGTGGAAGAAGAAATCGAAGCCGGCGGAATCGAGCCAGAGGACGAGCCTTCGGCCGAGCCGCAATCTGCCGAAGCTCCGCAAACAGATGCCCCGCCGCTGTCGGCCCAGGTCCGCGAACAAGGCGGACGGTTTCCGCATCGCATGCCACGCCGCATGCGGCGCAAAATGCGTGGTGGCGAATTCAGGCCGCCAGAAGGCAGATCGGGCGAGGAGCGCCGTCCCGAAGCTGTTACTACCGAGGGCGCGGCTGAGTCACCCGTCACGCGCCCCGAGCAGCGAACCTACAGCCGCCCGGAGCGGGCGCCGCTTCCTTCCATTACCGAACTGTTGAAGGAAGGTCAGGAGATCATTGTCCAGATCGCCAAAGAGCCGCTGGGGCAAAAGGGCGCGCGCATCACGTCGCATATCGCGCTGCCCGGCCGATACGTGGTTTACATGCCGACGCTGGAACACACCGGCGTCTCGCGCAAGATCGCCAGCGACGACGAGCGTCTGCGGTTGAAGCGCATCCTGCAAATCCATACCGCCGGAATACCGGGCGGTTTCATCGTTCGCACGGCGGGCGAGGGCCAGAGCGAAGAAGATCTCGCGGCCGACATGACTTTCCTTTTCAATCTTTGGCTGGATATTCGCCAGAAGGCTGAAAAGAGGCCGGCTCCGCTTTTGCTGCATCACGATCTGGATATCGTCCAGCGCACGCTGCGCGATCAGTTCACCGAGGATTTCAAAGCTATTTGGGTGGACAACGAAGAGCTGTATGAAAGCGTCCTGCGATTCGTGCAGCGCTTCCAGCCGAGTCTGGTAACCCGTGTGAAATTGTACACCCGGCCCGAGCCCATCTTCGATGCTTTCAATATCACCGCGGAGCTCGAAAAAGCCTTGCGGCCCAAAGTCTGGCTGAAGTCGGGCGGTTACATCGTGATCAACCAGACCGAAGCGCTGGTGGCTGTGGATGTCAACACCGGCAAGTACGTCGGACGGTCTAATCGCTTGGAAGACACCATCGTCAAAACCAACACCGAAGCGGTGAAGGAGATCGTGCGGCAAGTGCGCCTGCGCGATCTGGGCGGCATCATCGTGGTGGATTTCATCGATATGGACGAGCGCAAGAATCGCCAGAAAGTGATGCAGACGCTGGAGGACGCCATGCGCTCGGACCGCGCGCCCTACAAGATTCTCCAGTTCAACGATTTTGGCCTGGTGGCCATCACGCGCAAGCGCGTCAAACAGAGCCTGGAGCGCGCGCTGTGTATGCCGTGTCCGCATTGCGAGGGCGCCGGTTATGTCAAGAGCGTTCAGACCATCGTGAACGAAATTCTGCAAGAGGCGGGCAAGATCGCGGCTGCCATCGAAGGCAAGGACGTGCTGCTCAGGGTGCATCCCGACGTGGCTAAATTCCTCAAGTCGAACCAGAACAAACATCTGGAAGAGTTGGAGGAAATCCTGCGCCGGCCGGTGTTGGTAAAGGCGGACCCGCTATTGCACCATGAGAAGTTCGATCTGGGGTAAGGAGCATTTATGGGCGCTTCGTATGCGCATCCGGAAGTCCTGGTAGATACCGCTTGGGTGGCGTCGCACGCGCGGGACGCCAACGTCCGCGTGGTGGAAGTAGACGTGGACACCAAGGCTTATGAGGAAAGCCACGTGCCGGGCGCCATCGCCTGGGCCTGGAACACGCAGCTCTGCGACACCGTGGTTCGGGATATTCTGCCGAAGGCGGCATTCGAAACTTTGATGGCGCAGTCGGGCATCGGCAACGATACTACCGTGATTCTTTACGGCGACAACAACAATTGGTTCGCGGCTTGGGCTTTGTGGCAGATGAAAATGTACGGCCACCAAGACGTGCGCATCATGGATGGCGGTCGCAAAAAGTGGCTGGCGGAAGGCCGCGATCTGGATACCACGGCAACCGCAGCCAAGCCTGGCGCGACACCGTATAAAGCCACTGGACCGGACTATTCGCTGCGCGCGTTTCTGCCGGAAGTCCAGCAGGCGCAGAAATCCGGCAGCGTGGTGATGATCGACGTGCGCAGTCCGCAGGAATTTTCCGGCGAGATTCTCGCGCCTCCCGGGCTTCCTGAAACCTGCCAGCGCGGGGGACATATTCCCGGCGCACGCAGCGTGCCCTGGGGCAAAGCCTGCAACGACGATGGAACGTTTAAACCGGCGGAAGAGCTCGAAAAGCTGTATAGCGCCGAAGGTGTCGCGAAATCCAAGCCGGCCATCGCCTATTGCCGGATCGGCGAGCGGAGCAGCCACACCTGGTTCGTGCTGAAGTATTTGCTGGGCGTGGAGAACGTGGTGAATTACGATGGCTCCTGGACCGAGTGGGGCAATCTGGTGGGCGCCCCGGTGGAGAGAGGCGCGGCCAAGGCGGTGGCGCAAGCGTGAAGCCGGAGCATTTCAGCGAGCGCGTAGTGGAAGTGGACGGCTGGCAGGTGAATCTCACCACTTACCAACTCGGCGACAAGTGGCACACCAAGGCGGACAACGTGTCGCCCGGCGCGGCGCTGGCGCGGATTGTGGCCGATACGCGGGAGGACGCCGAAGCCCGCGCTCTGGCGCGTGCTAAAGAGCTGCTGTCGCGAACCAAGCGTCACGCGGTTTGAGACATGTCGCATGGTAGACTGAAGGTCGCGGGCGCAAGCGCCCGTCCTTCCAGCAGACCCCGGAGAGATGGCCGAGTGGTTGAAGGCGCACGCTTGGAAAGCGTGTATAGGGGAAACTCTATCGAGGGTTCGAATCCCTCTCTCTCCGCCATT
>JBEKLB010000449.1:0-5494 GCA_050010415.1 Bryobacteraceae bacterium | reverse complement strand
GTGTCAGATTTTATCCACTAGGGCGCAGAAAGCTGCTGTAGACAGGGCTGATATCAATATGTTTTTCACCAAAAACTCCATTTGGTTGCAGGGCAGCCTGAGCGTCTGCAAAGGCTCTTACGGCGACGTTTTTTTGGATCACTTTCAGAGCAATCCGCTACACGAATTCGCCACCTGTCCTTGAACAGTCCGGCGTAAGGGCAGCGGCGGCAATCATCGGAAACTACTCACGCGATGGTTGCGGGGCGTCTCCAAAACGATACCGGCCGCCGAGTCGCCCCGATGATCGTCATTGTCGCGAGGCCAAACGAGGAAGGCGGCCGGGACTCAAAACAGCGCTACGGGGCTCGCCGCCTCACTCACGTTGCTGGTCGTATCGGCTCGGCCGAACTGCGCCTTTTCGTCGTCCCTTCGGCTCTTTTCCCTGACACAGCCTCGCCATGTTACCGTCCATCGGCCGCCATATTTGAGAGTAGGTAAGCTAATACGGAAAGAGTGCCCAAAAGTTTCACTCAGGACTAGTCAATTTTAATTGAAATACAGCGCCTAGTGCCCCGTGCTATTCTCAACCAGCGCGTTGAAGCGGGAGATGAACCTATGCGAATTCTTGAGGAATTTTTGCCCAATTATTCGAAGGCGATAAGCGTCAGGACGTTAATTGCAGCATCTGCGCTGCCTGTTCTCTGCGGGTTAGCGACGGCCGGCGATCTTGCTGATATCACGACCATCGCAGTTCCAGGGGTCGCGGTAGGGACGCTGGTTTCCCAGCGCCCCCCGCTCAGATCCGTACGTGCAGAGCTACCGCATACGGCTCCTGCCTTGGGTCATGACGCGTACCTTGGATTTGGATGCGGATGACAGGCGCGGACTTTCGGGATGTATCGCCCAACGTAACGCTGGAACTGATCCCAGGTCATGCGTCCGCGCTGACTCCGTCGCCGGAGCGAGTGCAGCCATGCCCTGCAGACCTCGGCTCGGTACATGCCGAGCCGTTTCAGGTTCCCGGGGACCGCGTGGTAGTTCAGGTATCCCTGCACCACGCGGGCGAGCCAAGCGCCGGTCTCAGAGATTGGCGCATGGCGACGTTTCATCAGATCGTGTCGAATGGCCTTCAGCGTCGCTCGCATACGGGAGGCGATGGTCAAGCGCCGGATGGTGAAGTGCGGGTTCGTTCGGGTCACCGCGCAGATGTGCGTGAACCCGAGGAAGTCGAACGTTTCCGGGCGGCGTTGCCCCCGGCGTGCGCGGCGTTCGGCCGCATACCGTCCAAATTCCAGAATCCGCGTCTTCTCCTCGTTCAGCGAAAGACCGAACTTCGCCATCCGCTCATGCAGGGCTTCGAGAAAGCGCTGAGCTTCGGACTTTGTTTCGAAGCCCATGACACTGTCGTCCGCGTAGCGGACGACGATGACATCTCCTTCCGCCGACCGGTTTCGCCATTGGTGCGTCCAGAGATCGAAGACGTAGTGCAAGTAGATATTGGCCAGGAGCGGCGAGATCACCGCGCCTTGCGGCGTGCCTACTCGTAAGACGAACGTCGATCCCTTGTCGACAACGCCAGCGGTCAGCCACTTGCGAATCAATCGCAGCAGTCGGCGGTCCGCAATCCTATGCTCGAGGAACCGCATCATCCATTCGTGGTCGATCGTGTCGAAGAACGAGCGGATGTCGGCGTCGAGCACCCAGTTCACCCTTTTCTGATGGATGCCGATCCAGAGAGCGTCCAGCGCTTGATGCTGGCTTCGCCCTTCACGGAACCCGTAGGAAAAGCCGAGGAAGTCCGCCTCATAGACGGCGTTCAGCACCGTCGTCACGGCGTGCTGGACGATCTTGTCCTCCAGCGCGGCGATGCCGAGCGGCCTGAGTTTGCCGTTCGATTTGGGAATATAGACCCGACGGGATGGCAACGCGCGGTAGCGGCCGGATTGGACCGCATCCCAGAGCGCGGCTATTCGCTCGTCGAGCCCCTCCTCGTAGTCGCGCCATGTCACCCCGTCGACGCCGGGCGCCGCGGATCGCTTCAGTTGCATGAAGCTCTCCGTCAGCAGTTCGGGCGTCACATGGTGCATCAGCGCCGTGAACCGTGTCTTCCTGTTCCTCCTTGCCAGTTCACGTATAGCGTCCAGCCTCGTCGACGCGCTGGTCCGGCTCTGCGTCCGGGGCGCGGGAGAATGTTCGCTATTGCCCTTGGCTGCCCGCCTTCCCTCCCGACCCTCCGCGAGCGGCGGGGTGGACCCGCCGACCTTGTTCGGGTCGTTCCCCGGTACTATGCGGGCATCCGACTTCTCGTTGCTTCCGACGCTGGGCTTATGGCGTTCGCCTTTCCCCAGCGCGCCCAAAGGATGTTCGCCCTCGGGCGACGACGAGATCTCCCAGTTCCTGTGCGAAGGATTTCCCCGCATGCTCAGGGTCTCCGACCGCGTGGAGCCCTTGCTCGGCTCGCGATATGCGCCGCCCAAGGTGTTGCCTTCCGCTCAGGATAACAGCGTCGGCGCTCCAGACTTCCGATTTCGCGGCTCAATGGCTGGCCTGCGGTTTCCCCTATCAACGCTTCGAAAACGTCCTCGCGGATGCCTCCGCATGACTCGGGGCCAAGGTGGGTCGCTACTCCTTTCCTGCATCGAACTTTCATCGACTATCCTTCGCCAGTTTCACTGGCGCACTAACCCTCCGGTGGCGGCCGCCTGTACGGGATGGAGCGGGCGGCGATAGCGGGCGCGGTGTGGCGCGAGGTTGGCGCCCATGAACGGTCGTGGGCGCTATCGATGAAGCCGGAACTGACGGCTGGATCTTGGGAGAAGAGAGGCGCGCGTAGACGACGTTTCTGGTCGAGCGACGCGAAGCGTCGGATGGTCGCCGAGAGCGTGAAGCTTGGCGCGTCTGTGTCGATTGTCGCGCAGCGCTATGGCGCCAACGCCAATGTTCTGTTCACCTGGCGGAGGCTGCGCGCTCTCGGGCCTATCGCGAATTCCTCCCTCGCCTCTCGGCGAGAGAGAATCACGCCTCCCGCCCCGGCTCAATTTTGGGGGATCGCGGGGCCTTTTCGGCCGAAACCCCGAGCGCGCAACGCGGTCGAGTTCCGCCAAGGTCTGCGCGAACGCCAAGGCCAAGAAATGAAAAGCAAGACCAAGGATGACGATGAATTGCACCGCAGTCCACTTCGACTTCTGGATGTGTTTGCGATAGTATCGATAGCTCCAGACTTCGAACATCGTCAAGGAACGAAAGCGGGCCGATAGACTCGTCATCGTACCGCCTTTGTGGTTGAGGTGAACAATCGCAGCTGTCGGTAGATAATAGCATCGATAACCTAAGTCAGCAATTCTCTTGCAGTAATCCGCATCGACATGATAGAAAAAACGTGGGTCAAGATGCCCGACTTCTTTCACGATCTTGAGCGGCATCATCGACGCCGCTCCGGACACCAAACCGGCGACAAAGGGTTGGGTCATATCTCGACCAATATGCAATAAGTGTTGGCGCGAAAATCGGTTATTAGGAAACCACTTTGCCAGGATCGAGCGGGCTCCGAAAATCGCGGCGGCAGGGTTCGGCAAAGATTTGACGGACCATTGAATAGTCCCGTCTTCGTTGAGGAGTTTGCAGCCGACCGCGCCCGCATCAGGGTGCTCCCGCAAGAAATGGATCATGTCATCGAGGGCTCGCGGCAGGACGAGCGTGTCGTTGTTCAGAAGCAATACATAACGGCCGCGCGCCTGATCGAGCGCCCAGTTATTCGAATGCGCATAATGGCGGTTGATTTCGTTTCGAAAAAGGCGGACCTCGGGAAATGCTGACCTCACCATTTCGCTTGTCCCGTCGCTGGAGGCGTCGTCGACGAGGACAATCTCGTAAGGCTCGCTGACGGGATTCTGGTAGATCGATTGCAGACAGTCTGCGACAAGATCGCGGGTGTTGTAGCAAGATATCAGAATCGACAACACAATTTCGCCGTCCGGCGCGCGGTCGGCGACCGGTTTCGAGTCCGTCACGGCTTTCGCCTCAGCAGGCGCCGCGTCCGACCGCAAAGATCGAGGGGTATCTTCAGGTCCAGAGGTTTGTGAACTCATATTCCCGGCCGGACTGTGTTTGCCGTTCGACTTGTCTCCCATAGGCATGTTGGACCGACCAGGATACCTTCTTGCAGAAGGAGCGAAACTTGTTCGGACCAAGAGGGGAGCGCGTCATGACAACCCGCACGGAATTCACTTTATGGTTGACGCCTCGCGAGCCGCTCCGGTCACTCCTCCGCTCGACCATCCGCCAATTGGCTTCGCGATTCGATGCGGTGGAGTTCGAACCGCATGTGACGGTATTCTCCGCCCCGTCAACGGATATCGAGGCCCTTGCAGTCGCCCGCCGGATCGCCGCGCAATTCTCGCCGATCGAATTGACTGCGTGTTGTTTGGATCATTCGGAAAGCTATACGAAGACTCTATTCGTGCAATTTCGGAACTCCGCCCTCCTCCGACAGATCTTCGACACCGCGGCCGCGCAATATTCCAGATCATCGAACTACATCCTGAACCCGCATCTAAGTTTGATCTATAAAAAACTCTCATTGGCAAATCGACGGAAGCTTTGCGAAACGCTTGATGTTTCGATGGGGGGCTATGGGTTCGATCGTGTCCGGATGATCGAAACCGAACAACCGATTGATGATGATGGTCCGATACGACGGTGGCGGGTCCTCTGCGACGAGCTCCTCAGTGGATCGTAGCAAAGCGATTTGGCTAAGGCGAGTGGCGCGGACTTTCGCGAGACGCTCGGGTTTGCTTACTTTAAGTCCGGGCACCTGGCGCCTGCACGACTGGATTTCGATTCACTCTGCGCTTGTCCGCGGCTCGAGCCAGCGCCAGCCGAGTCATCGGCATTGAGAGCGCCGTGGTGACAAGCGCCATAAGAACCATAGCGGAGAATATCGTGGAAGAAATTATGTGGGCGTCGAGAAGTGCGGTCAGGACGATCAATTCCGTCAGGCCCTTGGTTTGCAGCAGCGATCCAAGGCCGACAGCGACCGACCACGTTTCGCCAAAAAGCCGCGCGGTCAAAGCGGTCCCGCCGATGATGCCCGCCACGGCCGCGGCAGCCGTCACGGCGAACACTTCAAGCAAAGCGGGCGAATTCAGGTCGATGAGGGTTCGCATTCCTGTCAGGGTGAAGAAGAACGGCATCAAGAGCGCGACGGTCACCACCTGCAATCGATCGAGGATCGGCTGGTGCAGTTTGATCGGCATGATTGCGCCAACCAGGAAGGCCCCGAATATGTAATGCAATCCCATTAGTTCGGTCGCGAGCGCGGAAGCGATTGTGGCAGCGCCCAAGACCACCAGCGCTCGAGTGTTGACGACTGCTTCAGGCATCCTGACCATGATCATATTGCCGAGCACGGGCCGTACGATCCGCGCCATCAGGATGACGTAGAGGGGGGCCAGCACGAGGAGGTAGACCGGCGCAAACCCGTGACGATCCACGCCGTGCCCCGCCGCCGCTG
>JBEKLB010000448.1:0-5505 GCA_050010415.1 Bryobacteraceae bacterium | reverse complement strand
GATGCGGCACGCCGCCTCCCTAGGCTGGCTACGGTCGGCTATTCACCAAGCTAGCTTTCTCTAGCCACTTCGGAGTGTTCACACCCATCACGAGGAGCCACAGGAACACGGATGCTTCCGCGAGGAGGGCGCAGGCCAGATTGTAGGGGGACAGATAGCTTACCAGCGGATTTGACAGATAGGTCAGCCAGCCCAAACCGGCAAACGCCATCAGCGCGCCCAGAATTCGAGGTACAAAAGTCGACCTGAACATGAGGTAGCCGATCAGGAGGCAATAGAATCCAGTAAATACCAGGGCGACGTCTACGCCCCGAGGATTCAATCGAAGAGCCTCAAAGGCGAGTCCCACGAAGTTGAAGAACGCCGCGAGCAAAGCGAGACGTTTGTTTACCGGCTTAAAGATGGTATAGAGGATCAGCGTCACAGCGGCCATACCCGCGTTCGCAACGAGGCCCCCTGCGACATTCAACCTTCCGCGAAGGAAGAGCTCGGTGCATGCTGCCGCCACTACGCTCAGCAAATAAAGGACGCCCGCCATCCGGGCCCTGAAACGCGGCGACGCGCCTGCAATCCGTTGCATCATTACTGCTACGCTCATATTCGTCTCTCCTCATACGCGAGTCATTGAATCAAGCGCAGGCAAATTAGACCGGCTCCCGATAGCGGCGATAGACCGCGGCTATGATGCTTTGCCGGCTTGCTCCTTCCATCGTTGAACGTTCACGCCCTTCACGAGGAGCCACAGCATCAGCAATAGTTCGGCCAGGAAGCCGAGCACCAGAATGTAGGGGGACAGAGAGTTTGCCACCGGCGGGTACAGAAAGGTCAGCCAGCCCAAACCGGCGAGCGCCATCAGAACACCCAGAACCCGAGGCAGGAAGAACGACCTGAAGATGAGGTACCCGATCAGAACGTCATAGAATCCGAAAAGTACCAGGCAGATGTTGGCGGTCTGAGTATTGAGTTTGAGAAACATCAACGCCAGAGCCTGCAATCGTTCCAGATTGAATACGCGCAAGTACGGCGCACCTCCCAAGACGACCAAGGGCGCAAGTTGAAAGAGGCTACCGAGAGCCGTAATAGCGCATCCCACCAGGCCGAAAAACGCCGCGAGCAAAGAGAGGCTTCTGTCCACGGGCTTGAACAAGCCATAGAAGAGCGCCGTCACCGCGATATAGCACGCGGTCGCGATGAGGCCGGTTGCCAGCCCCAACCGATATAAAGGCTGGTGAGCCAGGAGGTTATTCGCAGTAGCCGCGGCGTCACCATCTACAACCATCCCTTTAAGGAAGAACTCGCCGAGGACTGCCGTCAGAAAATAGAGGAAATAAACGATACCGGTAATTCTGGCGCTGGGACGCGGCGCGACTTCTGCAATCCGTCCCATCATCACGGGTGTGCTCATCGATCCTCCCGGTAATTTCGCTCGTCAGTGGTCCTGCACCTGAGACACGTTAGCGCGGAAACCCGCCTAACATCGCGCCGCTCCTCATCTTCTCCTCCCTGCGCCTTGCCTATCCGCGACCGGCCCGCCTCCAGGTTTCTCTTTGCGAATCTGCGGCCACGCCAGGCGCGCCGCAATCTCGCCGACGTTGCGCTCACGGCTTCTGCATGATCATCAGATGTGCATAGGGCGTACCAGCCCACATAATCCACGTGCCGTGGTCCTGGGGTTGATCGGAAAGGCCGGAGGTCTTTGGATCAAACGGCCAGACGAGCAGCCAGCCAGGCGCCCACTTATGAGGAGTTCCACTGGTCGCCCAAGGATCAGTGGCACTCCAATCGCTATCGCCGGCCAGTTGGTAAATAATCCCGGGCTGCGTGTTCGAGGGCTTGGGCTTGTGCGCCATCCAGTCGAAATTCCATTGCATGGCGGCGGCGTCCATGCAGGCCGGGCCATCGGCGACAACTCCGACGTGGCCAGCAACGCACGTGAAACCATTATGGCCGTCGCGGAGCACAGTCATGTTTCCCTTTTCATCCATGTCCACGACCTTGGCGCCGCCGGCAACGTTTGCGGGAGCGGCGGAAAGTGCGCGCTTGATTTTCGCCTCTTTCGATTCGGCGGCAATGACACTGTTAGCGATAAGTAGAACGAACAAGACAACCAACGGCCAGCTGCGGTATTCCATATTGCCTCCAAAACAGTTCAGCGGTGAGAACGGCGAGCTCGCGCGATACGTAGGTGATTACGCTTATCTCAAGGGAAGGTTGGCCGACGATCCGGGCTGAAACCCACCTTTTTTTCAGCAAACCGGCGCCGCAGGACCGAATTCAGCAGCGGAGCTGCGCGCGACTTCCCGTAGGTGACGACTATGCTGCACACATTCGCCCGCTTGCGTCCGGCAGCTGAGGGTTACACTGGTCAGTGATGCTTGTGCTTGCCCATGACGTTTTCTTTGGCCATCTCCGGTTGACTCGGATGCTGGATGGCATCACATTCTCCCATCGTATCGCAAATTCCCCGTCCGCAGATGTCCCAGTCCATACGCACAGTGACGCACATTTCGTTTTGATCACGAGCGGCGACTATGTTTCTTCCGCCAGAAGCGACGCTCATCGTCACACCACCCTGATCTACAATCCTCCGGGTACGACGCACCGCGATCATTTCAGGCGAGGAACGGGAAGCTTTTTCACCATAACTTTACGCGGCGCACAGCTGGCCCAATCGGTCGATACGGCACTTCAGCCCGTGGCTGTGTACTTGAGGCAAGAACGTGCACGTGGACTAGGCCTGGCGTTGCTGATGGAGTGTGCGCGCTGGAATTCGAGTTCGCCACTAAAGGCAGAATCGATTTGTGTGGAACTGTTGGCGGAAGCCACAGATGCCCCAAAATCAGTCTTGCGAAAGCCGCCGTACTGGCTGCGTACCGCCTGCGAACTCCTTCAGGACTGCCCTGGCGAAACTCCCCGAATCCGCGAAGTGGCCAAAGTGGTCGGCGTTCATCCCGCGCATCTGGCTCGCGCCTTCCGCACTTTTCTAGCATGTACTCCCGGCGACCTCCTTCGCGCGCGGCGCCTGGAGCTTGCGGCGGCGGCGCTGATGAATTCAGATCGATCGCTCGTGGAGATCGCCCTCGATAGCGGCTTTTCCGACCAGGCACAGTTAACGAAGGCTTTCCGCCGGACGTACGGTATTCCTCCCGGTGCCTATCGCCATTTTAATCTTCGTCGCTCACGCCATGTTGCAATTTGACAAGACGTGGACCACTGCCGCGCACGACACTCTTAGGGACGATCCAAATTCCTCTTCTGGACAGTGCGTCTTGACCGTCGCCCAAATAAACCTAGTCTTCTCCGCCCTGCTCACCCTGCTTGCTTCCTCCGGAGTGCTTCTTGCCCAAGCTGCTGCCAAACCGGACCAGTTCTTGATTGGCATCTGGGGCACTGAGCAATCATTTGGACCCTACGTGCATGGCACCCTGACGATCGACGGTCGCCAGGACCACTGGCTCGCCGGAATTGCCGGTTTTAGCGTGTCGGCGGAACACAACGGCGGTCGCATTACCTTCTCATTGCCCGAGAGGGCAGGAGAGTTTCGCGGCAGCCTCGATCACGCGTCACACACTCTGAGCGGCGACTGGATTCAACCTGCGGGCGTCATTAACAACAATCGCTACGCCACTCCGGTCAGACTCGTGGCGGTGAGCCCCTCCGTCTGGAGAGGAGAGGTCGTGCCCCTCAGCGAGCGCATTTCGTTTTATGTCTCGATTCAGCCGCAGCCGGGCGGCTCATTGACCGCCGTTGTCGTAAATCCCGAATATAACCTCTTCGCCCGCCGCTTCTATGACGTAGCCCTTAACGGCTCAACTATTACCTTCACGAATCCGAAGCGCACCGGCGACCACTTCATCGGTACTTATGACAAGGCATCCGATCAGCTGTGGCTCCCTCTGCTCGATTCCTATCCACCGCTTCCGCTTTCGCGCCGCAACCGCGGCGGCGCCCTGGGTTTCTACGCCCGTACTCCTGCCACTGCAGAGTATTCATACGGGAAACCGGTTCCCGGAACTGATGGATGGCCAACTGCATCGCTCGCCGAGGTGGGACTCGACGAGCAACCCATGGCCGCACTAATAAAGACAATCCTAACTGCCGATCCCACGGACAATGCCGTGGGCATTGACAGTCTGCTGATTGCGCGCCATGGAAAGTTGGTCCTGGAGGAATATTTTCACGGCTTCGACCAAGAGCGGCCGCATGACATGCGCTCTGCATCGAAGACCTTCGCGCCAGTCTTGGTCGGTATCGCGCGGGGTCGCGGAATCAAACTTGGCCCAGACACGCCGGTTTATCCTCTTTTCTCCGCGGACGGTCCTTTCACCCATTGGGACACGCGCAAGAGTCAGCTGAAGTTAAGAGCGCTGATGACCATGACCTCAGGATTTGCCTGCGACGACAACGACGATGCCTCACCCGGCAACGAGGACAACATGGAGAGTCAGACTGCCCAGCCGAATTGGTACAAGTACACGTTGGACCTCCCCATGGTTGCCGAACCGGGCGGTAAACACGCGCTCTATTGCTCCGCCGACCTCAATCTTGTGGGCGGAGCCGTTAGCCAGGCCACTCACCTATGGCTGCCGCAATTCTTCGACCAATATCTGGCCCGTCCTCTTCAGTTCCACACCTACCACATGAACCTGATGCCCAATGGTGAGGCATACATGGGCGGTGGCCTTTATCTTCGACCCCGGGACGAGCTCAAGCTAGGCCAACTCTATCTTTCAGGAGGCCTATGGAATGGCCGCCGCATCGTAAGTAAGAACTGGGTGCAGCAATCCACCGCGGCGTATTCCACCTTCGACCCGCAGACTGCTTACGACGCTCCTCATGAATACGGGTTAGGCTGGCACATTAACCACCTGCGCGTGGGCGATCGTGTCTTTCGTACTTACAGTGCAGGCGGCAACGGAGGCCAGATCGTAATAGTCATACCTGACCTCGATATGGTTGTAGGCTTCAATGGCGGAAACTACGGCGAATTTTCGAAGTGGTATCGCTGGGGGCTGCAGTTGGTACCTCAATACATTATTCCGGCAGCAGGGACGGCGCGCTCATCGATGAGCGGACAATTGATGCAACGCGTCCAGAAAGATTTATCAGGTCAATAAGTTCGCGAGTCCTACGGGAAAGAGATTTGCCTGGATAACGGGCAAACAGGAAACTACCGGCCTAAAGATGAGAACGGGAGATCCCGGCATTGCCGGCAAGAGATCTCCCGCTGTGGGCTTCTTGATTTGAGCAGCTGCTTATGCGTACAGCGCCAGACTGCTGCTGTTGGCATGTTCTTGCGCTTCTTCCGACTCGGCGTCCTTGCCTTTGAGGGAGATCCTGATACGCCCGGCATTTATGGGCGCCGAAGGACGGTATGAAGACTGGGTCTACTTAGGCATGATGGAGCGGGAATGGAAACGACCAGTGGCCGATGATGATCGATTTTCGGGTTTCTCCCGGGAGTCCGCTCCTTCGCCGCGAGCTTCCATCGTGCTGCTGTTCTGG
>JBEKLB010000447.1:0-5507 GCA_050010415.1 Bryobacteraceae bacterium | reverse complement strand
TCGGAGTCAAAGACCGTGTCCTATTCGTCGAATCCATGGATGATCGGCTCGACCCAGCCATCGTATATCAGCGAGGGTTATGCCCGAACCTTCAACGGGATCATTGACGAAGTGCAGGCGTACAGCGTCGCGCTGTCCCAGTCTCAGATCCAGGCGATCTACAATGCGGGCTCCGCCGGAGTCTGCAAGGGCCTGACGTTCCTGCCCACCTCTCTGAAGTTCGCGCGCCAAACAGTGGGCACCACCAGCGCGCCGCTCACCGCAACCGTAACCAACGCGTTTGCTCTGCCGGTAGCCATTGAGCATGTCAGCACCAAAGGCGACTTCGCTCAAACGAACGCCTGCCCGGTATCTCCGGCGACGCTGGCGCCCGGCGCCGACTGTTCCGTGAGCGTAACGTTCACTCCCACGGCCCCAGGTACCCAAACAGGCTGGGTCGCCTTCGTTCACAACGCCCCCGCCAGTCCGCAGATCATCGGTCTGTCGGGTGCGGCCACCGACATCGGACTGTCCACGGCTGTTCTCAAATTCAGTCACCAGGTTGTGGGGACAAGTAGTATCGCGCAGACCGTCACTGTGACGAATGTCGGCAGCACAGCCGTGAATTTCACCGGCAGCGGGATCGTGATTGCCGGAGCGGACCCGGCGGATTTCGTAATATCGGGGAATACTTGCGGCCCGAGCCTAGCTGGTGAATCCGAGTGTACGGTCGGCGTGGAATTCGCACCCACCGCCGATGGCACGCGGATCGCTACTCTCCAATTCAACGACTCTGGCGGCGGCAGCCCGCAGACGGTCGTTCTGACTGGTGCGGCCAGTGACGTCAGCCTCGCGCCAATTAGCGTCAAATTCAAATCCCGCCCGGTGGGAACCACCAGTGCCGCGCACACGGTCGCGGTAACCAATGTCGGCGTCGCTACGGTCAACTTTACCGGCAGCGGCATCGTCCTCGCCGGAGCCGACCCAGGCGATTTCGTAATTTCATCCAACATCTGTGGAGCAAGCCTGGCGGCCGGCGCGGAATGCCAGGTCAGTGTTGAATTCAAGCCCGCTGTCTCCGGAGCGCGGAGCGCCTGGCTTCAATTTAACGACGATGGCGGCGCCAGCCCGCAGACCGTGGTGCTATACGGATCCGGCACGTAAATCGTCTCGCTCAGTCGCCCGAAGTGCGCTCGATATGTCCGCCAAACTGGAAGCGCATCGCTGAAAGCAGTTTGTTGGCGAAATCGCTTTGCCCGCGCGAATCAAAACGTTGGTAGAGCGCCGAGCTGAGCACCGGCACCGGCGCTCCTTCATCGATGGCGGCGGAAATAGTCCAGCGTCCTTCACCGGAATCGGAAACGTGGCCGGAGAATTTCTCGAGCGTCGGTTGATCGAGCAAAGAAATCGCCGTCAGATCGAGCAGCCAGGACGCCACCACGCTTCCGCGACGCCACACTTCGCTGACATCGGCCAGGTTGAAGTCGTACTGATAATGCTCGGGATTGCGCAGAGGCGTGGTCTCGGCGTCCGCTTCCCGCGTGGTCTTGCCGACGTTGGCGTGATGCAAAATGTTCAAGCCTTCGGCATACGCGGCCATGATTCCGTATTCGATTCCGTTGTGAACCATCTTCACGAAGTGGCCGCCGCCCACCGGCCCGCAATGCAGGTAGCCGTCTTCGGCTGTACCGCCGACCTTTTCGCGCCCAGGAGTACGATCGATATTTCCCCTCCCCGGCGCCAGCGTCTTGAAGATCGGATCCAGATGCTTCACGATGTCGGGCTCGCCGCCGATCATCAGGCAGTATCCGCGCTCCAGGCCCCACACGCCACCGCTGGTGCCGACGTCGGCATAATGGATGCCCTTGGGCTGCAGTTCCTTGGCGCGGCGAATGTCGTCGATATAATAGGAGTTGCCGCCATCGATAATAATGTCGCCCTTCTGCATGCGCGTGGCGAGCTGTTCCAGCGTTTGATCCACCACCGCGGCCGGCACCATCAGCCAAACTGCCCGCGGCGGTTTTAGTTTGCTCAGGAATTCATCGAGTGAGCTCGATCCCGCAGCGCCTTGCTTGCCCAGATCCGCGACGGCCTCCGGACTTCTGTCGAAAACGACGCATTCGTGCCCGGCCTTTATCAGCCGGCGCACCATGTTCGCGCCCATTCGTCCCAAACCGATCATGCCTAGTTGCATTGATGTTTTGTCCCTCGCACGATTCAGGATAGCAGCGAGACGCCCGAACTAGAGTGTTCCGTGACCGAACGAAAGATTCTTCGAAAAGAAAGGAAGTGTTTTGGTCTCCATGCGCTCGGCGACGCCACTGACGTGATTGCCGGGATAGATTTCGAACGCATGCGGGATGTCGTAAGAAGCGAGGATTTGATCCAGCTTCCGAACCGTGCTCGCGATCGGCTCATCCTTATCGCCGGCGTCCATAGCAATGGCATGCATCTTCCGCAGGTTCGCGATGTATTGCTCGATCATCGCGAGCGGTGCATTGGCAGCCCATTTCGCAACCACGTCCGGCTGCAGTTCATCGCCCTTGTAAGGAAGGTCGAGAAACAATGGCGGGTTCTTTGGATTTGCAGACCATGCGGCGGCCGACGCCATTTGTGCCTTGGTTCCGAAATCCGCTGTCGCAAGATCGGCGGGCTTTTGAATGGCTTCCGCTTTCAGCGACGGCTTGGGACTTATGTTCGCCGCCATGCAGCATGGGCTAAGGATGTACAAGCTGGAAAACACGTCCGGATTTTTCATCCCGATGCGAACGGTGCCGTAGCCGCCCATGGAATGCCCGGCCAGTCCGCGGCTGGCGGCTTCCGGGATGGTCCGGTAATGGCTGTCGATGTACGCCACCAGATCGCGCGCAATGAAAGTCTCCCAATCGCCGGTGGTTGCTGAGCTCGAATACATGCTGCCTTGATAAACCGTGTAGGCATTGGGCAGAACGATGATCATTTCGCGGGCGCTGCCGCTCGAGAACGCCCGATCCGTGAGTACCGGAATATTGATAAAGTGCGGCTTCGATCCGAACCACAAATCGTCACTGTCGGTATAGCCATGCAGCAAGTAGATTACCGGGTAGCGGCGGTTTCGTTCCGTGGCATAGCTCGGCGGCAGGTAAATGGAGACATCGCGATTGGGCGAGTCGCCTTCGAGGTTCCCTTCGAGCGCCTTGCCATGCACCTTGATCCGCTCTATTTTGCCGTGCGGCGTTTTCTCCTCGCTTTGCGCCATCACAATACCCGCGATCCCCAGCAGGACGGCAAGTATGGGCGCGAATCTTCCGCGGATCATGGATCGAACCTCCTTCGGAGAGTTTACATCTACTTCGGAGAGTTTACATCTACTTGGGAGAGTTTACATCTACTCGATGTACCACGGCACGTTGACTACCGCGATCCTCTGGCTGCCCCGGACATAGAGCAGCGTCTTGAGCACGGCGGCGCGCTGGTTGTGAAGAAAGTGGTAATACCAGCGCCTTTCCACCAGCTCTGGAATTAACACCGCGAGCTGGCGATCGGGATCCTTCTTCTGCTGATCGAGCACATAGTCCACGATGGGGCTGCTGATGTAGCGATAGGGCGACGGCAAAACCACCAGGCGCGGCGCGGAGATGCCAAGCTCCTGAACGGGCTTCTCCACGTACTCCTCCCATTGTTGTCTTAGCTGCCCGGTCCATTCGCAGTCCACATGCAGCCCGATGACATCGGGTGAAATGGATAAAGCGAGTGAGAGCGCCTTCTTCGACACCGCGCTCCAACGGTCCAGCGGAACAATGACCATCGCGGGGCGAAAGTGGGTGAGATCCAGCGGTGTGGAATCGGCAATCTCCACGCCTACCCGATCATAATGCCGATGGACTGCGTACATCATCAGCAAGAGCGCGGGGATCAATAGCATCGTGATCCAGGCGCCATCCAGGAACTTCGCCACCAGCACCACCAGCACGGTGATTCCCGTGACGGTCCCGCCTAGTCCGTTCACCAACATGAAGCGCAACGCGTTCGGACCACGCACCCGCTTCCAATGAAACACCATGCCTAATTGCGAGAGCGTGAACGCGAGAAACGCTCCCACCGCGTAGAGCGGAATCAACCGGTCGGTAACGCCGCCAAAGATGGTGAGCAGCAGCCCGGTGAGGCCGGCCAGAGAGTAAATACCTTCGGAAAAAACCAGGCGGCGGCCGCGGTTGGAAAGGTACCTCGGTAAATAGCCATCTATCGCGATAATGCGGCACAAGCGCGGCAGATCGGCAAACGCGGTATTGGCGGAAAGCGACAGGACCAGCAAAATGGAGGCGATGGAGACGTAGTAGAACACGCCCCTGCCCATCACGGCCGTGATCAGCATGGAAAGGACGCTCTGGTAGCCGGCGGCGCCGGGATCGGTGGCGGCGATGCGATACGCGTTCACCAGCCAGGCGATTCCCGCCAGCAAAATGATGAGCAGCCCAATGATCACCGTGAGCGTCTTTTTCGCGTTGCGCGTGGTCGGCTCCCGAAAGGCCATCACGCCGTTGCTGACGGCTTCTACGCCGGTGAGTGCGGTACAACCGCTGGCGAACGCTTTGAGCAACAACCAGGCGCCGACCATCGCGCTGGCCGCCGGGATGGCGGGAGGAGAAACCACTGGCACGGGATGACCATGCGCCAGGATCGCCTTGAAAACGCCAATCAGAATCGTGATGAGCAGGGTGCCCAGAAAAAGATAGGTGGGAATCATGAAGACTCCACCGGCTTCTTTGACACCGCGCAAGTTTATGATGGTGATCAGCACCAGAATCCCTAGACAGAGCGCCAGTGTATGCGGCAGCAGCGATGGAACCGCCGACACCAGCGCGCCCACGCCGGCAGAGATTCCGACGGCCGCGGTGAGCACATAATCGATGAGCAGCGCCGATGCCGCCAACAAGCCTGCGCCTTCGCCGAGGTTCTCGCGCGCCACGGTGTAAGACCCGCCTCCGGCCGGGTACGCATCAATGGTCTGGCGATAAGAGAAATAGACGATGGCCAGCAGGATAATGATGGCGGCGGTGGTCGGCACGATATACGCGACGCCCAGTGCGCCGAGGGGGATCAATATCGTGAGCGCCGCTTCCGGACCATATGCGGCGGAACTGAGGGCGTCGAGTCCGAAGATGGGGATGCCCGCGGCGGGGCCGATTCGCTCGCCTTTTTCTTCCCAATTGGCGAGCGGCTTGCCAAGCAGCAGGTCGAGGAAGGACATCAAACTATCTAAGCACGGCGCGATGTCCGCATGGCAAATGCTAAACTAGCAGCGTGCCGGCAGTGGCCGAGTGGCGGAACTGGCAGACGCACCAGACTCAAAATCTGGCGAAGTTCACTCTTCGTGTGGGTTCGACCCCCACCTCGGCCACCATAGAATCAACAAGATAGAGCGAACCAAACCCGTCCCTCCAAACCGTCCTGTGTGCCTATAGTGTGCCAAGTGCTAGAATCCAGAGTGAGGAGGGAATCAATCGGATGCCCGGCCAACTCATCCAGCGAGGAGATAAGACGTGGCT
>JBEKLB010000446.1:0-5532 GCA_050010415.1 Bryobacteraceae bacterium | reverse complement strand
CCCGAATCCCGCAAGTTTCTTTAGCGTAGCCCCAATGCGGTCTTCCGAGAACGCGCTGACGATCTCGGTGATGAATGGTTTCAGAGGTGTTGGAATCAGACGTGCCTCCGGCTGCTGTGAAAACAGCCGGGCGGCAAAAAGCGCGGCGAAGCAAAATACCGACGACGCTCGCGTCAACGGGCTACGGCCTTCGGCCCTTCTCGGCGCCGTCCCAATGTTCGTCGGCCTTGCCGTCGACGAACCGCCAGGTGTCGAACCAGGTGGTGGTGTACTTTTCTTTGGTTGTCGGATCGGTCATCTCTCGCACCGTCGCTACGGTCACGTAGTCGCCTTCTGCATTTACAAAGACCACCTTAGCGCCCATGTGCTCTGGAACCGGCGTCGGCTTGCGCGCCGAACTGAAGAACTTCACTACGCCGTCGCGGCCCGACTTCACATTGGGATTGTGCTGCAGATATTGCGGCGTCAGCCACTTGTCGGCCTCGTCCCAATGATTCGCTTCCAGCAGATCTTTTTCGATATGATACGCCGCCTGTTTGTTGCGGTCGAGCTTCTTGTCCTTGCTGTGGAACAGAGCATCGGTGTCGGCCGCGGCCACTACGGGCTCCTGCGCCCCCAGGGGCGCGGAAACCACCAGCGCGGCAAACAGGGCAGCCAAGCTAAATTGGATTTTCATGCGTACCATGTTTAGTCATCGTAGGGGCGCTTGTCAATTCCTTGTAACGTTATGTCCTTGTAACGGTACCGTCCTGGACTAAGCAATTCGTCTGAGTGGAACTTTTCGACATTTCGCGACACTCCTGACCATGAGCGGTGTTCTTAGAAAGGGGTCCATGAGATTCTTAGGGATCGTATTGATAGCGGCCTGCCCGGCATTCGGCCAATCGGCCAGCCAGCAAATGTCGGCGAGCGCAGCCGCGCGCTTTCTCGATCAAGCCACTTGGGGTCCGACGCCAGGTTCCATCGCCCAGCTGCAACAAATGGGGATCGCCAATTGGCTGAACGCGCAATTCGCCCTGAACACATCGAATATTCCGGACCAGCCACAGCTGGATTCCACTGGTGAGCCGAACCGCGACATACATCCGGTGCAGGCTTCGTTTTTTCAGAACACGGTAACGGGGCAGGATCAATTGCGCCAGCGAGTGGCGTTCGCGCTGAGTCAGATGTGGGTGGTCTCGTTTACCGGAGTTCCCATCGCCTATGCGTTCCCCCCCTACTGGAGGATCTTTCGTGACAATGCGTTTGGAAACTATCGCGACCTGATTCAAGCCGTGACACTTAGCCCGGCCATGGGCCGCTATCTGAACATGGCGAACAATAACAAGGCGAATCCGGCGAAGAACACTTCGGCCAACGAAAATTATCCGCGGGAGCTGATGCAGCTATTCACCCTGGGCCTAACGCAATTAAATCCAAATGGCACGCCGGTGCTGGATCAAAACAACAACGCGATTCCCACTTACGATCAGACCGTGGTGACCAACATGGCCAAGGTCCTTACCGGTTGGACTTATCCCACCGCGCCCGGAGCCAAGCAAAAAAACAACAATCCGCAATATTTCTTCGGACAGATGTTCGCCGTTGAATCCGAACACGATACCACCGCGAAGACGATTTTCAGCAACATCACGATCCCCCCCGGGCAGACCGCCGAACAAGACTTAAGTTCACTGCTGGATGCCTTGATGGCACAACCAACCATGGCGCCGTTCGTATCGCAACAGTTGATTCAACACCTGGTGACCAGCAATCCGAGCCCGCAATACATCGCGCGAGTCTCCGGCGTATTTCAGAACGATGGCAACGGAGTGACGGGAGATTTGCAGGCGGTGATCACCGCCATCCTCACCGACCCGGAAGCGCGAGCGGGCGACGACGAAACTGTAGCGTCCACCAGCGCGACGTTCGGCCACATGCGTGAACCGGTTCTGTTCATGCCTAATCTGCTGCGCGGCCTGAATGGGACGCTGAGCGCGAACAGCGCGATCTACAGCAACACCTCCCAACTCGGTGAGAATTTGTTCAATGCTCCGAGCGTGTTCAGCTATTTTTCGCCGCAGTATCGAGTCCCAAGCGGATTGCTCGCGCCGGAGTTTCAGATCAATACCACGCAAACGGCCGTGGATCGCGCCGATATCGTCAACTCGATCCTATACGGGACCATCGACAAAGGCACCACGGTGAACCTCGCGCCGTTCGTCGAACAAGCCGGCAGCGGGGCTGCGCTGCTCAGCTATATCGGCTCGGTATTCCTGCATGGTTCCATGTCGCCGGCGCTGGTGGAGGAGGCAACGGACGCGGTAAATGCAGCGTCCACTCCAACCGCCCAAGCGCAGGCTGCGCTCTACGTTGTTTTGACTTCGGGCGAGTATCAAATCATTCATTGAAGAGAGGCGCAGATGATTTCACGACGTGCACTTATTCGAGCAGGCGCGGCTACGGTGGGAACGCTCGCTCTGCGTCCCTTCGGTCTGCTTCCCGCCATGGCGCAAAGCGGTGCGAACTATCGCGCGCTGGTGTGCGTGTTCCTATTTGGCGGGAACGATTCGAATAACACTGTGATCCCGATGGATGACGCCAGCTATCAGGCCTACACCTCCATTCGCGGCAGCCTGGCGCTATCGGCGGGCGAGCTTTCTCCTACCGTGTATAGCGTTTCGAACGCGCCGTTTGCGTTTCATGGAAAGCTCGCCGAGCTGGCCAGCATGTTTTCAAGCAAAGAACTGGCGGTGGTGGCGAACACTGGTTCACTGGTGCAACCGCTGACGCGATCGCAATACCAAGGATCCCAGGCGCCCATCCCTCTCAATCTGTTCTCGCATGCCGACCAGCAGTTGCAGTGGCAGACTTCCATGGCGCAAGGCAACAGCCCGACCGGATGGGCCGGGCGGGCGGCTGATTATCTTGCCTCACAAAAGATCAATTCGGGGAAGTTTCCCGCGTTCCTCTCCGTCGCGGGAAATGCGCTGGAAGGCCAGGGAGTCAGCACGCAGCCAGTGGCCGTCGCACCGGGGCAGTCGCTCACGCTGAAAGCGGCAGGCAGTGCAGCGGCTTCCGAGTCGCGTTTGAATCCCCTGACAACTCTGCTCACTTCCGACAACGGGCTTTCGCTGGTGCAAGCCGCGAATAACACCATGGCGAACAGCATGGCGGATGCCGCGGCGTTGCAGGCGGCGCTTGCGAAGACCACGGCGCTCAAGACCCAGTTTCCGAATACCAATCTCGGCTCGCAGTTGCAGCAGGTGGCGCAGATCATCCAGGTGCAATCCTACCTGGGCATGAACCGCCAAATCTTTTTCTGCTCGCTGGGCGGATTTGACACCCACGCAGGCGAACTGGAAACTCACAACAATCTTTATCCGCAATTGAGCCGGGCGCTGGCCGCATTCTACTCGGCCACCGAGGAACTGGGGATGGCCGACAACGTGACCACTTTCACTGAGTCCGATTTCAGCAGGACCTTCCAGCCCACCACCACCGACGGAAGCGATCACGCCTGGGGGAGCCATCATCTGGTTCTGGGAGGCGCGGTGCAGGGCGGGCAAATCTACGGCCAATTCCCGACCTTTGAGCTGGCGGGACCGAACGACACCGATACACGCGGACGCTGGATTCCAACCACGTCCGTCGATCAATATGGCGCGACGCTCTGTTCATGGTTTGGGATTCCCGACAGCGCGCTCGCCACGGTATTTCCGAACTTCGCGAACTTTGGATCGCAAAAGCTGGCGTTCTTCGGTTAGCGGATCACTTCACAGCAATTGGGACTTCGGCGACCGTATTCTCCCACGCGAGTTGCAGTTTGCCTTTATTCGCGCCCGCGCTAGCCAAAGTCATCTTGTAAGTTTCGATCGGCTTGGGCGGCTTGCTCATGTCCATCTTGACGCGACCCAGGTCGTGGCTCTGATCGTAGTCCAGGCCCCATTCGCCAGTCGCTTTGCTCACCACCAGTTGCCACTGCTTGGGGTCCAGGTAAACGAATAGCGTGTAGTCCCCTTTGGGAACCGCAAGCCCGCCGATATCGAGATTGGCGTCGGTGTGCAGGGCCGTAGCTTCGTTGGCTCCGGCGCGCCACACGTGCCCGTAAGGTTCCAGGCCACCGAAGATCTTGCGCCCTCGCATGGACGGAGCGGAATAGTTGACGCGAATCACCTTTCCCGCAATGGTCACGGATGTTTCGGCGGGAGGGCTCTGTTGCGCGATCAGGGGCGCGGGTATCAGCACCGCAGCAACAAACCCGAATCGAAAAGCTGGGACCACTTGGTCACCTCCAAATGTGCAGGATATCAACTGGCAGTCGCGGCCGCCTCGATTCGTTTCGGAGAAAGCGCAAGTGCGGCCGACAAACCACAGATGGCGGCGAACGATAACCACAGGCCCGGAACAGCTCGATTGCCTGTCACGTGGATGAGGTAGGTGCAGATGGCGGGCGTGAATCCGCCGAAGATGGCCGTGGCCAGGCTGTAGGCAAGCGAAAAGCCAGCGGTGCGGACTTCAACTGGCATAATCTCGGTCAAGAAAACCGCCATCGCGCCGCTGTTGGTGGCATAAAGAAGCGAAAACCACAACTCCACGATCAGCAGTCGCGTGAACGAGGGCGCGCTCACCAGCCACAACAGCGCTGGATACGCGGTGAGCAGAGCAACGGCGGTGCTGGCGATCAGGATAGGCCGGCGTCCGATGTGATCGGAGAGTGAGCCGGAAAGCGGCAGCACGATGAAGTTGCAGGCGCCGACGCAAAGCGTCACAACCAGATTCCCGGTAGCGGCAAGATGCAGCGCGGAGCTGCCGAACGTGGGTGTGTAGGCGGTCACCAGGTAAAAACACACCGTGGTCATGGTGGACAGCATCATGCCCAGCAGCACCAGCCGCCAGTTGGCGAAAAGCGACCTCACGATGTCCGACGCCGTGGAGCGGTGCGGGCGTGCGAGAAACTCGCCGGTCTCTTCGAGCGATCGGCGCAGGAACATCAGCAACGGAAGCATCGTGCAGCCGGCCAGCAGCGCAGCGCGCCACCCCCATCGCGACATTTGGCTATCCGAGAGCGTAGACGTGAGTGCGATGCCCAGCAGCGCGGCGAACATGACGGCAACCTGCACGCTTGCCGACTGCCAGCTCACGTAAAATCCTTTGCGATTGGGCGGAGCGATTTCGGAAAGATAAACCGAGACAGCGCCGAGCTCCACGCCCGCGGAAAATCCCTGCACCAGGCGGCCGATCAACACCAGCAACGGCGCGGCGATTCCAAGGACGGCGTAGCCAGGCAGGCACGCTACGGCAAGTGTCCCAAAGCCCATCAGCGCAAGCGTGAGCAGCAGCCCCGCACGGCGTCCACGACGATCGATGTAGGCGCCCAGAAGGATGGCCCCAAGCGGGCGCATCAAAAAACCCGCGCCAAAGGTGGCCAGCGCAAGCATCAGCGAAGCGAACTCATGTCCACTGGGAAAAAATGCTGCCGCGATGGCAGTCGCGTAGTAGCCGAAGATCTGAAAATCGTACGTCTCAAGCGCATGGCCGGCGGCCACGCGT
>JBEKLB010000445.1:0-5555 GCA_050010415.1 Bryobacteraceae bacterium | reverse complement strand
CTTGAGTTTCAATTCCCGCTCACGTCTCGCGGGCTCGACTGTCTCGTCACCGGGTGCAACTATTTGCAGAGTGACACGGCATTAACCGCGTAGCATAATCGGCGGCGCGGTTTGGGAGCTACCCCCGCCTCCTTGCCCGGAACCTAATTTCCGTCCCGGCTTTTGCGTTAAGCATTCCGTCCTCATCTGAAATCAAAGGTTCGATTCCCTGCGAGGAGATACCACCTATGAAGCTCCGCGCCAGGCTGCCTGCTAGTTGGATTCTTGTCGTTAGTTCCTTCCATGGCCGCTCAGACTTTCGGCAGCGGCCCGCGTCTGCCCGGGTGCCGCCGTTGAAGGCAAGCACTCCGGCAATTCATCAATGAGATCCATGATCCCAAGTCGCCGCTATTTCACCATCGGATTCCGGCGGCGGAATTCGGGTGGAGGTTCGGAGTCAAACCTGATTTTCGTCCGTGCTCTTAAATTGCACGGGTAGCACCTGGGCCGCGCCCGGGACTAAGTTCGATTCTCGCGGAAGACAATCTGGAGGATGCTATGAAGAACTTGAATGCACGGTTCGCGTTCCTGTTAGAGATCTTCCGCTCTTTGAGTTGGATCGCCTTCGCGTCAGCAACCCTCACGCTCATCGCCCCTGCTACGCTAGTCGCGCAGACGAGCGCATCGCTCGTGACCTCGCGCATCATCCAGCCGATCGACGAGAATGCCCGCGTCACCCTGAAGGGCAATGTCCGCCCGGACCTCGCTACAGCGCCAGACCTTGGTTCGGTGGAGGACGGGAAGCCATTGCACCTCTATCTTCTGCTGCAACGCACCACCGCGCAGCAAGCCGACCTGGACAATCTGCTGGCGCGCCAGCAGCAGGCGACCGCGCCGGAATATCACAAGTGGCTGACTCCCAACTAATTTGGCGCGCGTTTCGGCGCATCGCCGGAAGACATTGCGAAGATCACCGTATGGCTCGAATCCCACGGCTTCAAGATTCGCAGCGTGCTGAACAACGCGAGCATGATCGATTTCGAAGCTTCCGCCGGGCAGGTGCGCGATACTTTCCACACCGAACTGCATTACTTCAACATACGGGGCGGCAAATATCTCGCCAACGTGAAGGACCCCGAGATTCCCGCGGCGCTGACACCGGTTGTGGCGGGGATCAAGGGGCTCATTAAGATCCCTGCGCAAACCAACCATACTCCGATTCGTCAGGCATCCTATGACGCGCACACCAATCGCTGGCACACGGTAGACACCGCCGGCAAAGCCGGGGCCAACCCCGTGTTCGACGACCCCGACGGCGACCTGGACGTCAGCCCGCAAGACTTGTACACGATCTACAACGTAAACCCGGTGTTCACGGGCGGAGATCTGGCGGCGACGGCGACTGTCGCCGTGATCGAAGAAAGCGACATAGAGTACGGCACCGTCATCGCGCCCACATTCGTGGCCTCGGGCGGCGACGTGGCTACCTTCCGCACCCTGTTTGGCGTGCCGGGCACGCTGAACATGCACGTTTATCACGGCTACGGGACGGTCACGTGCAACGATCCCGGCATCGACCCGGATGGGATCGGCGAAGATGTCGAGGCGTCGCTGGATGCCGAGTGGATCAACGCAACCGCCCCATCGGCAAACCTGATTTTCATGTCCTGCGACCAGGACCCCAATCAGGGCATCATCAGCTCAGAGACGGCGCTGATCGACAACAATCTCTCCGACGTCATGAGCCTGAGCTATGGCGAAAGCGAACTTTTTTTTGTGGCAGCGGATTACACAGCGCAGGACACGCTGTATGCGCAGGCGGCCACGCAGGGCCAGTCGATCTTCGTATCGTCGGGCGATTCCGGCTCCGATTCCGCGGATCAGAATACCCCCGGCACGGCAACCTCTGGAATCAACGTGAGCGGCTTCGCGGCACCGACGGTTACGGTAGCAGGGGGCACGGACTTCTCGGATGTTTATGACGATCTTGAGGGAGGCCCAGCACAGGGCACCTACTGGAGCTCTTCGAACACCACCCACTTCGGCAGTGCCCTGGGGTACCTTCCGGAAACGCCCTGGAACAACAGTTGCGCCAGCAGCATTCTGGCAAACCTGGAAGGGGGCTTCACCGGAACGGGTTATTGCGCCACTCTAACGGCTGGCGAAATCGACGGCAGCGTGATTGGCGGCTCGGGCGGCATCAGTACCCACTATGCTGTACCGGCCTGGCAGACGGGCATCTCGGGTTACTCAAACTCCAAACACTCGATTCCCGACATAGCCGGATTCGCCTCCAGTGGCTGGTGGGGTCACGCGCTCATCTTTTGCGATTCGAATTCTCCCGATGCTTCAACCAGCGGCTGTACTTCGGAGGCCAACTTCGGTGAAGCCGGAGGCACATCCTTTGTCGCCCCCTACCTGGCGGGTGTCGCCGGTTTGCTGGTGGACTACACCGGGTCGCGCCAGGGCCTGCTCAATCCGGCGCTCTATGCGTTGGGCAAAGCGCAATACACCGCGGCAGCCACGAAGACGGCGTGTTACTCCAATGGCCAGACCTCGAATACGGGCGTAACCACGGGCCTGCCCGCGGCGGCGTGCATCTTCAACGACGTCACCACCGGCAACAACGACGTTCCTTGCAAGGTAGGAGCAAAGAGCCGCTACGTCGACAGCGGTGAGAGCTACGGCATGTTGTCGTTGAACAGCTCCAGCTCGCTTTCGGTGGCTTACTCCTCCGCTCCCGGATTTGACCAGGTCACCGGCATCGGCACGGTGAACGTCTATAACCTGCTCACCAAGTGGAACACTGCATTCACCAGCACAACCGGTCTCAAAGCCTCTCCCACTTCCATCACCTCCAGCCAGTCCACAGAATTGACTGCGACCGTGACGGGTGGAACCCCGACAGGGTATCTCGACACCCCTCCCGCACTTACCGGCACAGCCCGCTTTGCGGCCGGATCGACCTCGCTGGGCAGTTGCACATTGAGCGCCGGCACCTGCATGCTGTCGGTCCCCGGGACAGCGCTCATGGCCGGCCCCAATTCAGTGACCGCAACTTTCCTGGGTAGCGGGACCTATCCTAGTTCCACTTCCAGCATCGTGACGGTGACCGTCACTGGGGTGAGCTACGCGCTGAGCGTCACTGAGTCCGGGACTGGCTCCGGCTCGGTCAGCAGCAGCCCGAGCGGCATCGCCTGTCCGAGCACTTGCAGCGCCAACTTCACGAGCGGCACAGTCGTGGGCCTGACCGCGACCGCCTCTGCGGGATCAACCTTCGCCGGCTGGAGCGGTGTCTGCAGTGGAACTGGCACCTGCAGCGTCACCATGAGTGCAGCCGAATCGGTGACGGCTACGTTCACTGGGGTGAGCTACGCGCTGAGCGTCACTGAGTCCGGGACTGGCACCGGATCGGTCAGAAGCAGCCCGAGCGGCATCGCTTGTCCGAGCACCTGTAGCGCTAACTTCGCCGGCGGCACGGTCGTGACCCTGACCGCCACCGCAGCTGCGGGATCTACCTTCGCCGGCTGGAGCGGTGCCTGCACCGGCACCAGTACTTGCGGCGTCACCATGAGTGCGGCCAAAGCCGTGACGGCCACATTCAATTCGAGTAGCAGCCCTGCCGTGACGCTAACCCCCACCAGCCTAAACTTCGGCAGTGTAGCCACAGGCGTAACCAGTGCAATAAAAACGGTGACTCTGAAGAACTCCGGCAAAGCCACGCTGACGATGACCGCGATTGCCATCACCGGAACCAACATTGGTGACTTCCCCGAAACGACCACCTGCCTAAGTTCGCTGGCGGCGGGGAAGACTTGCATCATTAAGGTTCAATTCAAGCCATCGCTGATTGGCGCGCGCAGCGCGGCGGTCAGCATCATCGACAATGCGGCGGGCAGCCCGCAGCAGGTGCCGCTGAGCGGAACCGGCACCACCGCCAAGCTGTCGCCCACCCCCTTGAACTTTGGCACGTTGGCCGTGGGCTTAACCAGCGCGGTCAAGAAAGTGACGCTCAAGAACGTTGGCACGACGGCTCTGACCATCAGCAGCATTGCGGTCACCGGGGCCGAAGCCGCAGATTTTCCGGAAACGGCGACGACCTGCGGGAGTTCTCTGGCGGCAGCGGCAAGTTGCACGGTCAGCCTGACGTTTACGCCGTCGACGACGGGCGCTCGCAGCGCGAATTTAACGGTCACCGACAATGCCAGCGGCAGTCTTCAGCAAGTGCCGCTGAGCGGAATCGGTACCACCGCCGAGCTTTCTCCTACCGCCCTGAAGTTTGGCACGGTGAACGTCGGCACCACCAGCGCCGTCCAGACGGTGACGCTCAAGAACGTGGGCACGACGGCGATCACGATCACCAGTGTCACGATCGTGGGAACCGCAGCCGGAGATTATGCGCAAACCCATACCTGTGGAAGTTCGTTAGCGGCCAGCGCGAGTTGCACGATCAAGGTGACCTTTATGCCGACGACAGCGGGCACTCGCGCCGCGACGTTAAAGGTTACCGACAGCGCTGCCGGGAGCCCGCAACCAGTCTCATTGTCGGGAACCGGCTTGTAGAAGGAATTGGGATTCGGTTCCACGCCGGGAGCGCCAGCGACGCGCATCCATGCCTTGACTTCAATCGGTAATCAGGCGTTAGCTGACAATACCAATCGCCCGACTGCCCGCAACTCCACGACAGGAGGTGCCAAACCTGTTGACCCCGCGACGGGGGGGTGAGTTGTAATGGCCTGGCTATAACAGTTGACTTTTCCGCGACGGGCACGCGCAACACTGTCCTTTTAGTCCGAGGGCTGGCCTACACATGTTCAGCTGCTTTACCACAGACCTCTAACGATACTGGCGGTTTGGCGGCCGACACGAATCGGCGGCATGGCCTTCGCGCCCCGCTCTGGCAAATATTCGAGTAGACCGCCATTCGATGCCTGCATCTGTGGAAACATGATCCCAACCGTGTCGTGTTCGACCATACCGGCTGCATGGATAAACTCATGCACAATGATCACTTCCCGCTGTTTTTTCGTTCCCTTCACCTGGCCGGGAAGAAAAATCGCCGCGAAGAATCGATCCTTTAACTCGTCGTGCGCGAGCGCGGCGGTCTGTCCGTGAAGCCGATCGGGCTTGAAGTCGTTATCGGTTGAGGCTATATCTCCCTGATAGTTATATTGTCCAGGACCACTCGACACCAGCACCACGACATTGGCGGATTTCTCGTCTTTCGCTGCAACCAGCTTCACCCCCAGCCCCAGGTGGTTGAAGTCGATCATTGCAGCGTGGAAGCCATCGGCCCAAGCAGGGGCCTTGTTAAAGACGCTCAACTGTCCACTGCCTTTGATTGAATCGATCCATGGAACACCCATTTCGCGACTCCTTGTTGTTTTCTTTGGGAATCCTTCAATACTGGCGAGAGCTAATATATCTTGATTCTCACCTCACCGTTCTCAACCTCGAGTGTGCAAGCCGCGATCCGGTCTGGCACTCAGCGCCGCTACGCCCATCTTCGAATTCCATTGCCATCCGCGCCATCTGCGTTGACGATAAATCTCGTGGGTGTTGAAAAAGTCACGTCG
>JBEKLB010000444.1:0-5574 GCA_050010415.1 Bryobacteraceae bacterium | reverse complement strand
TGATGGAAGGCGACGTATATACTCCCGACGAGAACTACAAAGATCCGGGCTCCGGTATTACGTGGCAGCAAAACGCGATGACCGTGTACAACTTGGCGAACCACCTGGCGGCTGGGCTGGGCCTGCCTTACAACAATGCGGCTTCCGCGGTGGCCGCGGAGGTGATGAACAATCCCAGCCTGGTTCCGAATCTGCCGTTCGTCAATGATGTCTGGCCGGGATATAAGAATGCCTATTTCCCGGGCAGCGCGTCGGCGAATTACTTTTATAGTGTCTACGGAGTTTTCGGAAGCAGTTTCTTGGACAGCTTGCACGCGGCCGACCGCATATCGGGCGAGTACCTTCCCGGAAGATGCCTGAGCAATCCTGGATGCTACACGTTTTTTGCGCAGCAGGGCAGCACCATGCCGATGTGGATGAATGCGGGCGAAGCCGATTTTCACGGGATGACGGTGGCCTTCCGGAGGCGTTACTCGAACGGGCTGCAGTTTGATTTCAACTATACCTGGTCACACTCCATAGACAACGGCTCCGCCGCCGAATCGGGCGCAGGGGAGCAGGGCGCGTCCATCCAGGATATTTACAACCTGAGTGCGTTCCGGGGTTCGTCGGATTTCGACATCCGCAGCAACATCAACGCGAACTTCATGTATGCACTGCCCGTTGGAAAGGACAAGCCGTTGCTGCATAGCGCGCCAACCTGGCTGGATGAGATAGTGGGTGGCTGGCAGATTTCGAGCGTCTGGCGGTACAGCACTCCACTGCCGAGCGCGGTGCAAGGCGATCTGGCATACAACACCAACTACTGGCTCAGTTCGCTCGCGGTGGTGAATACGCCCACGCCTTCGGGCGGCGTCCACATCGATCAAAACGGAATCCCCAGCATTTTCCCGAATACCATCGCGTCCAACAATTTTCAGGATCAGCCGCCGGAGGGTGCGGGTACACGCGCCGCGGTAAGGCTGGACCCCATCTTCAACGTGGACATGGCGCTCACCACCGCGTACCGGTTGCCGAGGCAAGCCAAGCCGTTGCAGATTAGGGCCGAGGCATACAACGCCATCAATCACCCCACCTTCACCAATCCCAGCCTCAGCCTGGAATCGCCACAGACTTTTGGTGAGTATCAGGGCACGATGGACCCGCGGTCGATGCAGTTTGCGCTGCGTTTCGAATACTAAGTTATCGCTGGTCCATTCAATTGACCACCGGCAGAATTACTGCCGACGGATGCGCCGTGGACCGGAAAACGCGCTGGGTTGTGACTTGAAAGTCGGATTCCTTGGCTTCGAAGATGTTCGGCACGAAGGTCTGCGGGTTGCGGTCGATGATGGGAAACCAGGAGCTCTGAACCTGAATCATGATGCGATGCCCCTTGCGAAACACATGGTCGCGCGAGAGCAGATCGACGCGATACTCGACAGGCTGGTTCGGCTCCACGGGTTCCGGCTTCTCGAAACCCTTGCGGAACCGGCCGCGCAGAACGTCGGCCCCGATCATGAGCTCGTAGCCGCCCATGGGAGGGTCTTCCGGCACACTGGGCGGATAGACATCGATCAGCTTCACCACCCAATCGGAGTCCGTTCCCGATGTGGAGGCGAACAGGTCGGCGATGACGTGGCCGGCGATGGTGACCTCCGTTTCGAGAGGCTTGGTCTGCCAAACGCCCACGTCGGGACGGCTCTCGGCGAAGCGCTGATCGTCGGTGTGCCAGGTGCTCCACCCCGGCGATCCGCCGTAGGTCTCTGGAATAGGCCGTTGACGATAGGGAACCGGCCGGTGGGGATCTGATACGAAGCTATCGAACGCGTCGCCATTCTCAGCTGGCGGATCGAAGGATGCATCGCCGGAGGCGTGCAAATACAGCCGGCGCTCTTCGACGCCCCTGGGAGGCCACTGATCGTAGGTCTTCCATTGGTTGGAGCCAGTCTGGAAGAGTTCAATGCGGGCCAGATTCAGCGGGCCTTTGCTTTTGAGCCAATATGCGAACCAACGAGCTTGAATATTTTTGCGAAAATAGTCGCCGGTATTGGATCCAAAATCCAGATTCTTGAGCGTGCGGCCCGGGCCGGAAAACCAGCCGCCATGGTTCCAGGGGCCGTAAACAAGGTAATTATATTGGCGCGATTCCGGCGTTTCGCTGGCGGCAAAAATTCGCCAGGGCCCAGCGAAATCCTCCTGATCGAACCAACCTCCGACGTTCAGGTTGGGCACCTGGATGGAGCGAACCACTCGCTGGACGGCCTGCGCCTTCCAAAATTCGTCGTAATTGGGATGCGCGATGAAATTGTTCCAGGTTGGGCGTTGGCCGTCGAAATAGCGCGCGTTGGCCTCGCGCAGCGGGCCCAGCTTCAGATACCAATCGTAGGTATCGAACTGCTGAAACTCGAAAGTCTTATTGGTCTTGCCGGTCTCCATCATGGCCGCGTACTCGAAGCCGTAGCTCAAGCGGAACGCCCCGTTGTGATGAAAGTCGTCGCCCAAGAACATGTCGGCGGGCGAGGCTTGTTCGGACGCTGCCTTCAGCGCCGGATGCGGTTCAATGAGCGCCATTTCGGTGAGCCAGCCGCCATAAGAAATCCCCATGATGCCGGCCTTGCCGTTGTTCCCGGGGATATTCTTCAATAGCCAATCGATGGTGTCGTAGGTATCGGTGCCTTCGTCAATAGAGCGCGCGTCTTTGGAATTCCGAACCGGGCGCTGGAGCACAAACTGGCCTTCGGACTGGTAGCGGCCCCGGATGTCCTGGAAGACCAGGAAGTAACCATCGCGGGCGAGTTCGCTCATGCCGGCATTGATTTCCAAGGCTGCCGAATCCCATCCGTAGGGCGAACGCTCGATGAGAAAAGGGAGTGGTTCGCTACGGGATTTGGGCGAAAAAACGGTGGTATGCAGATGAATTCCGTCCCGTACTGGAATCATGTATTCATGCTTCTCGTACGCATCCGCGGCGTTGGATGGAGTGTCGGTGGTCCGGGTGAGCGTTAAAGTGCCGCTGGTCTCGCCCTCCGTGAACTTGCCTTTGATTTCGTCACCGGAGGAGGATAACGTTCCCTCGAACTTAAGACCGAGGCTCTTCAATTCGAGAGCCAGCCTGCTATTCGCAAAAGTGATGGCATCAACCTTCGTGCCTGCGCCCGAATCCAGATTGACCATTGCGCCGCTGTACGAGCCATCGCGTGGAGGCGAAATGTGAAAAATCACACGGACCTTCCCTTGGCCGAAGAGCATGGCGCCCTGCCAGATGCCGTCGATACTTTTCGGTGATGTTTGAGCGAAGAGGGATGGAAGGAGGAGGACCGTGGCGAGCGAATAATGCGGCAGTTTCATGTAGGTGAAACTATAGCAAAAGCCGTGCCGGTGATTCGCCGATGTCGGGAGACTACGCCGGGGCGGGGAGGCTCAAAGCCGATTTCGACAGTGCGCCTTGCAGCACGCCGATGGCATCGAACTCGGCCAGGCCGCGTGAAATGGAAAGCTCGGTGACCAGCATGTGCCGGGCGCGTTCCAACATTTTCTTTTCGCGGAACGATAGGGGCTTTTCCGACTGTAATATCAGCAGCGTCTTCAGGACCTCGGCGATCTCGAGCAAGCTGCCGTGCCGCATCTTGTCCGAGTTCTCCTTATAACGATCCTTCCAGTCGGCTTTGCGCTGGGCATTGCCCTCAGCTAAAAAGCTGAGCACGCGCGCGATTTCCCCATTACGGGTCACTTTACGCAATCCAATTTCTTGGACATGCGAAAAGGGGACCATCACCGTCATACTGTTATAGGTGAGGCGTAACAGGTAGTAGCGCTCGAACTGCGCGCCAAAGGAACGGGTGCTGATATTCTCGACAGTCCCAATTCCATGATTGGGATAGACGATCTTCTCGCCGATCTGAAATAAGGTCATACGTTGACCGCCTCGCGCCTTGGCCTGGTTGTCAGCCAAACTACTGATCAACCGGAAACAAGATGTTAAGACCGAATGGGGTAGCTTGTCAATAGACTTTACAATCCCAGTGCGCTCAGATACTTTGGGTGTCGCAGCCCATACACTTTCCGGTAGTGTCAATTCCGAAAACGAGAGGCCGTAATGGGATTATCACTGGCGAGCGAAGGGCAAATCCTGTATTCTCATGGGAAAGCCTGCTAGGGTCCGGTGGCAAACGAAGTGCTATGATAGTGCGCTCGCGTTATAGTGCGAAGTGTATCTGAGGAAGAGGATCGTTTTCAGGGTGTTTCAGCGGAGATTGCCGCTTGAGGGATCTTAAGACCCAATTCGCCAGTGCGCTACTGTTCGTGCTGACAGTGGCAGCGGTGTGCTGCGCCGTCGTTAATTTTCGCCAGCAAAGCCTGTATCATCTTCCAGATGATGGAGTTACGTGGGTTGACCGAGTCGCTGGGGATGGCCAGAATCAAGTGCTGGCCCTGCATATCACCTCAGGCAGCCCGGGAGACAAAGCGGGCATTCGTACGGGCGATATCCTGCTCCAACTGGCCGGTAAGCCGGTGGCCAACATCATCGAGGTGGCCAAGGCGCTGCAACAGGTTGGACCCTGGCTCAAGACGGAGTACCTGGTTCGGCGTGACAATGTTCCGGTACCGGTGCAAGTTATTGTCGCCGAGGGCGTCGTGTTGGACCGGGCTGTGTACTATCAGTACGCAGTCGGCATCGCCTACCTGCTGATTGGATTGTTTGTCTACTATCGGCGGGTTGGGGCGCCACGGTCGGTACACTTTTACGTCCTGTGTCTGGCCTCGTTCGTCCTATCCTGCTTTCACTACACGGGCAAACTGAATGCATTCGACCAAGCCATTTACTGGGGTAATGTAGCCGCAGGGGTGCTGGCGCCTACCATTTTCCTGCACTTCTGCCTGGTGTTTCCGGAGCGTCCAGCCTGGTTGAGACGGACGCGGGCGAGCGCGATTTTCTATCTCCCGGCGATGGTGCTTTTAGTAGTCCATGTCCTGGTAGCCAAGGGAATGCTGCGGGTGGCGGCGCCGCTGGGGGATGTGAACTGGTTCCTGGACCGGGTGGAGATGCTGCTCCTCAGCGTTTTGTACTTGGGCGGGACTGTTTTGCTGGCGATGAAGACGCCGCATGCCGAAGATCCGCTGGTGCGGCGGCAGTTGAAGTATATGCGCAACGGCGCGCTGCTGGGTGTGCTGCCGTTCACTTTGATCTATGCGGTGCCATATCTGTTCGGGGGGCTTCCCGGGCATTACCAGAAGATGGCGGTGCTCTCGCTGATCCTGCTGCCGCTGACCTGGGCTTATGCCATCCTGCGATATCGCTTGATGGACGTCGACATCATTTTCCAGCAGGGCTACGTTTACACGCTCGCCACGCTGGTGGTGCTCGGGATTTTCTACGGTCTGATCTTCTCATTTGCGCGCCCGGAAAGTCTGAGCCCGGCCGCGATTGTGGGGCTGATTTTGTTTTCCACCTTCATCTTCCAGCCGATTCGGGATTGGCTGCAAGAACAACTGGATCGCTACTTCTTCTATAAGGATCGCTATGATTACCGGCGGACGCTGATCGAGTTCGCGCGTGAGCTGGGATCGGAAACCAATCTGGACGAAATGCTG
>JBEKLB010000443.1:0-5579 GCA_050010415.1 Bryobacteraceae bacterium | reverse complement strand
GACGGGTTGGATCTCCTGGACAGGGGTAAGCAAAGTTTCCACGTCTATCAGCCGGACCTCAACGGCGGGCTCAAGCAAATCTATGTCCGTATGGCGGAAGACGAGAAGGGAACACTGTGGCTTGGTACCTACCAGTCCGGTCTCCATCACTTCGATCCCGTGACCCATCGGTTCACGGTCTACAAATCCAATCCGAGCGATCCGAGCGCGTTGGGGGACGACAGTGTCGGGGCCGTTTATGTAGCCTCCACGCATCTCATTTGGATCGGGACCGGAAATGGTTTGAACCGACTTGATCCTGCGACAGGTAAATTTGCCGCCTACGACTTCCACAATGGGCTGTCGGGAAACTTAATCGACTGTATTCTTGAAGACGATCATGGATTTCTGTGGATGAACACCAACAAAGGTTTATCCAAATTCAATCCGATGAGTGGGACGTTTGCCAACTTCTCTGATGCCGACGGATTGCCTGGCATCGATCTCACCGGTTGGGCCGCGTGCTCTAAATCTCGGAGAGGGGAAATGTTCTTTGCAGGATTTGCAGGTGCGGTAGGGTTCTTTCCGGACAAGGTCGCGGAAGCTCCCTATAGTCCGCCGGTAGTCTTGACGGATTTGGAGTTATCGGGCGCGCCCGGCACAATCGGTGCCGGTGGACCGCTGACGCAATCGATCGCCTACACCGACCGCATCGTGCTGCCCCACGAGTTGAATATCTTCTCGCTGACTTTTGCCGGTCTACGCTACTTCAGCCCCGAGTCGAATCGCTACCGGTACAAGCTCGAGGGGCTGGATCGCAATTGGTACGAAGTCGGCAGCAATAATAGGCGGGCTGCTTACACGACGTTGCCGGCGGGCACGTACACCTTTCATGTGCAGTCCGCCACGGCTCGCGGTGTTTGGAACGAGCCCGGCACGTCGTTGCAAATCGTCATATTGCCGCCTTGGTGGGCGACCTGGTGGTTCAGAGCCACTTACGTCGCGCTTTTCGTTTTAGCCATATGGATCGCTTATGTTGTGCGTGTGCGGCAACTGTCGCGTCAACTGACGATCAGAATGCAGGAGCGCGTTAACGAGCGGTTTCGCATCGCGCGCGAACTGCACGACACGGTCCTTCAAGGCCTGGCGAGCGCGTCTCTGCAATTGGAAGTCGCAGACCGTCAAATTGGGTCAGATACGATTGCGAAACCGCTCGTGCAGCGGATTTCGCGACTCTTACGGCAGCTGATCGATGAAAGCCGCCACACGGTCCGCGGCCTACGTTTACAACACTCCGAAGAGGAGAGTCTGGAGCGCGCGTTGACGCAAATCTCAAATGATCTGGCGGCTCCCCGGAAGGTCAAATATCAAGTAATCGTAGAGGGTACGCCGCGCTCCCTCAGGCCGCCTGTGCGCGAAGAAGTTTTTCGCATTGGCGGGGAGGCACTCGCAAATGCGTTCCGGCACGCAGGCGCATCGGCGGTGGAGACTGTGCTGGAGTACGGGCGAGCCCACTTCCGCCTCCTGGTCCGTGACGATGGGCAGGGAATCGACCCTGAGGTCTTAAAGGCTGGGCGGGAAGGACATTTTGGCTTGTCGGGATTACGTGAACGCGCATCGAAGATCGGGGCTCGGCTTAAAGTCAGAACCGCTGCAGGTGCCGGAACTGAAATTGACTTGCTTGTGCCCTTTGCCGCAGCCTATGGGCAATCCGCCCGCCGCGGGCCGGTGCATTGGATCGCGAAGCTCTATTCCCGGGGTAGCAGGCCGTGAGTCCCTCTGTAGGAATCCGAATTCTCTGCGTCGACGACCACCCTGCTTTCCGCGAGGGAATCGCGACGGTGGTTGCGAATGAGGACGATCTGGAATTGGTCGGCACAGCAGGCACGGCTAAGGCGGCTCTCGAGCAATTCAGGAAGCACCGCCCTGATATCACGCTCATGGACCTCAGGCTTCCTGATATGAGCGGAATCAGCGCCGTTGCCTCCATTCGGGAGGAGTTTTCGGGGGCCAGGGTGATCATCGTGACGACATTTGAGGGGGATTACGAAATTCAACGCGCGCTCGCAGCGGGCGCATTCGGCTATGTGTTGAAGAGCGCCCCCCTCGACGAATTGGTCGGGGTCATCCGCAAGGTACATGCCGGACGCAAGCATCTTCCTGCCGTCGTTGCCGAAAATCTCGCTGCCTACGTCGGGGGAGACCCGCTCACGGAGCGCGAAGTCGAGGTTCTGGGGCGAGTTGCCGAAGGCGACCGCAACCGCGACATTGGTGAGCATCTGGGAATATCCGAGGACACCGTCAAGGTGCATGTCAAACGCATCATGGAGAAACTTGGAGCCAAGGATCGGACCCAAGCCGTTGCCATCGGAATTCGCCGCGGTGTCATCAGCCTGTAGGCGGGTTGTTACCCAAAAGTAGTAGTCTGAAGTAACCACTTTGCAGGACGCCGCGTGGTATTTGCGGCGCCTACACTCCCGTCCATTCCCCGCGGGGAGGCAGCATGGCCCTGCAACGCGCGTTTTCTGGTTTTCCCACAGGCTACCCGGGTCTTGCCTTACTACTGCTCCGTCTCGTCGTGGGCGGCGCTACTAGTTCGCAGGCGTGGTTGCATATCGCCGCCAACCATGGAGCGCTAAATTCCGGCGTTGCCGTTGCCTTACTGGCCTTCGTCGCCGGGCTCGCACTCACCCTCGGTTTTATGACGCCAATCGCCAGTGTAGTGCTCAGTGCAGGCGGCCTACTTCTGATGGTTGACTCGGGTGTTAGCGGACATCTGCTGCTTTTTGAATCAGGCGTGGCGCGCCTTGAGTTCACTGCGATTTCGGCAGCCTTGATTTCCCTGGGACCGGGCGCCTTGTCGGTGGATGCGCGCCTGTATGGACGCCGCGAAATTGAAGTGAACGGGAATGGTTCATGAACGCGGCGTTTCGGGTGCGAACCGGCAACGGCAGCGCGCCGTCATCTATCTGAGCAGCGGCCGCGGCACTTTGCGTCGTTAACGAATACCCAAAAGAGTTAGTCCCAAATCACCTCATGTCGTGACGCGGACTCATCGCCGTCCGAGTAGCTTTTCCGCGGGCCAGGTTGGGTTGGGATCAAATTGAATCAAACTGCAAGGGAAAATCATCATGAAAAGGCTTTACGGTGTCTATACGCTCACTGCCGCACTAATCGCCATGAGTCTTCCGCTGGGGAGTAGACAGAAGGTTGTCGCGGCGCCGACCGGCATTCACAACGTCCTTCTGGTGCATGGAGCATTCGCCGATGGATCCGGCTGGGAAGCAGTCGCAAAGCTCCTCGAGAAGGACGGATACACGGTATCGGTGTTGCAGGAACCAGAGACTTCCTACGCCGACGACCAAAAGTACGCCAAGGCGGCCCTCGACGCCATGGACGGGCCAGTGGTTATCGTCGGACACAGTTACGGTGGGTCCGTCATTACCGAGGCCGGCAATCATCCAAAAGTGGCTGCGCTTGTCTACATAGCCGCATTTGCGCTCGATGAAGGCGAGAGCTGTGCGTCGATCGAGCAGGCGGTGCCGCAGGCCTCCACGGCGTTCAAGTCGGACAGCAACGGGAACTGGTGGATACAACAGGAGCATTTCGCGGCCGACTTCGCGGCGGACGTCCCGCCGGCCGTGTCCCACTTCATGGCCATCGCTCAGGTGCCGATCTCCACTGATGCCTTTACCCACAAGGTCACAAATCCCGCCTGGAAGACCAAGCCCACCTGGTACATGGTGGCTTCCGAAGACCGATCGATCAATCCGATCCAGGAGCGGATGATGGCGAAGCGCGCCCATGCCAAGACGGTCGAAGTGCCTGCCAGCCATGTGGCTTACATGTCGCATCCGAAGGAAACCGTCAAGCTCATCGAAGAGGCTGCTACCTCCGCACACACCAACTAGCAGGCCATCGGCCTTTACCTTGCAAGTGAGAGATACGTCCCGTGCGCAAAATTAGGGCCGTTTCCTGCCGCGGCGTTTGGCGTCGAAAATCGCTTTTTCCGAGTGAAGCTTTACTGCAAAGGAGAATGATGTGAAACCGCATATTAAGAACGTGGTTCTGGTGCATGGAGCTTTCGCTGACGGCTCCGGCTGGGAACCCGTCGCTAAGATCCTTAAGAATGATGGGTACAAGGTGTCCGTGGCGCAGCCCCCCGAAACTTCCTACGCCGACGATCAGAAGTACACGAAGGCCGCTATCGACGCCATGGACGGGCCAGTAGTTCTGGTTGGCCACAGCTACGGCGGGTCCATCATCACCGAAGCCGGCAATCATCCGAAAGTTGCCGCGCTGGTCTATATCGCTGCATTTGCACTCGATGAGGGCGAGAGCTGTGCCTCAATCGAACAGGCCGTGCCGCAAGCGTCCAAGGCGTTCAAGCCGGATGGCAACGGGAACTGGTGGATAGTCGAGGAGCAGTTCGCGGCTGACTTCGCAGCGGACATTCCGCCCGAAAAGGCGTGGTTCATGGCTGTCTCGCAGGTGCCGATCTCCACCGACTCGTTCACCTACAAGGTTACGAAGCCTGCCTGGAAGACCAAGCCCACCTGGTACATGGTCGCCGCGCAAGACCGATCCATCAATCCAGAGCAGGAGCGGATGATGGCGAAGCGCGCCCGCGCCAAGACCGTCGAAGTGAATGCCAGCCATGTGGCTTACATGTCGTACCCGACGGAGACGGCCAAACTAATTGAAGAGGCTGCCACCTCCGCACACGTCAATCAATAGCCACGCGCTCGTTGACCATTGATCTCCGCTGACTCGGTTAGGAGTCGGTGGAGATCCTCTAGAGAGATGGCCATTTCGGGAGAACGAAAATGAAAGATCATATGACCGTAAGAGGACAGGACGGCACGTTTACCGCTTCCATCGCTAAACCGGAAGAATTGCCTGCTCCCGCCGTCATCGTCCTACAAGAGTTGTTCGGCGTGAACGCCGATATCCGCGAGAAATGCGACGAGCTGGCCGTGCAGGGCTTCATTGCGATCGCGCCGGACCTATTCTGGCGTCAAGAGCCAGGCGTCGACCTCGGCGTCCGTTCAGACGCAGACTGGCAGCATGGTATTCGCCTCTATCAAGCCTATGACCGAGATGAAGGTGTTAGGGACATCAAGGCCACCGTCGACACCGTCGCGAAGATGCCCGAGTGCACCGGCAAGATCGCCGTACTTGGCTACTGCCTCGGGGCACTAATGGCTTTCTTGACGGCTGTGCGCTACCGCGTTGACGCCGCGGTCGCCTACCACGGCGGTGACACAGAGAAGTATCTCGGCGAGCTCGACGGTCTCCATGCGTCCATGCTGATGCACCTGGCCGAGGAGGATGAGTTCATTTCAAAGCCCGCACAAGCCGAGATCAAGGCGGCACTCGCTAGGAAACCGAATGCAACGGTCTACAGCTACCCAGGCCAATGTCACGCCTTTTCACGGCACAATGGAGCGCACTACAACGCGGCGGCGGCAACGCTCGCCAACGGCAGAACAAGCCAATTTCTAAATCAACAACTTCGGTAATCTGGAGTCGATTCCATGCTCGAAGCCCACAGTGGAATCCCGGACCCCGAGCCGCACACCGCCGCCGCCGACGTTTCA
>JBEKLB010000442.1:0-5583 GCA_050010415.1 Bryobacteraceae bacterium | reverse complement strand
GTAAGGCCTGCGTCCAGCGTGGCCTTGGTGGCGCCGATCGCGATCACATCGTTATGGCAGAAGACGCCGTTGGGCCTGGACCGTCGCTTTAGCAACCGCTGCATCATCTCGTAGCCGGCGTCGTCGGCCGGCAAACCTCCGCGGGCGCCGGAGAGAACCAGGTCCTCGCGCAGTTCGATGCCGCGCTCGCGCAACGCCTGCCGGAAGCCGCGAAAGCGCTCCGCCGCGGGACTGAGGTCGGGGCTGCCAATGTAGGCAAGCCGCCTGCGTCCGAGTTCGATGAGATGTTCGGTGGCCAGCTTGCCGCCGGCGTAATCGTCCGTGCCGACGAAGTTTGCGCGCAGGAGCGGAAATGGCCGATCGACGAGCACCAGCGGAGTATTTTTATGGTGCATGCCATAGAAGCCCTGCAAAGACGTTTGGCATGAGGCGAGCAGGAGTGCGTCGACCCCGCGCGCGAGCATCATGCGAATCTCGGATTGCTCGATCTCGGGGCTGTCTTCCGAGGACGCAAGAATGAGACCGTAGGAGTGTTTGCGCAGCGCGCCTCCCAGCGACTTGGCGAGCTCGGTGAAAAACGGATTGAGCAGGTCGGGTACGATGAGGCCGACCATGAAGGACTGGCCGGTCGCGAGACTTCGCGCCATCATATTCGGCTGATAGTCCAGCTCCTTCATACGCTTGAGAATGCGGTCGCGGGTCGCGTCGCTTATGTCGGTGAGGCCGCGCAGCGCCTTCGAGACAGTGATCAGGGAGACATTCAACTCCCTCGCAATGTCCTTGAGACGAACCGCCATCGGTGCTCCACTTGGAGAGAGGAGGGCTTTGAAATCGACGCGCCATGCGCCGGCAGAAGGCGCGCTGTAGTGAGCATACATCACCAGCCGAGGCATACGGTATCGCTAACCGCCGACGGCAGCTCCCGCATTGCGCCGGCACAAATCGACCCGGAGCTGTGATTCGTCCTATCTCCCGTTTCACTCCTATGGTGGAGTGAGCGGAATGCACGATGATGCCTTGGATGGACCGCCTTAGTCGTACATGCGATCAAGCGGCCGGCTGCCGGTAAGAAGTTCGTGGGCTCGTGCTTGCGACAAAGGCGTATGAGCGAGCGGCGATCAAAGCAGCCGCGAACGGGGCTACCGCCGCTGCACGTACGCCGATGCTGCTTAACCCGACCATGGGAGAATGCGAGCCCTTGAGGGCCTCCTGCGGGAGTTTCTCGGCGCGAAGCTCCGGTTCTCCGGCGCTTCGCTAAATCCTTGCAACGGTATCGCTACCGCCATTTGCCACTGAGAGGTTGTGCGAGGTTCCGTGGCCATGGAAACAAATCAGAACGGGATTAGTCCCAAAAAATAGTTGCCAATTACGTTAGCGATAGCGTAGAGTTGTCCGGCAATCGGCCCCTCGGTTCCCCGGGTTCGCGAGCCACAGCTTTTCTGTTGAAGTCCGGCACAGATATGCCGGGCCCGGAGGCGACGTTTTCGGAAGGGATGGAACTACATGACCCTTGATCGCCGCACATCTCAGACCGAGTCCGCGTGTCTGACCCGCTTTGCGGTTGAACGATACCCCTCGGCGAAGAGGGCGTGCGCAGAAGTGGAGCACTGGGATGACTTGCGGACTGAGCGGTACGTTGAGGGGCGGACGGTGATCGGCACAACGCTGTTCGTGGTCTTGGCGAACCGAAAGCCGGCCGGCCCGCATGAGCTCAGCGCCGATGGCTCCGATGAGCTCGTGTCGTCATGCGCGTCAGTGACGGGTACGGAAGATGGTAGTGCTTCACGGCGAGTGACGCAGGCCTAGGGGAGCGTGCATTGGGGCGTGTGGAGAAGGAAATCAAGGAGGCGTTATGAAGGGGATGGCAGGGCTACTTTCTCGAAACTTTATTTTTGCGCGGATCATACCGCTCGCATGGCTCGGCGTGGCGTTGATCCATGCGCCACTTGGATTCTCACAATCGAGCACGAGCGCGCGGCTCACCGGCTCCGTCACCGACCCCAGCGGGGCCGCATTGGACCACATAAAGATAACCGCACATGACTTGGAGACCAACCTCGATGTGGTTGTTGAGAGCGACAGCGCGGGAAACTACGCCTTCAATTCCCTGCCGGTTGGAAAGTACAAAGTGACCGCGGAGGGCAATGGCTTCGCGCCCCTGATCGAAACCGGCGTCGAACTGACGGTCGGGCAAACGGCTACGCTCAACCTCTCGTTGAAACTGGGTGGATCGCAGGAGACCGTCACGGTTGCGGGGGGAGCCGACCTGATCAACACCACTTCGGCCGAGATCGGGCAGACGATCGGCGAGGAGACGATCAAGGAGCTGCCGCTGAATGGCCGGGACCCGGGAGCGCTGGTCTTTCTGGCCGCCGGGGTCACGAACGAGTTGAACAGCGAGGCGTCCACGCTGCAGGCGACCAATTCGTTTCCGAATGAGTCCGGCGCCTCGGCGGGCGGCCAGAGGCAGGGAAGCACCTGGTACCTGCTCGACGGCGTCTCCAACATGGACACTTATACCCTGCTGTCGCTGCCGTTTCCCAATCCTGACGCGACGCAGGAGTTCCGTGTGGTCTCGAACAACTTCGATGCGAGCAATGGATTCGCGCCGAGCGCGATCGTGAGCATTCAAACTAAATCGGGAAGCAATACGTTGCATGGCGGCGTGTTCGAGTTCATTCGCAACGACTACTTCAATGCCGCAAATCCATTCACCGGACTGAGAGATCCTCTGAAGCGAAATCAGTTTGGCGGTTATGCGGGAGGCCCGGTCTTCAAGAACAAGCTGTTCTTTTTTGCAAACTACCAGGGGACGCGGGAGAGCACGACGTCGGAGACGAATACCGCCTACACGCCGACCCAGGCAGAACGCAACGGAGACTTTACCGCGCTGCTTACCGTGACGGACGCGAATGGAAACCCCGCTCCGATCGTTCTACCGGCGCCTTTCGTCGGCAACAAGATCGATCCTTCGGAGTACAGCCCCGGGGCGGTCAAGTTGCTGCAGTACATTCCGGTCGGTCAGAATGCAACGACGGGCTATACCAATTTCGCTTTGCCCAAGCAACCTACTTTGTTCAACGAAGTGACGGCTCGTCTGGATTACAACCTCAACGATAAGCATCGCTTCTTCGTGCGCAGTTTTCAGAATGACTACAACCAGGTGGGCGAGACGCTGCCGAACAACTTGCTGGCTGGCATTCTGGGCTCGAATGGCGTGTTTCTCAACGAGGTGCTCAACCATACCTGGACGATCGATGCAAACACTCTCAACACTCTGGCGCTGGGGTATGTGAGCTACGACTTCCACACCGGCACGGCACTGAAGAACGCCAGCGGCCAACCGCTCTGCCTCTCTGAGTTCATCAATGTGGCAGACCCGCCGAATGCGTGTTACATAGAAGACCTGAATGTACTGGCGAGCGGGACCTCGAGCCCGTATCTGCCGCCCACTGGGTTTACCTCGTTTTCGAGCAATCCGGACAATACCAAGCGGCGCGACTTCAGCCTGACTGAGACCTTCACGAAGATCATTGGACGGCATACGCTCGCGGCCGGAGGGGATATCTTCCATCGGCACCACACGGAGCAATCGCTGTTCTATGAGAGCCCGATCATCGGTTTCAACGGGGAGTACGATAACGGCGTTCCCTTCGCGGATTTTCTCCTGGGCAAGGCGGACTCCCTGTTCCAGGGCGCGGGGGAGGCAGGCGCGACCTCGCAATGGATGTTCGGGGTTTATGCGCAGGATCAATACAAGGTCACGCCGAAAGTGACCGCGACGATGGGGCTGCGGTGGGATCCGAACACTCCGGCGGTGATCGCCGGCGGACGCGGGGCCGATTATGTTCCGGGACAGCAGAGCACGCGTTTTCCAAATGCGCCGCTCGGCCTGGTCTTTCCCGGGGATACGGGAATTCCGGACAGCCTTTATAACGCCAGCTATGGCTACTTCGAACCGCGCATCGGTATCGCCTGGACCATTACTCCGATGACTACCCTGCGGTCTGCCTTCGGCATGTTCACCAGTCCGATGGAAGACGCCTTCTACCAGCGAGTGTGGGACGTGGCGCCCTTTGAGCCGAGCTACAGCCCGCCCTCGAGCACGACCGAGTGGGTTCCGTTCGACAACCCCTGGACGAACTTTACGGGGGGACCGGGGCTTGCGGCGGGAAAGAGTCCATTTCCTCCATTCGCCGGACCGCAGCAGAACCCGCCCAGCACCTCTACCTTTGGCGGCGGTGCGGGAGTTCCCGCGACGTTCATACCTAACCTGAAGCTGGGGGTGACGGAGAGCTGGAACGTTTCGGTCGAGCAACAGTTCTCGAAGTCGCTGGCCCTGCACGTTGCGTATGTGGCCAGCGAGTCCTATCACCAGGCGACCACGGTCGACCGGAACCCCGGCATGCCGGGACCTGCCGGACAGGCATACGCCGACCGGGGGATCCGCTTCAATTCAAACTTCGGGGGAATTATCCAGGTGCAGGATGGCGGTACGGCAAGCTACAGTTCACTGCAGGCCGGACTGGAACATAAGTTCTCCCACAGCGTCCAGTTCCAGACTAACTTCACGTGGTCGAAGACCACGGATGTAGGAGGGTCGGGGGATCCGGACTTTGAATCCAGCGTCAGCGATCCGTTCGATATCCGACACGACAAAGGGCCTTCCAGCCTGAACGTTCCGTTCGTATGGGTAACTTATGGTGTGTACCAGGCGCCTGGGTTCAGGAATCGCGACTTTCTGATGAGGAATTTCCTTGGCGGCTGGGAGTGCAGCGCGATCTTCACGGCGGAGTCCGGCGAACCCTTCACGATTAACGGAGGCAACGGCAACAACAACTCCGGATACGACGAGGGACAGGATCGGGCTGATGTGGTTCCCGGTGTCTCGCGGAACATCCGGCAGGGCGGCAAGAGCCATTGGCTGAACAATTACTTCAACACTTCGGCATTCACCCAAAATGAGGTTGGCACACCAGGAAACTCACCAAAATTCTCTATCCAGAATCCTCCGGATCGGGATGTAGACCTGGCACTTATCAAGAATTTCAGCTTCCACGAACGTTACCGGACGCAGTTCCGCTGGGAGATGTTCAATGCGACCAATACGCCCAGTTACGGTCAGCCGGATAACAATCCTACCGACAGCAACTTCGGTCAAATCTCCGGTATCGGCCCGATCTCACCTCGTGTCATGCAGGGAGGGCTGAAGATCGCTTTCTAGTCAGTCTTCATCCACCACGAGAGGGGCGCTGCCTTCATACTCCACAAGGACTATCTATCGAGCTTCGGCTATCGGAACACAGGCACCGGCCAGCTGCGCGTGTACAGTCTTTTGCTTGCCGGTCCCTCCGCCCCCCGTGCCCAATACCCTCCGTGCCGTGCGCAATGAGGACCACATGGTGCTGAACTGGAATCACGTTGCCGATTCGGTTATCGTTGCCCCTACCTATACAATCGAGATGAGGGAAGCAGGACAGCCCTGCATCTTGGCCTCCGGCCCCCCCGCGCTATTAACCGTGGCCACGTCAGATTCAGCGCAGGCCGAGTTCGCGTTCTCGCCGCTGACAACAACGGCGTCAG
>JBEKLB010000441.1:0-5606 GCA_050010415.1 Bryobacteraceae bacterium | reverse complement strand
GGACGTGTCTGAAGGCAGGTTAGTGTATTGCAGATTGCTCATATCGACTCGCTGCTCCACTCGCTTCGATTATGCCGCATGATTCTTTCAGTCGGTTTGCGAATACTTCAAGGAAGCCCGCTGAGTGCCGCACCCGGCGGTGCTGGCGGTCCCGCTGTCAAACGGAAAGGCGGAGATCGCTCGGTGCGAATGAATTTGGCTCCCCGAGAGCTACATTACAAGAAATAGAAACCGCCATGTGCCCAGAGCGAGTTCAGTTCGCGAGGACGAGGTGCCTCCGTCAATGTATTCGGTAATTCACAAAACTGAAACCTCACATATATCCCCGTCTGTTAATTTCGCCGAAGGGGGTAATACTCAATGAGTCGTTTCCTGGTGATCTGGGCGATATCTATCGCCGCGGTGGTGCCATCTCTTGCGCAGTTTGAAACGTCGGAGGTCGTGGGAACCGTTCGCGACGCTTCGCAGAAACCGGTGGCGAAGGCAACCGTAACTTTGTCCAACCAGGACACCGGGATCGCGGCGAGGACCACCACCGATGACGGCGGGAACTATGACTTTTTCAACGTCAAAGTGGGCCGTTACACCATCACGGTTGAGCTGACGGGATTCTCCAGGTTCTCCTCGCCCGACGTAGGCGTGGAAGTGAACGCCCGCCAACGCGTCGACGCCGTTCTGCAGGTCGGGTCCGTCACCGAAACCGTGATTGTGAACGGCCAGGCCAGCGAAGTTGATACCGATACCAGCGAGCACAGCCAGGTGATCGGCACGCAGGCAACGATGGAGTTGCCGCTGAACGGCCGCGATTATGCGAGCCTCGCGTTGCTGGCCACCAACGTCCATATTTCCCCCATTCAGGCCACCTTTGGACCGACGGGTACGCCCCGCGAAGGCGCATTCAACGTGAACGGGATGCGCAGCGTCTATAACAATTTTCTGATGGACGGCATCGACAACAACTCCTACGGAACCAGCAATCAGAACTATTCGAGCCAGGTGGTGCAGCCCTCGCCCGACGCTTTGGCGGAATTCCGGGTGATCACCAGCAACTTCAGCGCGGAGTACGGGCGCGTGGGCGGCGGAGTGGTGAACGCCGTGCTGCGCTCCGGCACCGATCAGTATCACGGCACCGTCTACGAATTTCTGCGCAACACCGATCTGAACGCAATCGGCTACGTGTTCGGCGCGCGGCCCGCCACTTTCGTGCAGCCTACGTTTCACCGGAACCAGTTTGGCGCAACGCTCGGCGGGCCCCTGATCAAGGACAAATTATTCTTCTTTGTCGATTACGAGGGCGTACGGCAGGCGCAGGGCTATCTCAATTTCTACTCCGTTCCGGACACCACGGACCGCCAGGGGAACTTGCCGGTGACGGTGGTCGACCCGCTCACCGGGGTCGTCTACCCGGCGCACATGCCGATTCCGGTCGCGCAGTTGAATCCGTTCGCCGCCGCGGCGCTGGCCGACTTGCCGGCGCCGGTCAACGGCACCCGTAGTAACAATCTCGAGGCGACCATTCCGGTCACTGACAAGAGCGACAAATACGACGCGAAACTGGACTATCAAATCTCGGGCGCCATGAATGTGTTCGCGCGCTTCAGCCAGCGCAAGGACATCTCTTTCTTCGGGCCCGCCGATCCGGGGGCTTCGGGCGGCGACGCCAACGGATTTATTCACGCCATCCAGCAGCAGGCGGGCATCGGCTATACCTGGGCGCTGACGCCGACTTCGCTGTTCGAAGCGCGCTTTGGATTCGATCATGTGCTGGGCGGAAAATCGCCACCCTTTCTGGGCGGGCCGAACATCGCCGCCGAGTATGGAATCGAGGGAGAGCCCACCAGCCTGGCCGGCGGTTTCCCGACCCAGGTCATCACCGGATTCAGCAGTCCGACCTTCGGCAGGCAAGCCACCAACCCGCAATTCCAGAATCCGACGTCCTTCAACCCCAAGTTGAACTACTCCAAGGTCATGGGCCGGCATTCCATAAAAACAGGCTATGAATTCATGGCCATTCGCACGGAAGTTCTGGACATCAACCCTTTGTATGGGCAGGATACGTACAACAACCAATACAGCAAACCAACCTGCGCCCTGTTGGGACAAGCCTCTGGCTGCTCGATTACCTCCGACGCGACGAGTTACGATCTCGCAGACTTCTATTTCGGTCTTCCCAGCACCATCGCGCAAGGCAGCAACCTCGCCACCAATTTGCGGCAACACGTAAACTCCCTCTATATCCAGGACGACTGGCGGGTCACGCGCAAATTGACGGTCAACGTCGGGTTGCGCTGGGAGTTCGCCACGCCCGTGTGGGAGCGCGACAATCTCTGGTCGAACTTCGAACCCGCTACGAACACACTGGTCCGAGCCACCAGCGGCAGCCTCTATGATCGCGCCCTGGTCAATCCGAATTACCATGATTTCGGGCCGCGCCTGGGTCTGGCGTACAGCTTGGACTCGAAGACTGTAATCCGCGCCGGCTATGGGATCAGCTACGCCTTCTTCAATCGGCCGGGGAGCGCCGAGGAAGGCATCAACGGCCCGCTCGCGATCTTCGGAAGCTTCACCAATTCCGTTGCCCCGGGCGCCCCCGGCTTCCTCACCACGCAGACGGGCTTCGCCGCGGGTATCTCGACCACTTTTAACCCCATCAACAGCAACAACGATTACATTCCGGCGCACAGCCCATGGCCGTATATTCAGTCCTGGGTATTGTCCATCCAGCGCGAGGTTGGCAGGAGCACCCTGGTAGAGCTGGCGTATAACGGCAACCACAGTCTGAATCTGCCGATCATCGCGAACTATAACCAGGCCAACCCGAACCCGGTCACGGCCACGTGTAACGGCGCCCTCGGGATAACTTCCGGATGTCTCAGCGAGCAAGCTCGCGTTCCGGACCCGAGTTTCGGCGCCATCACCTGGGTGGATCCGGCTGGCGATAACGATTACAACGGGTTTTCGGCCCGCCTGGAGCATCGTTTCGCGAGGGGCCTGTATTTCCTGAATTCGTTCACTTGGGGGAAGGCGATGGGCGACTCCGAACAGGCGCTGGAATACTATTCCAACCTCACTGGAGCGAACCCACAGAACATTCACGATTTGGCGGCGGAGCGGGCGCCCACCAGCTACGACGTGAAATTCAATAATGTCACCAGCCTGGTGTATCAGCTTCCCTTCGGCAAGGGGCGCCAGTTCGGGAGCAACATGAATCCCGTGCTTGACGGCGCGCTCGGGGGGTGGGAGCTGACCACCATCAACACCGGCACTACCGGCTTGCCCATCAACGTGTACTATACGCCGACGGCCGCTAACGATGTGAGCGGCGGTGCGAACGCCGAGTACCGGGGCGAGATGTTCGAGCGTCCCAACGTGTCCGGCAGCGCCGCCAGTCAGAGCAGGGCGCAGAGTCTGCTGACCTATTTCGCTGGCTATACCTTCACCACCCCGTCGCCGAACGATCCCTTTGGCGATCTGGGCCGCAACGCCTTTCGCGCGCCGGGATTCGCGCAGTGGGACCTGGGGATCGACAAAAGCTTCCGCATTACGGAAGGCATAAGACTCCAGTTCCGAAGCGAATTCTTCAATGTGCTGAACCACACCAACTTCGGGCCGCCCGCAGTAACGACGACCAGCAGCTCGTTCGGCACGATCACCAACACCCTGCCGGCGCGCCAGATCCAGTTCGCGCTGAAGCTCTTGTTCTAACGTGGCTGCTATGGAGTTGCTCAAAAGAGCCTCGAGGCGATTGACGAAAAGACTACAGTAGAAAATTGGGAATCAACGGACAAGTTCAATGGTCCTGATCCGAATTCCCGAGTCAATGGCTGTGAGGTTTTACTAAGGGCAATGGTCGTTGCAGATAGCAGAGCGTAAGTCTATGAAAAGATGGAGCGGGAGACCGGGGTCGAACCGGCGACGTCCAGCTTGGGAAGCTGGCATTCTACCACTGAATTACTCCCGCCTTCTGTCAAATCAGCTATTTAGCTGAATCCGTTAGACTTCCTAGACCGTGTGCCAGTCTATTCCGTCCATGCTGTCTATCCAATACTACCCGTTTGGATGCCAAAATGGACAGCAAAACAGACAGCACAGCAGCCTGAGAACCGCGGGGTTCCGCCATTCCCATGCTGTCCGTTCATGCTGTCCATTTCGCTCTCCAAAGCTCGTTCCAGGCACAATATAGCACAACGCACAAAGGGCGGGGCTCGTGGACGGCCATTGCGCCTGCCTTGGGCGCAGCCCGACGGCTTCCAAAGCTTCTTTTAATTCTCCACACTTCTAATGGTTTCAATAATTTGGGGCATCTGCTTTTCGCTCAAAGCTAACCCCAACGGCTCCAACACAAAGAGTTTTGACACGGTTTTGCCACGGTGCGATGGGGTGAAACCCCTCCATTGAGACAATCTGCGATTGACACACCTGCAACGTTTGTCAATTGCGAGTTTCTCATTTTAGGGGTTCGGTCCAGGAGAAGGAGGGGCGCTCGGTAGATGCAACCGAATCTCCGAGCAAAGACTCCTAGTAGAAGCGATTGCTTGCGCGAAAGAGATACGAATATGCGCCGGTATCGGGACTTTCTGTCTTCTTCAGCCCGAGCACGGCGCCAGCGATGCCGAACAATGCTCCGACGTAGTCATGGCCCGCCAACTTCCAGAACGCACCCGTCATTCCCAATCCGAACGAGGCAGGCTGCTTCCAAACTTTTCGGCTCGTAGTCTTGATCTTGTTGGCGAGTTCCTGGAGTTCTTCGCGACGATCGGCCAGTTCTTCCTCTCGGGCTTGGGCGGGCAGCGCCGCAAGCTCCCGCGTAAGGCGATGAATACCGCGGATGTACCTGCGATACTCCTTCAGATTCTCTTTGCGAAAACCCAGCACTTCGTCCATCGGGACCAGTCGCAGATCGACGGAAATCGTTTCCAGGTCGAGGGCGACTACATGCGGAGCCGATGGCATATCCGGCAACGACAGGAGTTCTTGAAGGGCATGAACCAATTGCGGCCGATCCGTGGCGGGCGAAAGCTCCGCGTCAAGTTTCTCTCCATGGGGGCGAAGAATCTGCGACAACAAGACCAAGATTAAGGAGCGCACCATAGGCTGCATCGGAATCGATTTGCCGTCCTCGGAATCGCGAGCGAGACCCTTTGCTTTAAGACTTTCAAAGAGCTGTCTTGCCAATGCTTCTTCTCCAAAGCCGCCCATGCGCGAGTACGAAATCTCATGAAACTCACCGTTCTCGTCGAGCTGGTCCAGTGCGCCGGAATTGATGATCTCGGTCATCGCAGCCGAAAGTTTTTCGGTCGCAGTTTTATCGACAATCTTCTCCGGTTCAAGAATGTGAAGTAGCCCCTGATCGAGCAGCGGAATCGCTACGGCAGGGTCCTGGGCCTCTGGCTTGCCGTGCAAATAGTCTGGCAGCAAGATGCCGATGCCATCGAAGAAGAGGATCATCGTTTTGATCCAATCGTCGTAATGCCACATCGGGCCGGGATAATAGAAGGCTATTTCCTTCGACTGGACCTCTTCGGGCATGGGAATAATGATACAGTTTCCTTCGCCCCAAAGTCGCTGCGTTCGCTAGTTGGTAAGAGGCCGTGCCTTCCAAGGAC
>JBEKLB010000440.1:0-5628 GCA_050010415.1 Bryobacteraceae bacterium | reverse complement strand
GCACCGCCCTGCAGTCTGGCAATATTGAGGTCTCAGCCGCCAGCGGAGGTCCTAGTAACTGCGCCACAGGCGCTCCTTCTACGTTTGGGGTTTCGAGCGGCACGTGCCAGGGATATGCGAAGCCAGCCTGGCAAACCGGACTCTCCGGTATCCCCAACGATGGCGTGCGCGACATCCCCGACGTTTCCATGTTCGCTTCCAACGGCATCTGGGGACACTATGCTGTGCTTTGTTTTTCAGACCCCAATAATGGAGGAACGCCTTGCACCGGAAGTCCCAACAATTGGAACGGAGTGGGAGGCACGTCCGTGGCATCGCCCGTCATGGCGGCCGTTCAGGCTCTGGTCAACCAGAACGAAGGCGGTCCGCAGGGCAATCCGAACTCTGTGTATTACGCTTTGGCCGCCAGCAAACCAAGCGTGTTCCATAGCATTACCGAGGGAGACATCGACGTGAATTGCGGTGGAACCGAGAATTGCTTCGGATTTCTCGGGACAATCGACTACGGGCGTCACGGCCGCGTTTATGGAACCACGTACGGCGGTGCGCTCTCGGTCTCCGACACTTCTTTCAAGCCAGCCTATGCCGCTGGTGGATCCTGGAATTTCGCCACCGGTATCGGCAGTGTGGACGTCAATAACCTGGTCCAGAACTGGATCAAGTAGTCTGGATCAAGTAGTCAGGACTTCTCTTCGTCCGGCAGCCTGAAAGCGATCAACTCAGCGGGGAATCCGCCAGCCGCGATTGCGACCACGATGTATTGCTTGCCGTTGAGCGTGTAGGTCATGGGAGTCCCGGTCTGTCCGGCAGGCATCGGGACTGCGCCCACTTCCTTGCCGGTCGCCTTGTCGTAGGCGCGCAGCATCACATCCGACTTGCCCGCGCTCCGCTCGCCGCAAATCACGAGTGTCTTGGTTACCAGTACACCGAAAACCCCAGGCCTGCCGGTGCGCGGAATGTTCAGGCCCTTGAGCGCCGGGTTATTGCGAATATTGTCTGGACTGTCGCCGTTCGCGATTTGCCAGAGGATCTCGCCTTTGTTCAAATCGATCGCGTTGATGCTTCCATAGGGTGGTTTCACCAGCGGCAAGCCCTGCACGGTGAGGCCTGGCCCCGCGCCTTCGCCGCCTCCGCCGGCTGGACCGGTTCTGGGCGCTGCGCTTCCCGACATGTATGCCATATCGGTCTTGCCCGGGTCGCCGGGGATCAGCCCGATGCTGGTCAGGCTGCGTTGCGAGGGAATATAAGCGATGTGAGTTTCCGGATCGTAGGAACCGCCGGCCCAATTGGTGCCGCCGCCCGCGGTGGCCAGCGCCAACGTCGCGTAGGGGCCCTCCGGCTTGCTCACCACCGCCGGAGTGAACACCGGGCCCAGATGGTATTTCGAAACCATCTTTAACGCTTCGGCCTTCAACTCCGGCGTGAAATCGACAACATCGTCGGTGGTAAACCCCTGCAAGTCATAAGCGGGCGGCTTGGTCGGGAACGGCTGCGTGGGGCTGGTCTTCTCGCCAGGCACGGTGGATTGCTCCACCGGCCGCTCGTCGATCGGCCAAATGGGTTTCCCCGTCATCCGGTCGAGGACATAGAGGAAAGCTTGCTTGGTGGGCTGTGCCACCGCCTTTACGATGCGGCCGTTCACGGTGACATCCACCAGCATCGGCGCGCACGGAATATCCATGTCCCAGATTCCGTGGTGCACCAATTGGTAGTGCCATTTGCGCTGTCCGGTTTTCAGATCGACAGCCAGCACGGTTTCGCCAAAAAGACCGTTTCCCGGGCGATGACCGCCATAGTAATCGCCGGTGGGTAATTCGACAGGGATGAAAGCCATCCCCAAATCCGGGTCCACGCTGATCTGGCCCCACACGCCTGTGTTGCCGGTGTAGGACGCGGAATCTTTCTCCCATGTGTCGTATCCGAACTCATTGGCACGCGGAATAGTGTGGAAGATCCAGAGGCGCTTGCCGGTGCGAACGTCGAATCCCCGTACGAAGCCCTTCACGTTGGTCTTGCTCTTGGGCACGCCGCCCGGCCGGTGCGCCGCTCCTACGATCACGACGTCATTGGCCACCACCGGCGCCGCGTGCAAACCCACCTCGCCCGTGACCAGATCGATTTCCTGATCGTCTTCCATTTTCAGATCCACTAAGCCGCCGGTACCAAAAGAAGGCACCAGATTGCCGGTCTTGGCATCCAGCGCCACCAGCCGGTAGCCGGGCGTGACGTATAAGATTCGCTCTTCGCGGCCGTCGGTCCAGTATGCCAATCCGCGGCCCGATAGCTGGCGCGGAGCGGCCGTACCGCGAGCGCCCTCATGTTCGCCGTGCACCCACAGCAACTCGCCGTTGGCGGCATCCAGCGCCACCACGGCCCGGCGGGTTCCAGCGGTGGAATAAATCACGCCGTTCGCCATCAGCGGCGTTCCTTCGAAGTTGAATTCGGGGCGCGGGCCCAGGTTGTCCGTCTTGAATCGCCAGGCCACTTGCAGTTTGCTGAAGTTTCCCGCGTTGATCCGGTCGAGCGAAGAGTAATGCGTGTTCCCGAGATCTCCGCCGTAGCTCCGCCACTCTCCGTTCTTCGCTCCCGACTGGGCGCTGAGAGTCAGCGCGCACGATAACATACAAATCGCCGAGACCAAACCAACCGACATCCGCTTCATGCTTTTCTCCTAACCGTGATCGGGCAACAACCCGTAAGATTATATCCGTACTTCGAGGGAAACTCACCCCCGCGATAACGGGGCCCATCTCGAGCCAGGTTTCCGCGAACTGATAGGACATTCCCATGAATGGTCGATCCTCAGGAGTGGCGCTCACCGCGGCGCTCGGCTTAGCGATGTTTCACGCACAGGCGCAAACGCCCGCGCCCACTGCCGACCCCTACGCGAACAACCCGGATGCGGGAAAACTGCAGTTCCCGCTCGCGGCGCCCGCCGGCAAAGACTCCGGCGCGATCACCAAAGCGCCTCCCGGCGCCGTCAATCAGGGAATGCTCGATCCATCCAAATGGAAATACGGACCGGCCTTCGATGCGCCGGCGGATGCCAAGATCTGGAATCCGGTGATGATCAAGATGATGAAGGGCGAGAAGGTGACCGGCGGCACAGTGTTCAGCACCGACACTCCAGAGACCTGCTGCGCAATGGCAAATGCCGGCTACGATTTCATCTGGACTGAGATGCAGCATGACTCGCGCGATTGGGGCGCGGTCGGCCGCATGTGGAAGGCGTGCCCGCACGCCAAGGCGGTTCCAGGCGTACGGGTGGCCTACACCGATGAACGGGAAATCCAGCACGCCATGGATCTGGGCGCGCTGGTAATCGTGATTCCCACCGTGCGTTCGGTGGAAGAGGGGAAGGCTGCCAGGGACTGGACCATGTTCCCACCGCTTGGCAGACGCAGCCAGGGCGGCGGCCAGGCGTTCGATCCGGAAATGTGGGGCAGTGTTCCCGGCGGATATCGCGCGACCATCAACCAGAACGTGGTACTGATCGAGATGATCGAAACGCTGGAGGGCGCGGTAGCGGCGCGTGAAATAGCCGGTATTCCGTGAGTTTCCGGTGAGCGTGCGTGACTGAATGCATCGAAACTTGCTAGCGTCAGCAGAAGGCGGGAGGCCCCAAGCAATGATGCGAGTAACTCACGGCAGCAGCTTCGATGATGTGGAAGAGCTGAGAAGGCGCTTTGAAGAGTTTCGGAGCCAGCACCAGAGGCGGACGCGACTTCCAGAAGAGTTATGGCGGGCTGCCGCGGAGATCGCGGGACGGCGCGGCATGAATCTGGTTTGCCGGTGCTTGCGGTTGGACTCGAATAGCCTGAAGAAGTGGATGGGCAAGGGAGTCAATGGACCTAGACCGAGGCACGCGAGGAGAAAACGCTCGGCAATGACGCCGACGGCAACTTTCATGGAACTGCTGACGCCCGCGACTGGTGTTGCCGCGAGTTGCATCGTTGAAGTCGAATCGCAACGTGGCGGCAAGCTCCGTTTGGAGCTGAAAGGCATCGCAACCAGCGAGATTGCGCAGTTGATTCACAGCTTCGCAGACCAGTAGGCCATGCTGCAGCTCACGCCGCAGATGCGGATTCTGGTGGCGGTTGAACCCGTCGACTTCCGCAAGGGCATTGATTCGCTGGCCGAGTTGTGCCGTGCCAAGCTGAATGCCGATCCGTTCTCGGGTTGCCTGTTTGTGTTCCGTAGCCGGCGGGCGACATCAATCAAAGTGTTGGTGTATGACGGGCAGGGATTTTGGCTGGCGACCAAGCGTCTGTCGAAAGGACGCTTTCGCTGGTGGCCGCAGGTGGCAGAAGAAAGAGCCGAGGAACGTACATGGATGCTGCGCGTGCATCAAGCGCAAGTCCTATTCGCGGCTGGCAACCCCGACGTGGATGCCGCTCCCGAGTGGCGTCAGATCCAGTAAAGGAAGCTGAGTAACAACGCGATCATTTTTGGCTTGCGTTCTGAAACTCTTTCTGTCACACTGCTGCCATGACGATCTACCGTGGCCAGCGCTTCGGCGGCGACGAGATTGCATTCATCCGGCAGTTCATCGCAGATCGTCCCGAGCTAAGTCGTTGGAAACTATCGCGGCAACTGTGCGAAGCCTGGCAGTGGAAGCAGGCCAACGGCGCATTGCGTGACATGCTGTGCCGGGGACTATTGTTGATGCTCGATCGCGTGGGCGAGATCCAGTTGCCGCCGGTGCGCCGCAGAGTGCGGAATCGATTAGCGGAGCGCGAGCGGCCCGAACCGGTGATCCCCAACAACCTTCCGGTCAGCGGGCCACTTCATGGCATCACTCCGCTAGAGTTTGTGCAAGTGCGCCGCTCGCCGGAAGAACGGTTGTTCAACAGCTTGATGGAGCAGTATCACTACCTCGGCTATGAGCAGCCGGTGGGCGAGCACTTGAAGTATCTGGTGAAAGCACGCGGGCAGGCCATCGCGTGCCTGGCTTGGTCGAGCGCACCGCGGCATCTCAAGCTGCGGGACCGCTACATTGGCTGGAGCGACGAAGCGCGCCAGCGCAACGTGCACTTGCTGGCGTACAACACACGCTTTCTGATTCTGCCGTGGGTGAGAGTGGACCATTTGGCTTCACACATTCTGGGATGCATGGCGAAGCGTGTTCCGCAAGACTGGCAGCGGCTCTACGCGCATCCTATTTATTGGTTGGAAACCTTCGTGGACACCTCGCGTTTTCGCGGGACATGTTATCGAGCGGCCAACTGGCAGGTGATCGGTACGACGGCGGGCCGCGGACATCGCGCGCCGACCTTAGAGCAGACACGGCCGGTGAAACAGATGCTGGGCTTGCCCCTGAACGCCAAGTTTCGGGAGTTGCTCCAACGATGAAACGTCCCCGCTTGGATGTGAATCTGGAAGAACTGGACCGCGTGCTGGATCAGGCGCGCGAAGCCCCGCTGAGCGAACCGGATTACGACAAGCTCAAGAGCGCGCTGCACGCGTTGGCCGGGATGCTGGCCAAGCCACGGACGACAGAAAAGACCAAGAACGTTTTGGAACAGCCGGAAACACCCTCGGCTGAAAATGATTCGGAGTCGCCTGCCGATAAAGCGCCGGGCCACGGACGCAACGGATCTTCATCCTATACCGGCGCGCAGAAAGTCG
>JBEKLB010000439.1:0-5642 GCA_050010415.1 Bryobacteraceae bacterium | reverse complement strand
GGTTGGATCGAACCGCGATGAGGGGACTTTCTTCTCGCGCGGCGGCGGAAACGCCGAGCAGTTTTCGGGCACTGCGAAGCGCCGCTTCAGCGACCTGGCCGACGCATTTCTGAAGCTTTATCCGGCTAGCTCAGACACCGAAGCGGGCACCTCGCAACTCGCCAGTTTCCGCGATGAATTCGGCTGGCAGATGCGGGAGTGGGCGCAATTGCAGAGCGAGCGAGGAAAAGTGAAAGCGTACCTCTACTACATGACGCATGTTCCTCCCAGCCCTGCTGGACAGCCGTCGCGCGGCGCCACTCACACCGCCGATCTCCAATATATGTTCAACAACCAGCCGCCGAACGTCACTTGGACCGACATCGACAAGCAGCTCGCCGAAACGATGTCGTCTTACTGGGTGAACTTCGCCGCCACGGGAAATCCCAATGGCAAAGGCTTGCCGGAGTGGCCGGCTTACAGTGAGAAAAAGGGTGGGAAGAATATCGTGCTCGGCGACACCGTCACGGTAGGGCAGGGAATCGATCCGGCCATGATCGCCTTTTACGATTCGTTTTACGCGAAGTTAAAGTCCGGTCTCGGCGCGGGCGCCACAGGCGGCCAATAGTACACGCCTAGCGCACAGTCGGGTATTTGATCCCAAGCTGTTCGAGATACGTATCGTATTTCGATGGATCGTAATAGAGCGCCTTCATGCGCGGGCGAAATTCCTCCATCGTTTTCTGATTGAGCCAAATGGCGGGTTTGTCGTCCGGCCTCAGAAAGCTCTTGTACTTTACGTCTTTGGTCTGCACGTTGTTGTAATAATCCCAGGCCTTCTGCACCAATTCCGGATGCAGAAGAATATCCAGCATGGTCATGGCTTGCACCTTCGCGCCGGCTACCACACCCTTGTGCGCGATCGGCGTCGCCATCGAAACGCCGTTGGCCCAATTGTGCCCAGGCCCTCCTGGAATATTGGACGGGTACATCAGAGTCACGGTCGGCACGGCCCAGGAAATATCGCCGATATCGTCGGACCCTCCGCCGGTAGGTCCGATTCCGCCCGCCCCGTCCTCGTCGTCGGCCTCGGGAGCTTTCGGCTTCTTCAATTCTGGAATCTTGGCGGCCAGTCCGCGTTGTTCCACCTTCAATTCGGCTTGCAGACCCTTCGCCAATCGCTGATCGTCGGCCGACCATTCAGGCAGCCCAACGCGTTTTATGTTCTGGTACATATCCTCGGCTACGGGAACGTTGAAGTGTCCCGGCCACGCGCTACCCAACAGGCGCGAAGTGTAAGTGGTGTCGGTCATCAGCGCAGCGGCCTGCGCCATGTTGTCGCCGATGCGCCACAGATTCATGATGTGGTCATAATCGGCTTCGCGGTAGTAATACCAGACCGCGGCATTGGGGGGCACAACGTTCGGTTGGTCGCCGCCGTTGGTAATCACGTAGTGCAGGCGCGTGGCCAGCCGCAGGTGTTCCCGCCGGAAGTTCCAGCCGACGTCCATCAATTCCACCGCATCCAGCGCGCTTTTTCCCCGCCAGGGAGCGCCGGCCGCGTGGGCGCTTTCGCCTTTGAAGCTATATTCAATCGACACCAGTCCGTTGGATGTGGTCGGGCCCATGGCCACTCTGAAATTGTCGGCCACGTGGCAGAACAGCACTACGTCCACGTCCTTGAAAACTCCCGCGCGCACGTAGTAAGCCTTGGTGCCCAGATCCTCCTCGGCCACTCCCGGCCAAAGCTTGATGGTTCCCGAAAGATGCTCGCGCTCCATCACCTTCTTCACCGCCAGCGCCGCGATGATGTTCAACGGCATGCCGGAATTGTGCCCTTCCCCGTGCCCGGGCGCGCCTTCAATCAAGGGATCGTGATAGCCGACGCCGGGCTTCTGCGAAGCCTGGGGAATGTCGTCGATATCGGAGCCGAGCGCAATCACCGGCTTGCCCTGTCCCCATGTCGCGACGAACGCGGTGGGTATGCCGGCCACGCCGCGCTCCACCTTGAACCCCTCCTTTTCGAGGATCGCAGTCAGGTACTTCGAAGTCTCGAACTCCTGGAATCCCAGTTCGCCGAAACTGAAGACGCTATCGGTCATCACTTGGGCCTGCTTCTTCATCCCGTCGATCTGGCCCGCGAGATCAGCCCTCAGAGCGGCTTCTTTATCCGGTGCAACTTTTTGCTGGCCGAAGGCGCAGCATCCGAGCAGAACAGGGAAAAACAGCAGTTTTCGGATCACGGGTTTCTCCTCTCATATATAATCGCAGCAATGCGCTCGATTCCTAATTTGTTGCTAGTGACGTTTGTCGCCGCGGGCCTTCAGGCTGCCAGCGTGGACGGCATCAAGATTCATTCCTCCACGTCCGGCAAAGGCCCCAAGACCGTGATTCTGGTGCATGGCTGGACTTGCGACGAAACCACGTGGAACTCGCAGGTGCCGGAACTTTCCAAGGAATATCGGGTGATCACACTCGATCTGCCTGGCCACGGACAAAGCGGAGCTCCCAAAGACGGCAAGTTTTCGATGGATTTATTCGCGCGCGCCGTTGAAGCGGTGCGGAAAGATTCAAAAGCCGATCGCGTGGTCGTCGTCGGTCACAGCATGGGCACGCCTGTGGTAATTCAGTACGCCCGGCTTTTCCCGCAGCACACCGCGGGGCTGGTTTTTGTGGATGGCGTAGTGAACATCCCGGCCAATCCTGGCAGCGGTGGCTTTAAGCCGCCCGATCCCAGCACCATGTCCGGCCCCGACGGTCTGAAGCTGCGAGAGACGACCATCCGTAGCATGTTCTCGGCCTCCACCACGCCCGACATGCAGAAACATATCCTCACGATGATGTTGGCTGCGCCGCCATCCACGGCCAGTGGCGCGATGCAGGCGACATTCGATCCTGCGAACTGGAAAGGCGACGTGCTTCAAGAGCCCATTCTGGGCCTTTACGCCGACCATTCCCGCTCAGGTGACCGCGAATATATGAAGACTCATTTCCCCAACATGGATTATGAGGAGATCTCCGGCACGGGTCACTTTCTGATGCTGGAGAAGCCCGAGGAGTTCAACCGGCTTCTAATCGCGTTTCTGGACAAGCAGAAGTTTTAGGCGCCTTGCGCGATAGCACGCACATCAATCGTTCTATATAGAAGGCTGGCTCCTAAGCCCTTGAGAAGCCTGAATTTTCAAGATGGCTCCTAAAGTGCTCTTTGCTATCGCACTGGGAGGCACGATGACCAAGCATGTAAAAGGATTGATCGGCGCCCTGCGCCAGGCCCTCAACGAAGCCATACTCGAATCGAATGAAGTGGCTGCAATCATGGAGGCGCTGAAGCTCACGGGCAAATGTCCCGTGTTTACCATCGACATTTCACTCCAGGAAGCGCCTGGGCCGGACGACCAGCCGTCAAGCTTGAAGAATACCGGCGGAATTGCACTGGGTGACGACTTGGTGCTGAGCGATGCGGATGTCGCGTTCTTAACGGTGCTTGGAATCAGCGACCCAAGTTGGTGCTGCCCCGGTACCCCTAATCCGGTACCGCATAGTACGGAATAGGTGCCTATACCAGGGGCGAATGGGTCCATGATCCAAGCAGCGGATGGGCCCGGCCCACGTTCAGGCCAGCACCTGGAAACCCAGGCCGGTGGCGAAACCACCCCATCCACGCCATACGTTTTCTAGAGCTTCCGGGCCTAAAGTAGTTCCTTCATTCCGGCGATAAGTAGACGAAGCCGAAGCCAAGCCATGGATCGCCGGTTCAATGAGCGCATTTCCACTGATCTGCCCGTTCGCGTCACCCAACTGGAAGATGGCGCCGAGTGGATTGGGCAAGTTCAGGACATCTCGGATTCCGGTATTTCCACGCTCTTCGCGGTCCCTTTGCCACCAGGCGCGGTGGTGAAGCTGGAGATCCTGGGCCTCATCCTTTACGGGCACGTGGTTTATTCCAATCTCTGGGACGACGCGTTCCGCACCGGCATCTTCGTTGAGCCCGCGCTGCTGGATTCGTCAAACCTCGCCGACCTCGTCAAGACCCACCTGACTACGGCACGCTCCTAGGCGAGTCGGTACGCGATAATCTCAAGCATGGAACCTGAGGCTGCTTACCCAGCCGCGCGCATTGTCTCGCCCCAAGTGCATGCGTATTTTACGCGACAGCGGGAGGAAGCCTCCATTGGCAACGGCCGCGTGGCAACCTTGCCGGACATTGCGGCTATTCAGGCTATCGTCGACGCCGCCTTTTGGGCCAGCCTCCGCAGGGAAGAGGGTTTCATCCCCAAGATCTCGCTCGCATTCCTGGCGCCCGAAGAGAGCAAGAACGCGCTGCTCTTTGAGCGACCCTTGCCATTGGACCCTGGGGTACTTACGAAAGTGTCGCCGGCCGTGGAACGTCCTGGAATCCATCTGGGCGTGTGGCGCGGATCCCAAGGCTTGTGCGTATGGGGAGCCACGCGCGCGATTCCCAAGATGTGCTTCGTGGTTGAGGTAGCCGCCCCCGGGTTGATCGTGATCAAGCACCACAGCAGCGAGACCAAGGGCAAGTTCATCAACGTAGCCGTGCTCGAAGGCGACCAGGTGAAGATCGTGGATGAGCGCGCCTCCGCCATCCCGGATTGCCCGGCTTTGCTCACCGCCCTGCTCGGATCCCAATCGTCGGTGGCCTGGGCATCCTCGCCGAATCACGAGGTGAACGTGCTGGTGCAACTTGCGGTCTCTATGCGGGCGCACGGCCGGGGCGGATCGCTCCTCGTCGTTCCCTCCCTTGGGGATGCCTGGCGCGAATCGCTGGTCTCGCCCATTTCCTATGCGGTGTCGCCCCCGTTTTCAGCACTTGCGGAGCTGGCCCGCAGTTCGACCGACGAAACCGACAAGCTGAATCGAACCATCGACGTTGTGGCCGGGCTCAGCGCCGTGGATGGCGCAGTGGTCCTTACCGATCAATATGAGGTGCTGGGCTTCGGCGCGAAGATTACCCGTCGCAGCGGCCATCCGTTGGTGGAACAAGTGATCGTGACGGAGCCCATCAAAGGAGGCGAGGCGGTTCTGGTTCATCCCGAAAAGCTGGGAGGTACGCGGCATCTTTCAGCGGCGCAATTCGTCCAGGATCAGCAGGATTGCGCAGCGCTGGTGGCATCCCAGGACAGGCGATTCACGGTGTTTGAATGGTCACCCTGCGAATCCATGGTGCACGCGCACCGCATCGAGGCATTGCTACTTTAGGTGCCTATTTACTTGGCAGACTAGATCCATAAGCGGATAATTATTGGATGGAAGCGCCAAAGACCTTACCGGCACTGGCGGCAAGGACAATTCTCGGTTAATCGGTATCGTTGAACGCGGTGGTTAAGTCCGTACCTTCGTCATTCAGAAGCGCCAGAAGAAAGCCCTTCAAGCAGAAGTCCGCAAGCACGTCGAGGCCGGGGCTGCGCTGTACACCGACGCATTGATGTCCTACGAAGGATTGGCCACAGACATTGCGCATCAGGTCTTGAGAACTTCTGGGCGCTCCTGAAGCGCGGCATCGCGGAATCGCTCCCACGCCTCCGGGCCTTCAATCATCGGCGGAGAAGACTTCATCAATATAAAGGTCGCATAATTCTCAAATAGTACGATTAGACGCGAATGCCGACTCATACTCGGGGCTTCAAAACCCCGCTGCACAGGTC
>JBEKLB010000438.1:0-5645 GCA_050010415.1 Bryobacteraceae bacterium | reverse complement strand
CAAGCGGTTCATATCCGCCGCCGTGAGCGGCCGCCGGAACGCGCGTCGCGCCAGATTTTCCGTGATGCGGCGAGCGCAAGCGGACTCGTCACCAGTTTTTGGGTTGCAGATGAAGATGATGGCCCGGCTGGCTGTTTCCGAAATGCCTGTGGGCTGGAACGGTCCGACAATCTCGACCGCGTCGCGAAGCTCCGCTCTGCTGTTGAGAGCCGCAGCACCGCCTGTCAAACCGTTGTAAGGTTCCAGAATTTGGAAATTCTCGTCCGACGCCACATGGGAACGGTCGATGAAAGCCACCGCAACTTCGTGACTTCCGGCCTCCACGTGCACCGGAATCTTCGAGAAGCGCTCCATAATTCGGGAGCGTCCAGTGCCGGCCTGGCGATCAACGAGAGCCAGATCTGTCCGCCCGCCAATCGGATTCCGAAACACCATCCGGCCATCGATCATGATCACCAGCGTGCTCTGGGTTTCCAAGGCGTTCGAGTAAGGGCCCACGGCAAGATCCTTGATATTGATTTGATAATCGCCGTCCACCGGGAAGTTGTGTTCGAAGGCTATGCCACCGCGCGTGCCGGGCGGCAGAGGATTCCGAGGATTCTGGCTGGCCGCGACGGTGTATTTCACACCCGAGACGCGAGGATTCGGATTGCCGAGCGCGACCCGCGCCACCTGCCGCGCCGCAGTGATGTACTGATCGAGGAACGCCGGGGACACGCTCAATGCGTCCGCGATGTTGTCGAAGCCCTCCACCCGGATATCCTGCGGCAGAACTTCCTTCGCGTTGACTTGCACTGCCAGGAGCATCCTAACCGAGGCCGCGTACTCGGTACGGTTCAGCCGCTCGATGGGCACATAGCCCGCCGTCGGGCCTTTGGCGTGAGCGTCGAGGGCGCCCTCCATCCAGGCGATAAACGAATCGGCGTCCTTCTGTGCCGGCTGCGGAAGGCCCGGCGGAGGCATCTGATGCGCGCGCAGCTTGCGCAGGGCCCTTTCCCAAATGTATGCATGATTCCCTGGAGACTGGATGTCCAGACCCTCGAGCACCAGGCCCCCGGTCTTTAGGCGCGCGTTGTGGCAGGTGACGCAATATGTGGCCAACAGCGTGCGATATTGACCCGGCCCGTCTTCTGCCGAGGCCCGCTCGAAAGTCCCAGCAAAGCCGCTCCCCAGAAGAACACTCAGATAGATGAGACGCTTCATATAACTACCGAGCACATGATCGACGATTGCGACGCGATACTTATCATATTAGAACTCTCTGGTTCTGACATAGGTCTACCCTGGCCCACTGGACCGGAAGCCACCAGGGGACCTGCGGGCAATTTGCAAAATCTAATGATTTCCTAATCCCCTCACAATCCATTCCTGGTTCCAATCCCGTAAGCTTGCACTGTGGGAAAAAACCCAAATCAAAAAGTAGAGAGGGAAACCAGAACATGCCATTGATTCAAGTGAAATTGATTGAGGACGTCTTCACGCCCGCCCAGAAGAAGGAAATGATTACGAAACTAACTGATGCTATGGTTGCCATCGAGGGTGAGAACATGCGTTCTGTCACCTGGGTAATTATCGAGGACGTGCGTAGCGGCGAATGGGGCATTGGCGGCCAGGCGCTGACAACTCAAGCGGTTCACGCACTTGCCGCTGGAAAAAGCTGACATTCCACGAGGTTAGAGGCGCGGACCGCCTGCACGCTCAGTCATCACACCGCGATCTTGCTATGATCTTGAAATCGGTAGGGCAATTCGTCATGCCTCAAGTTCAGGATCTACTGGATCGCCAAGCGTCGGGTAGCTTCGTCGGTCGGTTGGAGGAGCTTTGCTCGCTCGATGACATTTTGGCCGACGAGGGACCCGTTGTGGTGCACCTCCATGGAATTGCGGGAATCGGAAAGTCGCGGCTTTTGGGTGCGTTCGTTCAAGTGGCACGGGCCAAGGGCGCGACAGTAGTTCGCCTGGACTGTCGCGGTATTGAACCCACCGAAGCCGGTCTGCTCAGAGAGCTTGCAACCGCGAGTGGAAGTGTCATCGGCTCGGCCGAAGAGATTGCCGCGCGCCTGGGCCATGTGGGGACCAAAGTAATTGTCGCTCTCGACACTTACGAATCGTTCCGCTTGATGGACACTTGGCTTCGCCAGGTATTTCTACCGATATTGCCTGACAACGTGAAGTTCATTCTTTGCGGCCGGGAAGCGCCAGTCACGGCATGGCTGTCCGATCCTGGATGGCATGGCCTGTTCAAAAGCATTCGCTTGGAATCACTGGAACGGAGCGATGCGACGGAGCTGTTGTCCCGCGCGGGCATGGCCGGCGCAGATGCCAAATATCTCGCAGGAATCTGCCATGGCCACCCTTTGGCCCTCACGTTGGCGGCATCAGTGCGCCATACCGAGCGGATCGCATTGACCAGCGGAATGGCGCAACGCGTGGTGGAAGAGTTCTCCCGTTTGTTCCTCGCCGATGTCACTGATCCCCAAACTCGCCGGGCGCTGGAGGCCGCATCGGTAGTACGCCGGGTTACGTTACCGATCCTGAGTGCGATGCTGCCCGATGCATCGCCGCAAGATGCGCAGGAGCGAATCCGGGCACTCCCGTTCGTACAACCGGACCGCGACGGGCTTCACATCCATGACGCTGTCCGGGAAGCCATAGCATCCACATTGCGAGCAGAGAATCCACAGCAGTATCGCTCGTACCGGCGCTCTGCCTATCGCTGTTTTATGACCGAGCTTCGCGGAGCTCCCGCGTCTGATCTGTGGCGCTACACCGCGGACCTGCTCTATCTTCTTGAGAATCCCGTTGTGCGGGAAGCCTTTTTCCCCAGCACCGGACACGAATATGCGGTCGAACCCGCGCGTACCGAAGATGGGCAGGCGATTCTCAATATCATCGACGATCACGAGAATGCGGTCACCGCCAGTTATCTAAAGAAATGGTGGAGTGAGGCGCCGCAGACGTTCGCCGTCACCCGCGACCGGAATGGTTCGGCGGCTGGCTTCTATTGCGTCTTCGATCCATTCAGTGTTTCAGCAAGACTCTGTCGTGAAGACCCGGTCACGCGCGCGTGGTTGGACCACCTGAACGAGCAACCATTGCCGCGTCAGCAGCGCGCTTTATTTCTCAGGCGCTGGCTATCGGCCAAGGATGGCGAGGCGCCGTCGCCCGTTCAGGCGGCGTGCTGGGTGGACGTGAAGCGTAAGTATCTGGAGCTCCGCCCGCATCTGCGGCGCGTGTACATCGCAGTTCGTGACCTGGAGCCCTATGCCGCAGCGGCACTGAGGCTCGGCTTTCGCGTAATGATGGACGCCGGCGTTGATGGATGGCACTCGGCGCTGCTCGACTTCGGACCTTCATCAGTAGATGGATGGCTGGCCCGGTTGGTAGCCGCCGAGCTCGGCGTTGAAGAGGACAGTTTGTTGGACTGCGCCGCGCGTGAACTGGTTTTTAATGGCCGTCGCATCGGCTTAACCAAGCTTGAGTTCGGGGTAATGGAATTCCTTCAGAGGCGTACGGGGGAGGCTGTTCCTCGTAGCGCATTACTGGCGAGCGTCTGGGAGCAGAACTATGACGGCGGCGGAAATGTGGTGGATGTCGTCATCCGCAGCCTCAGGAAGAAACTCGGCGAGAGAGCATCCTTGATTCAGACTGTTCACGGCGTCGGATATCGCCTCCGTCGAGAGGACACATCCAACCGGTCGTAGCATTTCGCCAGGGCGACCGACTTCTTATTTTTTCCCCAACCGTTGTGGAGATTCCCGCCTTTCAAACACCCAGGCTACTGCTACGCAGCTGGCAGCAGTCTGATCGAGCTCCGTTCTCCGCAATGAACGCCGATCCCCTGGTCATGCGCTATTTTCCAAACACGATAAATGGGGAAGAAACCGATGCCATGCTGGAACGTAATCGCCTGCACTTTGAGCGCTACGGCTTCGGGCTTTGGGCGGTTGTCAACAAGGCGACGGGCGAGTTTGCCGGATACATCGGGCTGGCAGTGCCTGCGTTCGAAGCCCACTTCACTCCGTGTGTTGAGATTGGCTGGCGTTTGGCGGCCCGGTTCTGGAATCGAGGGCTTGCGACCGAAGGCGCGGCCTCTGTTTTACGGTTCGCGTTCGAATCGCTGCGACTTGGCGAAGTGGTCTCATTCACGACAGCCGCCAATCTGCCGTCGCGACGCGTGATGGAAAAACTAGGAATGATCCACGACCGGAACGGGGATTTTGATCATCCACTTATTCCGGATGGCCACCCACTCCGCCGGCACGTTCTATACCGGGCGCTTCGGCAACGCTAACACTTGAAATAGGATAGAACTGATTCTGCGCTTGTTTCTCCACGACGACGCGAGCGTCCCTGAATTGCGGCCCCTTGGGCGCAGCACAGGAGCCGCGTGGGGACCTGCCTTCCGGGCTGCGGCTTCGAAATGGGGGCTCACGGCGAGCATGATGCTATTCGTCTGGACACTTCAGGACAGGGTCGCTGAAATCGGCGCCGTTTGCAGTGTGACGCTTTGGCTGGTGCTAAGCGTGTCCGCGCAAAACCGATCGGGGCCAGTTGACTGAAGGGTAGTGTAGCGATTTCGCCCCTGGACCCGACGCTCAATTCTCAATTAGTTTTTCTATTTGATCGATGACGAACGTCTCGACCGGGGCCTGATGTGACTCCATTCTCAGGCCGAGCCTGTCTAAGATAATGAACAGTGTCGGACGAGTTGGGTCGGCCATTGCGATATCCTCAGCCGTCGGCTCCCTGCCCGGTGGAACGATCCTAGGCCGAAGGGGCATCCAGCCTTCAGTATCGACATCGAAGAGTCCCTCGATCCCGGTCTCGTCTACGATCGGACGATCCGACCAGTTCTCCGCAAAGGCTAGAGTGTCGGCAACCGAGATTGCCTTCCCATGTATGCCCCTTCCTTGACCGCCGATTACGCTGTGGCACGAGACGCCGTTATTCACTTCCACTTGGGGGCAGTCTTTCTCCTCTAAAGCGGCCTTTCGCAAATTTGGCCCATTCTTTGCTACCACCACGACGTAAGCCGACACTTGCCTAATCTTGCGGTGCATCACAAGTTTGAAGCGATCGGCGAGCAGGCTCTGGAGCATTAGTCGAACCTTTTCGTCACGCGCCTTCACCGACATCCCCGGCGAGATGGCGCCCGCCCCCGCGGTCGCCTGAATATCAAACTTCTCCGACCGGATCCACTGAGGTCCGCCGAACACTCGAAGGGATTCCGTATACATAGGAACGTTGTAAGCCAGCGCGATGATGATAGAAAGTGGGGTATCCGAAGCCACAAACCTTCCGCCCGGTAGGAACTTCCAGTCGCTGCCCCGGAAATCCGTGGAATTGTTTGGTTTAACGGAGGCCGCTTCGAACGCGACGGTTGAAACGGGCTGCTGCGCTTGCATTAGTGGTGCGCTCCTCATGCCGACGGCCATCAGCGCCACCATCCTGACCACGACGGCCAGGCTTGATTTCACGCACATTGACTCACTCAAGCGTAGTATCAATTTTGCATCTCACCCATGGACTCGACATTCGGTCCCTTAAGGTAGACGTGTAGCCTGCGAGCAACGTGGAGTGCTATAGCGGACCTACTAGCGGCTTCTGAACTCTTTCCCGACTGCTCCAAAACGGATCGCGGCT
>JBEKLB010000437.1:0-5670 GCA_050010415.1 Bryobacteraceae bacterium | reverse complement strand
GTCCTGAATCCGCTTCTGGCCACGGTTCTCGGTAGCATCGGCGTCCCGGTGCCGCCCGCTCCCCGCACCGATCTGCTTCCGTTGGTGCAATACATCGCCCCGATCTGCCCCGGTTGCACCGCGGCTCAGGCCGGCCCGATTGCCGACCTGCTGCGTCTCAACACTGGCATTCCGCCCACCCCGGCGCAAATGGTGAAGCGCCTTGGTTTCATCGCCGGTGACTCAGCCGGATTTCCGAACGGGCGCCGTCCCAACGACGATGTGGTCGACATCGCTCTGCGCGTCGTCGGCGGCGTTCTCGTCAGCGCTCAGAAGTACGGCACTCTGCTGGGCGACGGCGTGAACACATCCAGTTCACCGCTGCAATCCACGTTCCCGTTCCTGGGCACCGCTTACAACGGGCGCAACAGCGTCCACCTGGGCCCTGGCCAGGCTGGCTGCGCCGAGCTGCCCAGCGGTCTTTGTCCGGTCAACTAGTGAAACCGAGGGGCAGGGTGGTTCATCCCTGCCCTTCACCAATCCACTTCAGCAATCCAAAGGAAAACTCATGAAGACACTATCCATTCTTGTGCTCGCTAGCGCCGCCTTCGCGGCCACACCGGCGGAAACGGCCATTGAAAAAGCGCAGGCCGAAATTGCCAAGCATCCCGATCACGCACCTTACTACAACGCGCTCGCCATGGCCTACGCCCGGCGTGCCCGGGAAACATCCGATGTGCAGTTCTACGCCCAGGCCGAGGAGACACTGAAGCGTTCGTTTGCGATCGCGCCCGACAACTACGAAGGCCTGAAGACGCAAGCGTGGCTTCAGCTGGGCAGGCACGAATTCGCCAAAGCGCTCGAAACCGCCACTAAGTTGAACCAGAAAACGCCCGACGATGTGATCGTCTACGGCTATCTGGTGGATGCCAACGTCGAACTTGGAAACTATAAAGCCGCCGTCGCCGCGGCGCAGTGGATGTTGGATCTCCGCGCCGGAAATATTCCCGGACTTACGCGCGCCGGATATCTGCGCGAGCTCTATGGCAACCTTCCCGGCGCTCTCGAATTGATGCAGATGGCCTTCGATTCCACGGCCACCAACGAAACCGAAGATCGCGCCTGGCTGCTCACCCAGATGGCGCATTTGAATGTGGTCGCTGGAGACCTGGCGAAAGCGGAAATGTACGCTAACGGAGCACTCAGCCTGTTCCCCAATTACCATTACGCCCTCGGGACGCTCGCGCAGATCCGCGTGGCGCAGAAGCGTTATGACGAAGCCGTCACTCTGCTGCGCACACGCTACACAGCCGCCCCGCATGCCGAGAACCTGTACGCGCTCGCCGAAGCGCTGGAACTGGCCGGTCAAAAAGAGGAAGCCGCGAAGGATTTTGTGGAATTCGAGAAGAAATCTCTCGCCGAGACCAACATCACCGACAATTCCAACCACGAGCTGATCGCCTACTATGTCGATCACGCGCATCAACCCGCCAAGGCCCTCGAAGTGGCCAGACGCGAGCTCAACCGCCGCAAAGACGTCTTCACGCAGGATTGCTATGCCTGGGCGCTCGCAGCCTCTGGCGATTATGAAACCGCGAATACCGAAATCCAAAAGGCGGTTCAAGTGGGCGTCAAGGATCCAAAAATTCTGATGCACGCAGGCGTCATCGCAGAACATCTGAGCCAGCCGAAAACTGGCCAGGGCGCGCTTTGAATCCCGCTTTGATTGCACTGTTCGGAGCGGGGCGATGGAGCAAACTCATCGCCCTTGCTCTGATCTCGACCGGCCTGGCATCGGCCTTCGGCGCGGGCAGTCTGTCCGGCATGCTTGAGGACCCGAGCCACGCCGCCATCCCGGGAGCACACCTCACCCTGGTCAATACCGCGCTCCAGTCCGAATTCAAGACCACGTCGGATGCCCAAGGCTCTTACTCGTTCCCCGCGCTTCCCGCCGGTCATTACGATTTGACACTGGAAGCGGACGGATTTCAGAACCAGCTCAAGACCAATCTCACCGTCGACACCGACGCCTCCCTTCGTATCGACACTGTAATGCGGTTAGCCCGGCAAAACCAAGGAGTCACAGTCACCGAATCTGAAGAGGCACTTCAAACCCAGGTCGACACCATCGCTACGCACCTGGGTGAGGTGCTTTCCGCGGCACAGATCCAGGCCATTCCGCTGAACGGCCGCAGCTATACGGACCTGCTCGCCATCCAACCGGGCGTCACTCCGGCGACCACCCTAACCCCAACCTCCGTGATCATGGCCGGCGTCACGGGCGCCATCAATCCTTCGGGCGACGCCAATCCCGGCAACGTTTCCATCGACGGCCAGCGCGAATCCGCTAACGGCTTCATGGTGGATGCCATCGACGTGCAGGAGCACATGAACGGAGGAACGTCGGTCATTCCCAACCTCGATTCCATCCAGGAGTTGCGTGTCCTCACCAACAATTTCGACACTGAATACGGCAACTACAACGGCGGGATGATTAACGTCGTCACCAAGTCCGGCGGCAACTCCTTGCACGGCGATGCTTTCGAGTTCCTCAGGAACACATTGCTCGATGCCCGAAATTATTTCGACCCAACCCGGGGAGCCTTTCAGCAGAATCAATTCGGAGGCACCGTCGGCGGCCCAATCAAAAAGGACAAGCTATTTTTCTTCTTGGACTATCAAGGCACACGGACGCTGGAAGGCATCTCCTCGCCGCTGACAACGGTGCTCTCTAATCAGGAACGCGCAGGCAACTTCAGCGACGCAGCGAGCACCTTGACCGGAACGGTGAGCGGTGCGTACCTCGCGAATCAGCTCTCGGGCAAACTTGGCTACGCCGTTTCTCAAGGTGAACCTTATTACACGCCTGGCTGCGGCTCCAGCTCTCAATGCGTTTTTCCCGGCGCCATCATTCCGCAATCCGTCTGGTCTGCTCCCGCTCGGCATCTGCTCCAATACATTCCCGCGCCCAACATTGGCGCCGACCAATTCTCCACTTCCGCCTACCCGGAAACCGTACGGGACGACAAGGCTGGCGCCCACATCGATGCAAACACGCGTATCGGCCAAATCTCCGGCTACTATTTCGTCGACAATTACCGATTGGACAACCCCTATCCCGGCGGCCAAGGCGGCGCGAGCATTCCCGGCTTTGACGCGCTGACTATTGGCCAGGCGCAAGAGCTGGCCATCGGCGATACCAAGGTCCTCGGAACCACTACCGTCAACGAGCTTCACTTGGGGCTCCTCCGAAACGTAAACGATATTGGCCAGCCCCACGGAGGCCTTGGCGTATCACTCCAGTCGCAGGGCTTTGTCACCGGATCGGCCAACGGCGGAATCGTGGTGCAAGCGCCGCGACTCGAAGGCGTGGAGAACATCGTGTTTCCGTCCTTCGTAATGGGCGTGCCGGTCACCAACGTGGATCAGTGGAACAACACGCTGTATTTCAGCGACGCGATCTCAAAGGTGATCGGATCCCACACGCTGAAGTTCGGCTTCCAGTTTCACGACGATCAGGTCAACGAGAATCCCAACGCCACGTTCAACGGCACATTCAGTATTGATGGAACCAACACCGGCAATCCCTTCGCCGACTTTCTCCTGGGCCTTCCCAGCAACTTCACCCAAACCACCGGACAGCGCTTCTACCTGCGCAACCACTACGCCGCCGCCTTCGTGGAGGATAGCTGGCGGGCTCGCCCCAACCTGACGCTGAACTACGGTCTGCGTTGGGATCTGATCGAGCCTTGGTCGGAAAAGTACAACAATATCCAAACCATCGTTCCCGGCGAGCAATCGGTTCTCTACCCCAACGCCCTTCCAGGTTTGGTGGTCCCTGGCGATCCCGGCATTCCTTCCACCTTATCCCCGACGAAATATCGCAACCTCGCTCCACGTGCCGGCCTCGCCTATTCACCCAACTTCGAGAACGGAATTCTGAGGAAGATCTTCGGCGAATCCGGGAAGAGCAGCATCCGCGCCAGCTACGGCATGTTCTACACCGCATTTCCCGGGCTCTCTGCCGGAATCATGTACGGCGTCCCTCCCTTCGGCTACAACTATCTGAGCCCGGCGCCTCCGCTCTTCGCCACTCCCTACACGAATGCGGGAAATGGAGCGCAAAATACCGATCCTTTTCCTCTGAATTTTCCGCCGCATAATGTCTCAGCCGGCAATCCCTTCACTCAATTCAATTTCGCCGCCGTCACTCCCATCAGCGCGGATCCTTATTTCTACTACCGCAATAGCGTCCCCTACACCGAAAACTACATGCTCTCCGTTCAACGCCAGATCGCCCGCAATGCCTTGCTCACTGTCAGCTACGCGGGCAATCAGGGCCATCATTTGCTGGTGTTGCTGCCGGTCAATGTGGGCAATCCGGCGTTGTGCCTGAGCCTCAGCCAGCCCGGCCAAGTGGCTCCCGGCAGCGCCACCTGCGGACCGTTCGGTGAGGATTCCGCGTATACCTCGGCATCCGGCCAGCTCCATCAAGGCACGCGCGTCGGCCTGGGCCCGGACTATGGGTCCACCACTGCTCAAAAGACCATCGGCAACTCCAATTACAACGCGCTCGAAGCCACCTTCCGCCTGAATCTCAGCAAGCGCGCCACTCTGCTGGCCGGCTACACATATTCCAAGTCCATCGACGATGCTTCCAATCTCGGCGAACAGATCAACCCGTTCAACTATGGTCTGACGCGTGTCATCTCGTCATGGGACATGACTCACAATTTCGTCGCCACCTACACCTACGCCCTGCCTTTCGATCAGCTTCTTCGCAGCAACCGGCTGACGGAAGGTTGGAGTGTTTCGGGTACCACGCGCTTCGCCACCGGATTTCCGGTGACGCTGGCCGACGATTCGGACCGGTCACTCCTGGGGACGCTCGGCAACGGCGTAAACAATGAATTGCTGGACTCGCCGCAGATGACTTCAGGACCGCTCGAAATCAATACCAACCCCCGCAACGGCCGGCCCGCCTTCAACACCAGCCTCTTCGCGCCGGAGACACTCGGCCAGTTGGGCAATGCACCCCGGCGTATGTTCCACGGACCAGGGATTGAGAATTTCGACATGCAGCTCAGCAAAACGATTCGCCTCACCGAATCCCAATCCGTGGACATCCGCGTGGAAGCCTTCAATGTCTTCAATCACGCCCAGTTCTACGGACCGTCTTCTGTGGATGGAGAAGTCAACGATCCTAACTTCGGACAGGTAGTCAGCGCCGCCGCGCCGCGACTGGTCCAACTTGTGGTCAAATTTCACTTTTGACCGCATCGCGATCTCTCCCACCAGACTATTCCCGCCTATAAGACAAACCTAAATAAAAGCACGCGCCGCGCGAAACGACGCAGAGATTTTTAGCGATGCTTTTTGACTTGGAAGCTGCATGAAAACTTCACTCGTAGTATCTCTCGGGCTACTGGTAAACGCGGCCCTCGCTTACGCAGGAACTGGCGCAGCCACGATCACGCTTTCCGCCACGCCCGCTGCCGTCAACTGTGGCGCGTCGAATTGGGTCAACACCGTGCTTGTCTCCGTAGTCCCTGGTGGGGAAGGAAAGGTCTACATCGGCCAATCCTCTCAAAACGCGTCCACGGGCTCCGGCATCGCGCAGATCCTGTTTCCGAACTACGGCGCGCACAGCGAACAATTTACATTGTCCGATCCTTCCGGCAACGATACCAT
>JBEKLB010000436.1:0-10099 GCA_050010415.1 Bryobacteraceae bacterium | reverse complement strand
TATCATTAGGATTAAGGGCTCACGATAGGATTACGGCTCACGATTAATCTCAATGACGCTACCAATCGAGTTCGACCGCCCGGTCTGCGGCGATTTAGGCGAAGCCAGCTCGCGCGAGTGGCTCGAGACGAACGGCATCGGCGGGTTCGCGTCCTCTACGATCATGGGGCTGAACACGCGCCGCTATCACGCTCTACTCACTGCGGCCACCAAACCACCGTTGGGACGCGTGGTGCTTCTATCCAAGCTCGAAGAAACTCTCGCCGTCGGGGACCAGCGTTTCGAACTGAGCGCGAATCAATATCAGGACGTAATTCACCCTCGCGGATTTGAGTACCTGGATTCGTTCCGCCTCGATCCATTTCCGGTCTTCCGCTATCGCTGCGGCGATCTGCAGCTCGAAAAGACGGTGTTCCTGGTTCACGGCGAAAATACCGTCGTCATCCAGTATCAGCTGGTGGGCGATCTGCGCGGGCGCCCCTGCCGGATAGAAGTTCGCCCGCTCATCGCTTTTCGCGATTATCACAGCACCACTCACGCCAACGATGCGATCAACCGCAACGTTGACGTCCGGCCCGGCGCGGCCATAATAACGCCCTATCCCGGCCTTCCGAACCTCAGCTTCTTCCATGATGCCCAATCTGTCGATCCCTCCGGATTCTGGTTCTACAACTTCCTATACCAGCGCGAACAGGAGCGCGGTCTCGATGCGCTCGAGGACCTCTACAGTCCTTTCTTGCTGCGCTTCGACCTGGCGCGAGGCTCCTCAGCGGCGATCATCGCTTCCACGCTCCCGCACAACGTCACAGAAGCCGCCCAACTGAAGGACGGCGAAATCCGTCGCCGCGCCCGCATCACGCGCACCACTCCCGTCGAAGATCCTTTCGCCACTCTTCTCACTACCGCCGCCGATCAGTTCATCGTCGCGCGCGGCGATCAGAAGTCCGTCATTGCCGGCTATCCATGGTTCGGCGATTGGGGACGCGACACCATGATCTCGCTGCCCGGCCTCACGCTCGTCACCGGCCGTTATGACGATGCGCGCAATATTCTTCGAGCCTTCGCCCGCTCCATCGATCGCGGCATGCTGCCCAACCGCTTCCCGGATTCGGGCGAGGCTCCCGAATACAACACAGTGGACGCCACGTTGTGGATGTTCCACGCCGTCCACGAATTCCTCCGCTACACTCGCGATTACGATTTCGTTCGAGCCGAACTCTACCATCCGCTCGCCGACATCATCGCCTGGCACGAGCGGGGAACGCGCTACGGAATTCATCTCGATTCGGACGGACTGCTTCACGCCGGTGAGCCGGGAGTACAGCTTACCTGGATGGATGCCAGGGTCGGCGACTGGGTGGTTACACCGCGCCAAGGCAAGCCGGTCGAGATCCAGGCGCTCTGGTACAACGCCCTCCGCGTGATCGCGCAGTTGGCTTCCGTTTTCGGCGATCCCGAAGCCGCCGCCCGATACTCCACACTCGCCGATCGCGCCCGCGAACGGTTCCTGCAAGTCTTCTGGAACGACGCCGCCGGCTGTCTCTACGATGTCATCAACGACAACGGAAGTCCCGACGCAGCCATACGCCCCAACCAAATCTTCGCAATCAGCCTGCCCAATCCCTTGCTGAGCAGCGTGCATGCTCTGCGCGTGATCGACGTCATCGAGTGGGAACTGCTCACTCCTTACGGATTGCGGACGCTTTCCCCGCGGGATCCGAATTACCACGGGCAATATGCAGGCGACGCGCAGAGCCGCGATGGCGCGTATCATCAAGGCGCCGTATGGCCCTGGCTGCTGGGGCCGTTCCTGACTGCTTATGTGAAGGTTCACAGCGGAACTGAGCCTGAGACACAGCAAGTGGCTCGCGGCCGCGCCGACCACTTTCTCGATCCCCTGCGAGCACATCTCCTGGAGGCCGGCCTGGGCCAGATCTCAGAAGTGTTCGATGGCGATTTCCCGCACCGGCCCGGCGGCTGTTTCGCACAGGCCTGGAGCGTAGCCGAAGTGCTCCGCACCTACGTTGAGGACGCCAAAGGACGGCGCCCGGATGACGGCCTGTGAGATACGGCGTCATGCTTCTACTGATCTCCCTTCTGCTGATTCCCGGCTTGCTGGCTGCCGCGGAGTCGCCCGCGCCCTACTCGGCCGTTGAGATCGATCCATTCGTCGCCGACCGCGGCGTTGCGTTTCCAGCCGATTATCAACGCGCGCTGGTGGAGGATATTGCGCGTGAAATCAGCCTGGCGTTCGACGCGGCTATGATATTTCGCGTAGGGGACGCACTTCCGGCCAGTCGGATGGTGCTGCGCATTTCCGGTACGGTGGTCCGGTTCAAGCCCGGAAACAGGACACAGAGATATGTGATTGGTTTCGGCGCCGGAGCCACCATTGTAACGGCGCAAGTGCGGTTTGCCGACGCTTTCACCGGCCAGATCCTTGCGATCCACAAGTTCCAGGGCACTACCTGGACCGGCGTCGGCGGGGGCGATTCTAAAAACGCGGGCGATAGCTTGGCGAGAAGCATTGTGAATTTCTGTCGTGCGGCGCATCTGGTGGATTCGAACTAGCCATCCCCGGTCTCCTTGTACCTCTCGGTCTCCTTGTACCCCTCGGTCTCCTTGTACCAATGACACGGGTGTGACAAAATCTCTCACGGGAGGTAGGCCATGAGGTTCGTTCTCTCGGTCGCACTGGCGGGAGTGATATGGTTGGCGGCGGGATCGCCCGCGCTAGCGCATCATTCCGGCGCCGCGGAGTTTGACTCCACGAAGAAAATCGATTTGACCGGCGTGGTAACGAAAGTGGAATGGACCAATCCGCATGCCCACTTCTACATGGACGTCAAAGACCCAAGCGGCAACGTGGCGAACTGGAATCTGGAGCTCGCCAGCCCCAACGTTTTGATCCGGAATGGCTGGAAGAGGAACTCCGTCAAGCCCGGAGATACGGTCAGCGTCACTGGGAGCCGGGCCAAGGATAGTCCTTATTACGGCAGTGCTTCCATGATTACCTTTCCGGACGGACACAAATTGAGTTTCCTGGGCGCGGACGACCCTTCCAAATGAAACGGCCAATCCATAAGAATCGCGGCATCGCACTCGCGTGTGCCGCACTGCTGTCCATGTCTTACCTTCTGGCGCAGACTCCGGCACCCCCAGCTGCAGCCCCCACTACAGCAAAGACCGGCACCATCGGGCTGTATCGAAATCAGCTATTAGCGCCCGATGGGCCTGCACCGAAATTCGCCGATGGAACGCCGGATCTGTCGGGCGCCTGGCTGGGCAGCGGAGGCAGCGATGCCGACATCTCCAATCCTAAATCGCTCAAGCTGGGAGACACGGTGAGCATGTTGCCGTGGGCGGAAGAAATTGTGAAGCACCGTCAATCCAAGGAAGATCCCGAGGCGAACTGTCTGCCGGCCGGCATTCCGCGCGGATCGCCATATCCCTGGAGGATCGTTCAAACCCCGACTCACTACTTTATTCTTTATGAAGGCAACATCCACAGCTACCGGCAGATCTTTATGAACGGCAAGCATCCCGACGATCCCGATCCCACTTGGTATGGCCATTCGATCGGCCACTGGGAAGGAAATACGCTGGTGGTGGATACGGTTGGGTTCAACGACAAGTTCTGGTTCGACTACAAGGGCCATCCGCACACCGAGAAACTGCACACCATCGAGCGCTATACGCGCACGGACTTGGGTCACTTGTCGATCGAGGTTACGATTGACGATCCCGGAGCCTATACCAAGCCGTTTACGACCGTCGGTAAGGCAGTGCTCATGCCAGGGACGGAATTGTTGGAGTACATCTGCCAGGAAAACAACCAGGACCTGCCGCTACTCACCGGTCCGGCGCGGGGGCCTGGAGCACAGTAAGCACCGGCTGCGCACGCGCAAACCGGGTAGCTATATTATTTTTGGGCTGGCTCGTCGGCCGACGTTCCCGCGGACACCGTATGGCCGTCGGCCATCTTGATCGAGCGCGCATTTGCATGAATTGAGCCATCGAGAAGCGGCCGCGTGTCCTTGGCTGCATAGGCGCTGACCGTAACTTTGTCGCCCTTCTTCAATGCATCCCTGGTCCATCCTTTATGCAGCAGTGTGTTCACGCTGTTGCATTCGAGCGCATAGGTCACCATCTTCCCGCTCTCGTCCTTCGCGTCCACGTATACGTAAACGTGAGGATTCTGCCAGGCAACTTTGGAAACCACGCCGGTCACCGTGAAGGGCTTATTGCTGTCGAATTCAGCCGTGAATGAGTGATGCGCGAAAGTAGGCCCCGCCCCTGCGGCCAACAAGGCCACCATCGCCATCATAGAAGCAAGCTTTGTTCTAAATTTCACGTCAATAGCCTCCCAATCGGGTTCAGAGTTTCCGGGTCAGGGCTTCCTGGTCAAATCTAGCACCAGTCGTTACACACGTACTCGTGAATCTCCCAACCCGTATCCAGGGTATGCAATCGCTTAAAGGTATGCGGCTTGGTCAACGTACCCGGATCTTCCAAAGTGATCTCCACATCAACATGGCCTAGATCGGGACGCCGATAGCGCTCCGTCACATGCAGTTGCTCGGTATGCGGCGCCGCCGAGCCGCTGCTCAGCCACGTACGGTCGTTGAAATTCACCGTGTCCACCACCAACGTATCGCCCTCCCAATGAGCGACCGAATCCCCCATGAAACTTGGGTCGAGAGTCTTGTCGTGAGCGCGGCCATCCAGGAAAAATTGACGATACGAGTGCACGTTGCCCTCAAAAAGCATAACAACCAAATCCGGAGTTTGGACAATCTTCATCGGATAAGGCGAAATCCGGGGTACGCCGCCGGGCAGACATTTGGCCTCCGGATCGTCCACCTCGCCGTTCTTCTTGCGTTCGTCGGCCAGCTTCTGCGCCCACGGCTGCAACGGCAGCGGTCCGCCTACGCTTCCAAAATCCGGCGAGTTCCACACTCCGGAAAAGTTCACCTTTCCGTCCGGCGTGCGCGGCGTGGGACCCTTTGGAATGGGAGTTGGAGGCTTGGGAGTTCCTTCGAGAAACCCCCGCTGGGCCAGAGCGGCCGTCGACGAGAGAGCCAGCAGCATCAGCAGCGCTGCGGCGGAACGGATTCGGTTCAGGGCGCTCAAATCAACGAAAGTCTATCGCAGATTCCGATTGCGCACAAATTCGCGGGCGGAATTCGCGGACGGAAGGTTGTGACATATTGGTCGGTGCTATGCATAAGACAAGACAGGGTGTGGCCCTAGCCGCGCTGATTATGGCGCTCGTATCAACCGCGCGCGCTCAGGGCGTGGACTTTAGCCACCAGCAGATCGAAACGGTCAAGATCGCCGACGGAGTGTTCGTGCTCATGGCTGGTCCGGCGCAGGGCAACATCCTGGTTTCCGCCGGCAGCGACGGGATCTTTCTGGTGGACACCATGTACGCCCCGATGCACGACAAAATCATGGCTGCGCTCGCGAAGATTAGCGACAAACCGATCCGGTATGTGGTGAACACGCACGTCCACGGCGACCATACGGCCGGCAATGAAGCCATGGCAAAGCTGGGAGCGGTGATCATTTCTCACGACAATATGGCGAAGCGGATGCCCGCGCAGCCAACGGCCGGCCTGCCCGTCTTAACGTATTCCGATAGCCTGACGCTGCGCTTCAACGGCGACGAGATTTATATCTATCACCCGGCGCCCGCGCATACCGACGGAGATTCCATCGTCTACTTCCGCCACGCCAACGTGATGCAGGTGGGCGATGTCCCGGCATCCCTGCGATATCCCAACATCGGAGTAAACGAAGGAGGATCGGTGGATGGAATGATCGCGGCGGGCGAACAGGTCATGAAGATCGCGAATGAGAATACCAAGATCATCCCCGGACATCTGGGACCGGTAGTTGGGTTCCAAGAAATCCAGCAGCAGCTAGTGATGTTTCGTGCAGTGCGGGATCGCGTCCTCAGCGCCATCCGCGCCGGAAAGACCATGGAAGAAGTGGTGGCGTCGAAGCCCACCGCCGATTTCGACCAAGGCCGCATGGGCGGCGCCATTACGAACGACCGATTTGTCGCGTTGGTGTATACGGATCTGGCGAGGCGGACGAAATAGCTCCCGAAGGGGCCGGCTGAGAAAGCGTTGGGAAAGGTAAGAGAACGTGAGCAAGAAACATCGAAGTGGAGCGCTGGGCCGCCGTCCACGAGACTATGCAGGCTCTGCACAGTGTGGGTGCCATCGACAAGCGCACTATGCGGCGGTTTGACGATGCCTGCCTGACGCCGGTGCAGCCCCTGTCGCCGAAGCAAATTAGGGCTCTTCGGGAGCGCGAGCACGTGAGCCAGACGGTGTTTGCGAATTATCTCAACGTTACGCCGAACCTGGTGAGCAAGTGGGAGCGGGGCGAGAAGCATCCTTCGGGCCCAGCCCTCAAGCTCCTGGCTCTTGTGGAGAAGCACGGCATCACGGCGGTCGCCTGACGATCGCCCGTTTTCAACCGGCTACCTGGCGGAGCCTAAGTCGCGCGACGGGCGAAATGAACCCTGAATCCGCCGGCAATTCGCATATAATCTTGCATGGGACTGGAGGTGCTATGAAAAGAAAAGTTTCCCTCGTTTTGACGTCTGCGCTGATCGCACTCGGCGCGGGTGCCACTGCCTGGGCGCATCATTCGTTTGCCGCTGAGTACGATCTGAAACATCCCATCGAGATTCACGGCGTGATCGCTCAGGTGCGGCTCGAAAACCCGCATTCCTGGTTCGTCGTCGACGTCAAGGACGCCGCCACGGGCAAAGTGGACCGATGGTCCTTTGAGGCCGGAACGCCCAGCGGGATGATTCGCAACGGCTATCGGCCGGGCATCATCAAGCCGGGCGACGAGGTGACCATCAAGGGCTTCCAATCCAAGGATTCCGATGTGCGCGGCATGTTGCGGGAGCTTGTCACCGCGGATGGACACGTGTATGGTCTGTTCGGGCCCCAGGCAAATCGGCAACCCCAGGAAGACAAGTGATGATGAAACATTCGATGGTCATAGCCGCAATCGCCGGCACGCTCTCGTTCGCTGCCGCTCCCTTGCATCTGGCCGCGCAAACGTCCGTTGCCGAAACGGCGGCTCCTGCCAAAGCGCCACGCATGGCCGACGGTCATCCCGATCTCTCTGGCGTCTGGTGGCGCGGCGCTGATATCGGCGGGCGTCCGGCGGGAGGACAGGGCGCAGCGCAAGCCCCTGCGCGTCCGGCGACGCCGCCAGTAACTTTTTCGAGCTTATATAATACGGCGGCCCAGGCCCACGCCAAGACGCTCGCCGATAAAGACGATCCGACGCTGCATTGCACTTCCACCGCGTTCGGCACGTTGAATGTCAGCCTCTTCGATGTCGGCGCCGTCGGACAGATCGTGCAGACTCCGAAGTTCATGATCCTGCTGAGCGAAACCTATAACGGATTTCAGATCATTCCCTTCGACGGAAGACCGCATCGCGACAACGTGCCTCCCTCCAATCGCGGTGACGCCGTGGGCCGCTGGGATGGCGATACGTTCGTGGTCGATAAGACCAACTTTACCGATACCAGCTGGATCTCGGCGGAAGGCCGGGTATCCTACCATTCCGATGCTCTGCACACCGTGGAACGCTATCGCCGTGTGGACGCCAACACACTCGAGATCGAAGCCACCGTCGAGGATCCCAAGGTGCTGACCAAGCCCTGGATCGTCCCCAAACAGACTCTGCAACTGGCCCCGTTCGATCAAATCATGGAGTTGGCTTGCTCGAGCATCGACACACAGGCTCAGCGGGACGCCGCTCCGCCGCCAAGTGCCGGTCACTAACTGGCAGTCCTGAATCACAGCTCGCGGAAGCACTGATCGGCAGGCGGCGCCTGCGGGATATCGCCGAGGTCTTTGAGCTGCGCCGCCAGCGTATCCCAGCGCTCCTTGGTCATCCCTCCGAGCGCGTTTGATTCGATCAGGCTCTTCTGCGTATCCGCGATTTCCGCATAACTCGCCGCATCCATGCTCGGGTTCAAAGTGTGCATCCGCTGATTGGTGGGCGCTGCGTTGTCCAGATAAATCCGCCAGCCCTCGCGCGCCGCAGCCACCATATTCTTCGCCATGTCGGGACTCTTGCGCAGCACATCGCCGCTCGTCGCCAGCACGGTAGTGTACGGGTTGTAACCGATGTCAGATACCGGGAAAACCGTCACCTCCACTCCCAAACGCTTGGCTTGCAGCGGTTCAGCGGTCACGAAACATTGCTGAGCAAAATTCTCGTCGTGCAGGAACGCTGTCAAATCACCGCCCGGCGAGGGCACTATTTTTACATGCTCGAAGCCGAATTTCTGCCGCAGCAGTCGCGCGTAGGGCAAACCGCTCTGAATGGCCAGCGTACCGCTCTTCAGAACGTCCTCAATCGATTTCAACTTTCTGGAGGCGTGTGCCATGATGCCCTGCGGGTTCTTCTGGAACGCAGCGAAAAGCGCCACCACGTCGTTGCCTCGCGCCCGCGCCAGCAGGATTTCATCCGCGGCCACGATGCCGAATTCAGCCGATCCGGCGCCGATCATCTGCACCGTTGGCGTGCCGGCGCCACCCGGCAGGATCTCCACATCCAGGCCATGCTGGGCGTAATCGGCCGCGTAGAAGCCGCCGAATTCCGGGTCCGGCTTCCAATTGAGCGCCAGCCGGATCTTAGACGCTTTGCCGCACGCGGCCAGGAAACCGGCCATCGGGACCACCTTCAGAAAGCTTCGCCGCGCAAGACTCATGTTCCGATTATCAGCTTTGTTCCGACACGTGCCAGCGCCGCAGCACCAGCCAGCTCACCAGATTGATGCAGCCGAACAGCGCCAGGCCCAGCAAGGAAGCGAGCAGCACCGCGGCAAACACCTTGTCCGTGCGCTGCTGCGTGCGGGCGATGTCGATCACGGAGCCCAGACCTTGGCCGCCGATAAATTCTCCGACAATCGCGCCGATGACCGCCAGCCCTCCCGCGATGCGCAGGCCGGTAAGCACCTGCGGCAAAGCTGCTGGAAAGCGCAGTTTCCAGAGCGTCACGGCGGGTGATGCGCCATACAAACGGAAAAGGTCGCGCAATGCCGGATCGGTGGAAAGGATGCCGCTCAGTGTGTTGGCGATCACCGGGAAAATCGAAACAATGAATGCCGAGGCCACCACCGTGCGCATTCCGTAGCCGAACCAGATCACCAGCAGCGGGGCGATCGCGATGATCGGCACCGTCTGGAAGAAAACCGCATACGGATAAAACGCTTCTTGAATCGCGCGTGACGATGAAAGAAAGACGGCAATCGCGATACCGGCCACGGTGCTGAGCGCGAAGCCCAGTACCGCGCCTGCCGAGGTTTTGGCGAGCGCCGCGAAAAGCTCGCGCCAATCGTGCAATATGGTTCCGAAAACCGCGCTTGGCGGCGGCACCAGAAACGCTTTGATCCACCCCGCGCGCACCAACCATTCCAGAGCCAGAGTCAGCACCACGAAAGGAATCGCAGCCAGGATCGCCTTGCGCATGGTCAACCTTCTTCCTCCATCGCGCCCAGCAGCCGGTGCATCTCGTCGGCCAATGGAGCGCTCAGGCGCAGTTCGTCGTCGCGCACCTGCGGCAGAGCCAGACGCCGATCCAGCTTGATATGGCAGCCCCGGCGTGTCAGCACTACCGCGCGATTCGCGAGAAACGCAGCTTCGGTGATGGAGTGTGTCACCAGGATGGTGGTCATTCCGCGTTCCATCCAAAGATCGCGCAGCCGGGCTTCCAGGCGGAATCGCGTGATCTCGTCCAGCGCGGCGAACGGTTCATCCAGCAGCAGCAATCGGGGCTCGGTAACCAGCGCGCGGGCCAGCGATACACGCATTCGCATGCCGCCTGAAAGCTGCGACGGGTAGAGCGATTCGGCGTCGCTCAAGCCCACTTCCTCCAGCACATGCCTCGCACGCGCCACGCGTTGGGCTTTGTCCACACCCGTTAGTTCCAGCGGCAGAGCGGTATTTTCCAGCACCGTCAGCCACGGCAGCAGGTGCGCGTCCTGAAAGACGAACGCGGTCTGAAATTTCGCATCGGAAGGCGTAATCACGAGCGTGCCGCCATCGGGAGC
>JBEKLB010000435.1:0-5711 GCA_050010415.1 Bryobacteraceae bacterium | reverse complement strand
TACGATCTTTCCGCGTTCACGGTGTCGCCGGGATGGATCGATACGCATTCGCACCTGTCTTATCATTTCGACCGCAAGGATCGCCTGGCGGGAACGGACGAGCCGGCTGCGCAGGGATTGCTGAGCATCGCGGACAACGCAGTGCGTACGCTCAACGCGGGATTCACCACGGTGCAAAGCCCGGGAGCGACGATCGACAAGGATCTACGTGAGGCTATCGCGCGCGGCATTTTGCCCGGGCCGCGCCTGCTCACCTCGCTCGAACCGCTCACCGACGCGAGCGGAGACCCGGCCAGGTTGCGCGCTTTGGTGCGGGAGCGCAAGGTACAGGGCGCGGACTTCATCAAACTCTTCGCCTCGAAAAGCATCCGCGAGGGCGGCGGCCAGACCATGACGGACGCGCAGTTGCAGGCCGCTTGCGGCGAAGCGAAAGCGTTGGGAATGCGAACGCTGGTGCACGCGCACTCGGCTTCGTCCGTCAAGGCGGCTACGCTGGCCGGCTGCACATCGATCGAGCACGGCGCGTATGTCACCGACGAAGTGTTCGACTTAATGGCGCAGCGCGGCACTTACTACGATCCGAACATCGGAGTGGTGCTGCAGAACTATCTCGCAAACAAGCCCAGGTATTTCGGCATCGGCAACTACAACGAAGAGGGATTCGCGTTCATGCAGAAGGGAGTGGCCATTGTGCGGGAGACGTTCCAGCGGGCGCTCGCGCACAAGAATCTGAAGATCATCTACGGTACCGACGCCACGGCTGGAGCGCATGGCCACAATTACCGCGAGTTTATGGTGCGCGTCCGCGACGGAGGGCAGGACCCCATGGCGACGCTGATTTCGGCGACATCGCTGTCGGCCGAGTCGCTGAATCTGGGCCGCGAGACCGGTTCCATCGCGCCGGGAATGCTGGCGGACATTGTCGCGTTCGACGGCAATCCGCTCGCGGATGTGACCGCCGCGGCACGCGCCGTGTTCGTGATGAAGAGCGGCAAGGTGTACGAGAATCTGGCGCACGGCGCCAAGCACGATGAGAGATGAGATGCGCTATGGCTTGAATCTGTCGGACAGGTATTTTAGAACCGCGTCGCGATCTTCGGCCTTCAGCGGGGCGCCCCAGCCCGTCATTTTATTGATTTCGCGGTCCCATTGCGGGCCGGTCAAGCGTTGCTGCTGCATCATATGCTCGTCGTGACAACCGAAGCAGGCGAATTTGTATCCATTGGGTAGGGCTTCCTCGGGAGTGGGAGGCTCTGGCGCAGGCTGGGACGGGGCTTGCGCCGAGATTACAACCGGCACGGGCTGCGCCACATTCCACAAATAACCAGACGGGTTCCATTCCTGGCTGAGGGGCTGCGTCTGGCCGGCCATGTTCGTCGCACGGGACAGCAGCGTGTAATTGCCCACGGCAGGCTTCCAATCATATTTCCAAAGGCGCCAGCCGTAATTGGTCCGCGGACTGGTCAGCTTGGCCATTTTCCAGCTCTGGCCGCCATCGGTGGAAACTTCAACCTTGCTCACAGGCGAGCTGTTGGACCACGCGGTACCTTGGACGCGCACCGGCCCTGGTTTGGCCCAACCCCCAGGAGTTGCGATCACGGATTTCACATTGAGATCGGTGACCGGCACTTGCTCGGAAAGATCGACGGCCGTGCCGGGCGGAATGGGATGCGTGGGATGGCGATACGCCGACTTCATCCAGAAGCCGTCGAATTCATGATCGAGCACTTCGATATGCTGCAGCCATTTCACCCACGAATCGCCCGCCCATCCCGGCGCGATCAGGCGCAGTGGAAATCCGTGCTCCACCGGCAGCGGCTGGCCGTTCATCTCGTAAGCGAGGATGGTGTCGGGATGGAGCGCCTTAGCGGTCGGGATGGTCCGCTGAAAATCAGGCATCTTGCCCAGTGGGACGTCGGCGCCGTCGCAAAGAATCTGGGTAGCGGAACTCTTGATCCCTGCTTTTTGCAGAACGTCGCGAAGTCGAACACCCGCCCAGCGTCCATTGCCGACGGAGCCGAAGGCCCATTGCGCTCCCGGAAGGTGCGGCTGGTAGAAGCGCCGGCCATTGCCGGCACACTCCAACACGCCGACCAGTTCCGTTCGCGGTAGTTTCTTCAGATCATCCATGGTCAGCGTCATCGGTTGTTCGACGACGCCATCGATCTTGAGCGACCACTCAGCCAGATTCACCTGGGGCGTGTAGGTGTGGCAGCGGACAAAGAATCGATCGAGCGGCGTGATCCAATCGGTGAAACCATCGAGCGGCATCTCGAGATCCGTCGGCTTCGGTGAGCGGACGATCATCGGCGATGCGCCTCGCAAAACGCGTGGAAGCATAGACCCAACTGCGCCCGCGAACAACTCCCGCCGGTTGATCCTCATGTGGCTATGCTCCTTTTTCCGCGACAAACAAGTATCGGTTCAGGCTAAAGAAGAACGTTCCTTGTTTGCCCAGCGCCGCGAATTCCGCATACCATGCGTCTGCCTCAGCCTGAGAGATGCCGTGACGCCCCACTGCGAACGATGCCATCATTGTCAGCATACCTTTAGCATACGTATTGTCCGCAAATTCCGGGTTGAACATTGGAATCGCCATCCGTTCCCGGATCGCAAATCCCGCTTCCCGCAAGTGCCGCGACAGAGAGCGTGGCAGGTTGGCATGCGTGAAGTGCTCATCCCAAGCGTGGAGGATGCGTGCCATGCGCGGCGGATCTTCGGTGTGGATCACGAGCGACCCGTAGTCGGTGTCGAGAATGACTGCTCGCCCTGCCGGCCGCAGCACTCGATGCAGTTCCGCGAGAGCTGCAGGAATATCTGGGACGTATTCGTAGACCTGAGTGGAGACCGCCGCGTGGAAGCTGTCGCTGGGATACGGCAGTTCCGTTGCGCTGGCCGTCTGGAACTCAGCCCACGGCTGGGCGGCACAGCGTCTGGACGCCATCGCCACCATGGACCGGCTGATATCGATGCCAGAGACGCGACCATGCGGGCCGACTGCCTGCGCCATGGCGGACGCCAACAATCCCGGTCCTGATCCGATGTCCAGCACATGCTCGCCCGGAGCCAGGTTGAGAACCTGCAGCACCCGCTCGCGTTGCGCCACCACTTCAGGCGTGACGTAGAGAGCCTCAATTCTCCGGCTCATCTCCTCGTCGAACGAGATTCCACTCACCGCTGGGGTCCCGGCTAGCGCTTGGGCGGATATTTCTCTAGGGACTTCTTGACCATGTTGTCCAGCTTGCCTTCGATCTTGAGCACATCGCTTTTCTCCTCGCTCGAGATGGCGCGCCAGACCAGCGATCGTGTTGTGGGATCGCGCAGGTCGATGACCAGCGTTCCTTCGGCGAAGGGCACTCTCACCACGCGCGTGCCGAGCCCCAGCCATCCCGCGGGATAGGCCTCCACTTCAGCCTTGCGCGCTACGCCGAGCCGGTATCGGACGTTGAGATCGGATGGACCGGCTGCCACCATGACCAATCCCCGGGCTGAGAGTCCACGCTCGATATCGAAGTCGATCTTCTTCTTGGTGAGTTCGCTGTTTAATGCTGGGTTCTGGCTATTGAGGTCGCCCGCGCGGATGGCGAAGGTGTGGAACCTGGCGAAATCGACAGCCGGGTCGAATTCGATGTTCACCTTTTGCGCCGATGCTGCTAGCGCGCTGGCCATGATTAAGAGAAGGATTCGGGTTCTCATTAGCTGGTACTTTACCACACGCGTCACCTTAGATTGGCGCCTTAGAACGAGCTTTCAGGCTCGCGTAGCGATCACTTCCAGATATTCCGCGCGAACCACGGTACGGCCGTCGCTCGCCTGGTTATGTTCGCTCCAGAGGCTTTCCAGATCGGCTATGTATGCCGTTTGCGCGTCGGCGGGCAGCTTTGAAAATGCCACTAGCGTGGGTCCGAAATACTGGCGAAAGAACTGAACAACGTCGCGCGGCGGAAATGGATAATCGAAGTCCAGTGTTTGGCGCGCGGTTCGAATATCGGAGGCGTAAGGCCCCAGGCGTTGCCTCACTATCTGCTCTTCGCCCCACTCGACGGGCGCCGGGAGTCCCTGCGGCGGAGGAGCGTAGCGGTTTCCCAATGCAAACTGCCTGGCGACGAATCCGGCGGGTATCCAGTTGGCCATGGCGATGGTTCCTTTCGGCCGGCATACGCGTGCCAGCTCTGACGCCACCAGCTCCGGGCGCGGGCCGAACATGGCTCCGAACATGCTCATCACTACATCAAAGTGTGCATCCGAGTACGGCAACTGCTCCGCGTCGCCTTCTTCAAACACGGCCTTCAAACCTTCGGCGGCGGCCCGTTGGCGAGCCTGCTCCAGCAAATTCGCAGCGATGTCGACGCCCCACACCTGCGCCCCTTTGCGCGCGGCTGGGATGGCCAGATTGCCTGTGCCGCAGGCCACGTCCAGCACCCGCATGCCAGCCTGGAGATCGAGGCGGTCTACAAACTCCTCCGCGCACTGGGCGCTGTATCGGGCGATCTGCCCGAAATCTCCAGCGGACCAGGTGCTACGCATGCGCTGCTTGAGTTGATCGATGTTGGTTTGCGCGGGCTGCATGGGCGTGTCCTCCAGGCCCGATTGTACACAAGCGGCTATCGGTCGGCTTGCGTGGCGTTCAACGACGCCTGCGTCAACTCGACAATAGAGGCCAGGCTCCCTGTAGTGTCCCTGCGCCAGGGCATGAACGGGAGTAGACTGAACCAAATGCATCCTTCCCGTGTCGCATTTCGTTTCCTGGCTCTGGCCGCCAGTTTGTTTCCTCTCGCCGCTCAGACGGCATCCAGCCAATGCACTGCCAGCCCGGCTCTATCGGACGCCGCATCGGGTCCGGCCTGGAATGGTTGGGGCGTGGATCTCTCCAATTCGCGTTTTCAAACGGCCAGCGCCGCGCAGATGACGGCCAGCCAGGTGGCTCATCTCAAACTGAAATGGGCCTTTGGCGTGCCGGGCGCTAAGGAAGTTTATGGAGAGCCGGTGGTGGTGGCCGGACGCGTCTTCGTCAGCGCCGATACCGGCGCGGTTTATTCACTCAATGCCGACACGGGATGCGTCTATTGGACATTCCAAGCCGAAGCGGGCGTCAGAAATGCGCTTTCCATCCGGTCCGCCAAGCCGTCGGCGGTGGCGTACTTCGGCGATCTGAAAGCGAACGTCTACGCGCTGGATGCTACGAAGGGAACGCTGCTCTGGAAAGTTCACGTGGACGAACATCCCACGGCGCGCATCACGGGTGCTCCCAAGGTGTATGAGGATCGCATCTATGTCCCGGTGGCATCGTCGGAGGAAGGCGCCAGCTCGGGTGCCGATTACCCGTGCTGTAGTTTTCGCGGAAGCGTGTTGGCTCTGGACGCGGCCAGCGGCAAACAACTTTGGAAAACCTGGATTATCACCGACGTTCCCAAGGTGGTGGGCAAGAACGCCAACGGTGTGAGCCGCTGGGGGCCAGCCGGTGGCGGCGTATGGAATTCCCCAACCATCGATCCCAAGCGCCACGCACTTTACGTCGGCACTGGCGATGCGTACACTACGCCAGCGGCCAAGAACACGGACGCCATTATGGCGCTCGATCTGGATTCGGGCAAAGTTCTGTGGTCGGTGCAAGCCACCGAAAACGACGCTTGGGTGGTGGGCTGCATGAGCGCCAAGCCGCTGGAGAATTGTCCCAAGGATTTTGGCCCGGATCAGGACTTCGGCTCGCC
>JBEKLB010000434.1:0-5725 GCA_050010415.1 Bryobacteraceae bacterium | reverse complement strand
CGGAAGGTAAACTGATCGCGACCCTTCGTGCGCTGCACGACGGGGGTATCGATTTCATCCTGGTAGGAGGCCTGGCGGCGGTCTTGAACGGAGCGCCCGTGGATACGTTTGATACGGATGTGGTCCACTCGCGGGACATCTCCAATATCAAAAGGCTCCTGCCGGTATTAGAGTCGCTGGACGCGGTCTTTCGCATTCAGCCCGAACGGCGTCTCAGGCCCAACGCGTCTCATCTCGCCTCTGCAGGCCATTTGAATCTGATCACGCGGTATGGCCCGCTGGACCTATTGGGAACAATCGGCCACAATCTTGGTTATGAAGACCTGATGGCTCACTCAGCCGAGATGGACATCGGTGAGAAGCTTCGTATCCGCGTGCTCGACCTGGAGACGATCATCGGGATTAAAGAAGAACTCGGCGGCGAAAAGGATCGGGCCGTGCTTCCGATCCTGCGCCGGACTCTAGACGAGAAGCGAAAGCGCTAAATCGACACGCCCAGCCCCGAACCCGCCAGCAATCGATGTGTTAGTCAACCTGATATCGCCACCGAAGGAATAATAAGTTGAATTTCCCTTGCCTGTTACACAATTGGGGCGTTCTTTTTCATGATCGCGGCGGCGATAGACATCGGAACCGCCACGGCCCAGACCTACGCAGCAGGTACGGGCACAGTGAATTTCGGCACGCTGGACACTTTCAGCGGTCCCAATGGCGGATACCCAGAGACAGGATTAATTCAGGCCACCAATGGAAATCTTTACGGGAGCACGACCTTTGAGGCGCCGATCTCCGGGGGATAATGGATCCTCCACCATCTTCGAAATGACTCCGAGCGGCGTGCTCACCACGGTGTTTGCTCCTGGCTGTACGGGAAACCCGTGCCAAGACGGCGACTATCCGGTTGGCATTGTGCAGGCGAATAACGGCTATATTTTCGGCGCTATGACAGGCGAGGGAGCGTATGGCGCAGGAACTATCTTCAAGATGACGCCAGCCGGTACTTTTACGACGCTTTATAACTTCTGCCCCGACGACGCGACGTGCGACGACGGCAAATTTCCAGTAGGGTTGGTGCAGGCCGCTAATGGCGACTTATATGGGACGACGCAATGGGGTGGCTTGTACAACCGGGGAACCGTATTCAAAATCACGGCCAGCGGAATATTCACGTCCATCTACAGCTTCTGCCTTCAAGAACCGTGCGCGGACGGCGCAAACCCCCTGGCCGGCCTGGTCCAAGAGGCCAACGGCGATCTTGTCGGCACAACAGAGTATGGAGGGACCGTGGCTTGCTGCTCCTCTTTTTACTACCCTATGGCTGTGGCACGGTCTTCAAAATAACTCCGGCCGGCGTGCTCACGACTCTTCACAACTTTTGTTCCGAGCCGGCTGTACGGATGGTCTCCAGCCTTCAACCAGCTTAGTGGAGGGACCCGGCGGGCTCCTCTATGGCACAACTTCGTTCGGTGGGGCCACCTCCGCTTGCCAATTTTCGCAGTTTTCAGTCGGTTGTGGAACCATCTTCACCATCGCTCCCGAGGGAACATTCGCAACCCTGTACAGCTTCTGCGCCCAAGGAGTCTCCTGCCCGGATGGCATGCTGCCGGCGTCACCGCTGGTGTTGGCGCCGAGCGGAGATTTTTACGGCACGGCACAGTGGGATGGAGACGACTCCATTTGTGTCGAGAGCGATGGCCTGGCTCCGGGCTGTGGAACAGTTTTTAAGATCTCTCCGAGCGGGACACTCACAACCCTCCATGCCTTTTGTTCCCAAAAGGGCTGTCCGGACGGCGCCCAACCGCTCGGCTGATGGAATCCACCAGCGGCATCTTCTACGGTACGACCTATAGCGACGGCGTGAACGAGGGTTTGGGTACGGTGTTCTTCCTCTCCGCCGGCGAGTCGGCAATTGTCGAGCCACGGCCCGCCATCGGCTCCGTAGGCTAGACCGTCGCGATTGTTGGATATGGCTTAAGGGAAGCGAGCAGCGTCTCGTTCAACGGAATGCCAGCCGCGATCCTCTCCGCTGCGCCAACTGTGATCTACGCGAAGGTTCCCTCCGACGCCACCACCGGCAAGATCCAGGTAGTCACGCCAAACGGCACGCTGACCAGTAAAAGGATTTTTGAGGTGTATCCCTGTCACGCTCTCGCCTCGGGCTTGTTTGCCAAAGTGCCTGTGCCCCCAACCCCCAACCCCAACTTGTCCCTTCGCTAAGCGCCAATCGCCAACGGCCGAAAAGCCAGCTAAACCGGCTCACCGCCGGAAGTGGCGGCCGTTCTACAATAGGGTTGCGTGTCCCGAACATTCCCCTTGGCCCTGGCTATTTTCGCGGTCGCCTGTTCGTCGCTGGCCGCGACGCCAACCAAACCGCATAAAAAGCACCACGCGGCGACGACAGCGTCCACGACAAGTGCGAACAAACCCCACGCTGGCGCGGCGGCAAAAGGCGCGCCGAAAAAAGGGTCCAAAATCGCCGCCCATCGGAAAGGCACGGTTTCTCGCGTTCCCGCCCGCTCCTACCAACAGGCCCCGACGGCGGACCGTTACCGGGAAATCCAGCAAGCCCTGGTGAGCAAGGGTTACTTGCAGCGTGAGGCGAGCGGGCAGTGGGGCGCCGATTCGGCCGACGCCCTGAAGCGCTTTCAAGCAGACCAAAACCTGATGCCCGATGGCAAAATCAATTCGCTTTCTCTGATCGCTTTGGGCCTGGGCCCCAAGCGGCTGACCGCCAAGTCGGAATCCGCACCGCCTGCAAGTGCACCCCCTCCTTCAAGTGCAACTCCTCCCGTAGGTCCACCACCTCCTTCAGGTGCACCCCCCAGATGATCGTCGGCGTAGCGAAAGAAATCAAGGATCACGAGACGCGCGTCGGGCTGGTTCCAAGCGGCGTAACGGCGTTGCGCGAGGCTGGCCATCGGGTGCTGGTTGAGACCCAGGCCGGCACCGGTAGCTCCATTCCCGACAGCGAATACGTCGAGGCGGGCGGCGAAATCCTGCCTACAGCGAGTGACGTTTGGGGCCAGGCTGATCTGGTGATCAAGGTGAAAGAGCCGCAGCCGTCCGAATACGTGCACTTCCGCCGTGGCCTGATCCTGTTCACCTATCTGCATCTGGCGCCGTTGCCCGAGCTCACCAGCAAACTGGTGGACGCCAAGGTCAACTCGGTAGCGTATGAAACGATTCGCGAAGCGGACGGCTCGCTACCCTTGCTCACTCCGATGAGCGAAGTGGCCGGACGCATGGCGGTGCAAGTGGGCGCGGTGTATCTGGAACGGCCCAACGGCGGCCGCGGTATTCTGCTGGGGGGCGTCCCGGGCGTCGCGCCGGCCAACGTGGTGATCCTGGGCGGCGGCGTGGTGGGCCACAATTCAGCCAAGATGGCCGTCGGGTTGGGCGCGGCTGTCACGATTATCGATCGCAATCTCGACCGTTTGCGCAATCTCGATGACATTTATAGCAGCCAGGTAGTTACGCTGGCATCCAACAGCTTCACGGTGCGTGAGGCGGTGCGCAACGCGGATCTGGTGGTGGGAGCAGTGCTGATTCCAGGCGCGTCGGCGCCCAAACTGGTTCGGCGCGAAATGTTGAAATCGATGAAGCCGGGCGCCGTGATGGTGGATGTCGCGATCGATCAGGGCGGATGCTTTGAGACATCGCACGCCACCACGCACACCGATCCCATTTATTTCGTCGATGGAGTGCTGCATTACTGCGTGTCGAACATGCCGGCGGCGGTGCCGCACACATCCACTTACGCGCTCACCAACGCGACGTTTCCCTACCTGGCTGAGTTATGCGCCAAGGGACTGGAAAAGGCCTGCCTGGATAATGCGGCCATCCGGGTGGGCGTGAATACGTATGCCGGACACATCACACATCCGGGCGTGGGGGAATCGCAGGGCCTGGCGTGGAGCGAGCTTAAGGCTTTGCTGTAGCGGGGGCTGGCGCCGCAGAAAATACTTTCTCGGCGCGTTCTGTTTTTAACACAAATCCACGTTCCTGTTCTTTCACAGTGAGGGTGGTTCGAGCCGCGTCGGCCGGAACCCTCCAAAGCTTGGTGATCTCGCGCTGCTCCTTGCGATTGAGCACGAAAGCCGCGGGATGCAGCAGGGGGCTGGCTTTGTCCCAGTGGCCCTTGGATTGGGCCTGGCCCGTTACTTCGATGGCGATTGGAACCGTGGCGCGATCTTCCGTGTTCACCACCTTAACCTTCACGAAGATCAGATTGTCGTTTTGTTTGTCGAGCGTCAAGCTGACATCCAGCTTGGGCGCCTTGGCGCAGCTTGTCAAAGTCAGAACAACAAGCAGTGGCAGAAACGTTTTTGTCATAAGAGCCGGCATTATAGTAACCTGGCTGTCTTCGGAGCGGCGATGCGTTTTTCCAGACGCTCCGCGCGGCGTTGGAGCGCCTGGGACGGATCTAATTCTAGCGCGCTGCGGGTCATTTCGAGCGCCAGTGCGTAATTGCGCTCCCGGCGTTCGTAATACTTCGCCAGTTCCACAAACGCGGCTGCGCGCCAGGGATTGCGCGATGCGGCAAGATCGGTGAGCACTGGAAGCGCAGCATGTTCGCGGCCCAGCTTCTTTTCCAGCGCCGCGATGTCCCATAAAGTTCGAAACAGCAAGTCGTCCGAAAGATTCTTCTCAATGGCCTGCCGGAACAGCGCCAGGGCGTTTTCAGGCTGCTCGGCTTGACGCCACCAGCGAGCGAGACCAACCATCTCCGCGCCATGCGAAAACCCGGCTTGGCCCGCATGGAAGGCGCGGGGGACGATGGCGGTCAGGCAGGCCAGGGACAGGATGTCGACGGCGTTGTGATGAAACACCGGCATCAGGCGAAAGATTTCGTGCGTCCGCACATATTCGAAATAAACATATGGAATCAACTCACCGGGCAAGTCGCCTTGTCGTTCCACGCCGAGGATTTGGTTCTCGAGTTCCACCAGACGGCAACTGTCGAATCGTAAGTTCCAAAGCCGGCGCGCGCCAAACAACAAGTCCAGGTGCTCGAGCGAACTGAATGGCGGCCGCTGGCGCACCATACGGAAACGAGTTTCGAGCAAGGGCTGGTCGTAGGTGCGACCGTTGTAAGTGATCAGCACGTCGAATTGCTTCAAGTGCTCAGTGAGTGCGCTCAGTTGGCTGGCCTCTTCTCCGAAATCGCGCATGAAGAACTGGCGGACGCGAAAGCCCTGCGGAGTGATGCGGCCGACGCCAACCAGAAACGCGTAGGTGCCTGAGCCTCCCGCCAAGCCCGTGGTTTCGGTATCGAGGAAGCACCATTTCTCAGGCGGGACGCCGCGGATCTGGCCGTTTGTGATGGGATCGAGCAGATCGTGAGACAGGCCCTCCAGGTCCACGATGCCGACGCTGCCGTGGCGGCGGTGGCGCTCGTAGAGCCGCTCGGTTTCGTAGTGGACGCCGTGTGGCGTTGCGACTTCAACGCCGTGCAGCCAGTCTTCCGGCGCCGGGATTGGGCGGGCCGGGATTGGGGATTTGGGATTGGGGATTGGAGCTATGGCCGCAGACCGTGAGTACTTGCGGTCGATCCTGGCGACGCGGCGGCGTAGATGAGCGAGCTGCTCCTGGAAATCGGTCATGCTTCCGCCGACGCCTCTTCCCATTCGGCCAGGAGAGTCTCCAGCGCGGCGCGACGTTTCTCCAACAGCGCCGAGACGCGGACGGTCTCCTCGGCGCTGACAAAGTTCGCCAGTTGGGACTC
>JBEKLB010000433.1:0-5726 GCA_050010415.1 Bryobacteraceae bacterium | reverse complement strand
CCGTCGGTACGCTTTATGGCGCCCACACCGCTTACAACATCCAAGCCAACGGCCAGCTAATGCACGCCAAGGATTATCGGCCGATGGTGGTGGCCTGGCGCAACGGCGCGCCCATCCGTCTGGATGAAGTGGCCAACGTCATCGACAGCGTGGAGAACGACAAGGCCGCATCCTGGGTGGACACCGCCAACACCGTGGAACGTGCGGTCAATCTGGGCATCATGCGCCAGGCGGGCAGCAACACCATCCAGATCATCGATGAAATCCGGCGTGTCATTCCAACCCTGCAAACTCACTTGCCGCCTTCGGTGACCCTGACCATTCGCGGTGACCGCGCCACCGGGATTCGCCAGGCCTTTCACGACATCCAGTTCACCATGGCCATCACGCTCGGCCTGGTGATTGCGGTGATCTTCCTGTTTCTGCGAAATGCTTCCGCCACGCTGATTCCGAGCATGGCGCTGCCCTTCTCCATCCTCGGCACCTTCACCGTGATGTACCTGCTCAACTACAGCCTGGACAACATCTCGATGATGGCGCTGATCCTGTGCATCGGCTTTGTGGTGGACGACGCCATCGTGATGCTAGAGAACATCGTGCGGCACATGGAAAAGGGCGAGACTGCCTTTGAAGCCGCTCTGCGCGGCTCGCGCGAAATCGGATTCACCATCGTATCGATGACCATTTCGCTGGGCGCCGTGTTTATCCCGGTGCTGTTTATGGGCGGCATTCTCGGCCGATTGTTCAAGGAATTCGCGGTCACCTTATGTACCGCGATTTTCATCTCCGGCCTGGTCTCCATCACTCTGACGCCCATGCTGTGCAGCCGGTTCTTGAAAGACCCGCGGCAGCAGCGGCCATCCTGGTTCAACCGGACCATGGAAAGCTTCTTCAACCGGCTGTTGAACGGCTATAAGCGCAGCCTGCGCGTGGTGCTGAAACATCATTACGTAATGGCCGCGGTCTTCTTCATCCTGATCGGCGCCACAATTTACCTTTTCGGCGCCGTCTCCAAGGGCTTCATGCCGGACGACGACAACGATTCCATGATGGTGACGCTCGAAGCCGCGCAAGGCACTTCTTACTACAAGATGGTGGACTACGTAACACAGGTGGCTAACATCATGCGGCGCGATTCGAATATCGATTCGTTCATGTCGAACGCCGACACCACCAATACGCCCCGCTTCTGGGTGCAGTTGAAGCCGCGCAAAATGCGCGCGTTGTCGGTGACGCAGGTCATCGCCGAGCTGCGTCCCAAGGTTTCGGGATTTCCCGGCATCAAAGTTTTCCTGGTGGCCCCGCCCAGCCTGCGCTTCGGTGGACACCAGACCAAATCGGCGTACGATTTCACATTGCAAGGTCCCGACACTGCCGAGCTTTATACGCAGGCGCAGAAGCTGGAGCGCGAGATCGCCAAGCTTCCGGGCTTAGTGGATGTGACCACGGACTTGCAGGTGAAGAACCCGCAAGTGAATCTGGAGATCGACCGAGATCGCGCAGCGGCCCTCGGCCTGGACGCCAATTCGATCGAAAGTGCGCTCTACAGCGCGTTTGGCCCGCGCTGGTCGTCCACCATCTACGCACCCACCAATCAATACAAGGTACTGCTGGAGGTTTCGCCAAAATATCAGGAGTTCTCCGACTACCTGTCCAAGCTCTTCTTCAAAGCTCCTGGCGGCCAATTGATTCCGCTCAGCAATTTCTCGAAGATGCGGGAGGGCGCGAGCGCGCAAAGCATCAATCATTCGGGACAGTTCCCGTCAGTGACCGTTTCCTTCAATGCCAAGCCTGGCGTGGCCTTGGGCGATGCAGTGAACATGGTGCAGGAAACCGCGCGGCGCGTCCTGCCGGCGAACATGAACGCGAACTTCGAAGGCACTGCGCAAGCCTTCCAGAGCTCGCTCAAGAACCTGACGTTGCTGCTGATCATTGCGGTTCTGGTGGTCTACATCGTCCTGGGCGTGCTGTATGAAAGCTACATTCATCCGCTGACCATCCTTTCCGGGCTGCCCTCGGCCGGCGTGGGCGCGCTGCTCACGCTGATGATCTTTCACGTCGATCTCAATCTCTACTCATTCGTCGGGCTGATGATGCTGATCGGCATCGTGAAAAAGAACGCCATCATGCAGATCGACTTTGCTCTGGAAGCCGAACGCAAGGAAGGCAAAACCCCGCTCGAAGCCATTTACGAAGGCTGCCTGATCCGCTTCCGGCCCATCATGATGACCACCATGGCTGCGTTGCTGGGCGCTCTTCCCGTGGCCCTCGGTTATGGCGCGGGTGGCGACTCACGCCGTCCCTTGGGATTGGCCGTGGTTGGCGGGCTGATATTCTCGCAATTGATCACCTTATATTTGACGCCGGTGGTCTACACCTATATGGCCTCGGTGCTCGAGTGGACGCGCCGCCGCAAGCACCAAGCCACGCCATTTCCGACTCTTGAACCCCAGCAGGGAGCGCACGTCGGTGCCGACTAGCATGATGCTCGTAGCGCACGCACTCTTGCGTGCCGTGTCGAGACTCTTCTCGACACTCTTTCCCGAAAAAGCGTCGACACGAGTGTCAACGCGGCACGCAAGAGTGCGGGCGCCACAAATGCAGACACACCGGATTTAAATGAACTTCTCGGAAACATTCATACGCCGTCCCATCGCCACCAGCCTCATGATGGCCGCCATCGCGCTGTTCGGCCTGGTGGCGTATCGCTCGCTCCCGGTCAGCGATCTGCCGAACGTGGATTTCCCCACGCTGCTCGTCACAGCGAGCCTTCCCGGCGCGAGCCCCGACACCATGGCGTCGGCCGTGGCCACTCCGCTCGAGAATCAGTTCTCCAACATCTCGGGTCTCGATTCGATGACGTCCACCAACTCACTCGGCTCCACGCAAGTGACGCTCGAATTCGTCCTGAACAAAAGCCTGGACGGCGCCGCTGTCGACGTTCAATCGGCCATCACGCAGGCCGCGCGTCTATTGCCGCAAGGCATGCCGACGCCCCCCACCTTCACCAAGGTGAATCCGGCCGATCAGCCCATTCTCTATCTCGCCATCACATCGCAAACGCTTCCGCTCTGGACGCTCGATGAATACGCGGAGACTCGCATCGCGCAGCGCATCTCCATGGTCAGCGGCGTCGCGCAGGTGCAAGTGTTGGGCGCGCAGAAATACGCGGTGCACGCTCAGGTGGATCCGCACTTGCTCGCCTCGCGCCAGATCGGCATCAACGAAGTGCAAACGGCGCTGTCGGGCTGGAACGTCAACCTGCCGACGGGCAGCATCATCGGGCCGCAGCGCGCGTTTACCCTGCAAGCCACCGGTCAGTTAATGAGCGCCGCTCAATACCGGCCTCTGATTGTCGCGTATCGCAACGGATCGCCCGTGCGCCTGGAAGAACTCGGCGACGTCATCGACAGCGTGGAGGACGACAAGACTGCGTCCTGGTTTTACACCAAGCTAGGCACGCAGCGCGCCATCATCCTGGGCGTACAGCGCCAGCCCGGAACCAACACCATCGCCGTCACCGACGCCGTGAAGAACCTGCTGCCCACCTTCCGTTCCGAAATCCCCGCGTCGGTGAAGATGGACATCTTGTACGATCGCTCGGACACCATTCGCGAATCCTACAAAGATGTGCAGTTCACCATGCTGCTCACGCTCGGCCTGGTGGTGATGGTGATCTTCCTGTTCCTGCGCAACGTCTCAGCCACCGTGATTCCAGCGCTCGCGCTGCCGTTTTCGATCATCGGCACCTTCGCCATCATGTACCTGCTGCATTACAGCCTGGACAATCTGTCGATGATGGCGCTGATTCTTTCCGTGGGCTTCGTGGTCGACGACGCCATCGTGATGCTGGAAAACATTTTCCGCCACATGGAAATGGGCGAAAAGCCCTTGTATGCGGCCCTGGCGGGGTCCAAGGAAATCGGATTCACCATCGTTTCGATGACGCTGTCGCTCGCCGCCGTATTCATCCCAGTCTTGTTCCTGGGTGGGATTCTGGGCCGCTTGTTCCGCGAATTCGCCGTCACCATTTGCGTAGCCATTCTCATTTCAGGAATTGTCTCGGTAACGCTGACGCCCATGCTCTGCTCGCGCTTCCTGCGCTCCCCGGAGGAGCAGAAGCGATCCTGGTTCTATCGCACCACCGAGCGATTCTTTGAAGCTCTGCTGCGCGTGTACGACTATACGTTACAGATCGTGCTACGGCATCGCGCCGTCACAATGGCGGCGTCTTTGTTAGTGCTGGCCGGCACTGTAGCAATGTTCGTCAAGATCCCGAAGGGTTTCATCCCCGATCAGGATACCGACCAGGTTTATGCCGTCACTGAAGCCGCGCAGGGCACTTCGTACTACCAGATGGTGGATTATCAGAAGCGCGTCGCCGAAGTGTTTCGCACCAATCCCGACGTCCAAGCCTTGATGTCCACCGTGGGCGGCACGTCGGCTTCCACCCTGGGCGGCCCCAACTACGGGGAGCTGGTGGTGCATTTGAAGCCGCGCTCCCAGCGCAAGCTTCTGGTGAACGACATTATCGCGGATTTACGCCCGCAGCTCTCGAATTTCCCCGGAATGCGCGTTTATTTGCAGAACCCTCCGACCATCCGGATCGGCGGGCAGGTCACCAAGAGCCTGTATCAGTTCTCCATGCAGTCGCCCGACAAAGAAGAGCTCTATGCCGGCGCGACGAAACTGCAGAACGAAATCGAAAAGCTGCCCGAAGTAGAGGATGTCACGAGCGACCTGGCGATCCTGGCGCCGCAAGTGAACGTGACCATCGATCGCGACAAGGCCGCCTCCTTGCAAGTGAACGCCGACGCCATTGAGAACGCGTTCTACGATGCCTACGGCCCACGCTGGGTCTCCACCATCTACGCGGCGATCAACGAATACAAGGTCCTGCTGGAACTAAAGCCGCAATATCAAGCCGACCCGCATGCGCTCTCGCTGCTCTACTTCAAGTCGACGAACGGCTCCTTGATCCCGCTCGATACGCTGGCCAAGCTGCACCAGGACACCGGCCCGCAAACAATTAATCATTATGGACAGCTCAACGCCGTCACGGTCTCATTCAATTTGAGACCAGGCGCGGCGCTGGGAGATGTCGTCTCGAAGGTGCAGGAGTTGGCTCAACAGACCTTGCCTTCCGGCATCACAACGGACTTTCAAGGATCCGCCAAAGCCTTCCAAAGTTCGCTGGGCAATCTCTGGGTATTGCTGATCGTCGCCATCCTGGTGGTCTACATCGTGCTCGGCATCCTGTATGAAAGCTACATTCACCCGCTCACCATTCTTTCGGGACTGCCTTCGGCGGGTTTCGGCGCCTTGATCACGCTCTATTTATTCCACATGGATTTGAACATCTACGCGTTCGTCGGGCTCATCATGCTGATCGGCATCGTGGAAAAGAACGCGATCATGCAGATCGACTTCGCTCTGGAAGCCGAGCGCAACCAGGGCTTCACGCCGATGAAGGCCATCTACGAAGGCTGCCTCATCCGTTTCCGCCCCATCATGATGACCACCATGGCAGCGTTGCTGGGCGCGGTTCCCATTGCTCTGGGCTACGGTGCTGGCGGCGAAGCGCGGCAACCACTCGGCTTGGTCGTAGTCGGCGGACTGCTCTTCTCGCAGCTTGTCACGCTCTACCTGACGCCAGTGTTCTACACCTACATGGCGGCAGTACTCGAAAAGATCCAGCATCGCAAGCTGCGCGCCAAGCAGCAGCC
>JBEKLB010000432.1:0-5726 GCA_050010415.1 Bryobacteraceae bacterium | reverse complement strand
TCGAAGATCATTGCCGCGCCATTCTCACCTTGCTCGAGAAAGGCCGGGACGGCGAGATCTACAATATCGGCGGTAATCGATCGCTGCCGAACAAGACCGTGGTGGAGCAGATTCTTGCCATTACGGGCAAACCATCCAGCCTGATTGAGTACGTGACAGACCGGCCGGGCCACGATCGACGTTACGCGCTCTCGAGCGAAAAGCTGACGCGCGAGACCGGCTGGGAGCCGCGGATGGACTTCGAGCGTGGTTTGAAGGCGACGGTGGATTGGTATCGCGATAATCCCCAGTGGATCGCACACGTGCGCAGCGGCGAATATCAGTCCTATCACGAGAAAAACTACGCGAACCGCAATCGAGAGCTGCGGGAAATCTCTACTGGCTGATAGCTGATTCGGTTACACATATTTCGGAATGTATACTGGAGACTTGATGCGTTTTCAACGATTTCAGGTGTGTGCCAAGGTGTCTCCCAAGGTGTGCCGATGAAGGGCGTCGTCCTCGCGGGCGGCACGGGAAGCCGCATGCTCCCACTTACCAAGATCACCAACAAGCATCTCCTGCCAATCTATGACAAGCCCATGATTTACTTCCCCATCCAGACACTAGTGGATGCCGGCATCCGGGAAATTCTGGTGGTGACGGGCGGCCGGAATTCTGGAGATTTTCTCCGCTTGCTGGCGAACGGCAAGGAATTTGGCCTGAAGCACTTGGACTACACCTATCAGGAGGGTGAGGGCGGCATCGCAGACGCCTTGGGATTGGCCGAGCACTTCGCCGACGGTGGCCCCATTTGCGTCATTCTGGGCGACAACATCATCGAGCGAAGTATCCGGCACATGGCGGAAGACTTCCAGCGGCAGAAAACCGGCGCGAAAATCCTGCTGAAAGAGGTCCCCGACGCCGAGCGCTTCGGCGTGGCCGAGATTCGCGACGGTCACATCGTGGCCATCGAAGAGAAACCCAAAGTGCCAAAATCGAACTTCGCCGTGACCGGCATCTACATGTACGACGAAACCGTGTTCGAGAAGGTGAAGAAGCTGGTGCCTTCGGGCCGAGGTGAACTGGAGATCACCGACGTCAACAATGCCTACATTCGCGAAGGCGCCATGACCTACGCTTATTTGGAAGGCTGGTGGACTGACGCGGGCTCGTTCGATTCGCTGCTGCGAGCCGCGAACCTGGTTGCCGACACCAAGAAAACCGGAGCGCGCAGTTGATGAGTTCCCCAACACGTGAACAAGCGGTTTCCGAACCGTTGGCCATGCGGCTGGCAACGCCGGCTTGCGAAAAAGGGATTGGCAAGGTCATCCTTGCGCCAGATTCGAAGGATCTGATCGCGGGGGTGCGCATCCAGCCCTATCCCGTGTGGCCGGACGATCGCGGCTATTTTCTGGAGATCGCGCGCATCGGCCAGGGCCTTCCCGCGGGCTTTCCGAAAGAGACCACCCAAATTTCGGCGGCTCTAAGCTATCCCGGCACCATCAAGGCCTTTCACTTCCATAAGCACCAGACCGACTGTTGGGTGCCGCTGGACGGCATGCTGCAAACCGTGCTGGTGGATTTGCGCGCCGACTCGCCCACCTTCGGCGTCCGCAACACGCTGTACGTTGGAGCGCTGCGAAGATGGCAACTGCTGGTTCCTCCAGGGATAGCACACGGTTATAAGGTGATTGGAACCGGCCCAGCCATGCTGGTCTACCTGACCGATCGTTTGTATGACCCGCAGGATGAGGGCCGCATCGCCTACGACGATCCCCAGATTCAATACGACTGGGAAACCCAGCACAAGTAGATCAGAGCATCCGCGCAAGTTCAAAGATTGCCGCTTCGGCTTTGTCGCCCTCCGCTTGCGCATCGTCGATGGAAAAGAGCGGTGGCGGAAAACTGAAGGGCGGAAGGCCCAGGTTTACAGGCCGGTAGGAGCCGGTGAAGATAATTTCGTCGTTGCTCTCGATGTGCGGTTGATTGGTAATCATCAAATACCGGGAGCCGCTGTTCTTGAAATTGCGCAGGACGCGCAGACCATCCTCAAACGTCAGGTGAATCAGGAGATGGCGGCAAAGGATGAGGTCGGCGGCCGGGGGCGTTCGTTTGATCAAATCGCTAGCCTCGAACGAAATCTTCTCGGAAGCAAACCGCCGGTTATTCTGTTCGATCACCTGCGAGACGATGTCATATCCCCGGTACCACGTCAGGTGCCGGGAGAGATCGAGCGTGGAAAGCCAATAATAATCTCCGCAGGGAGCATCGACTATAGTGTGAACATCCAACCGCTCGATCGCGTCCAGTAGCCCCTTTCTCAGCTTCTCGGTCGCGGCCAGGCCTGAGCCGGGTCCAGAGCGGGACTCTGCATCTCCCCAAAGGTTTTCGCGATAGATCCTCTCGAAGACGGATTTCTTGCGTAGCCTTCTATAAAGTGATCGAGCGGATCTGTAGGCCGCTTTGGCCGGTTGGATAAGCATTTGAACTCACTCGAGGGTACTCGTCTAGGCCTCTGACTGTCTATCGACTAGTACCCATATAACTGAAGAATGCTATGCACGCCCAAGTCTTTTCAGTATTGTGATTGTAACGCTTCGAAGGGACGGATAACTTGCTACTGGACGCCGTCGCCGGCTCGGAATGGCCCGCCGGTCGATCCCGGCGCTTGGGTCACGCGGGCGAGCACAGGCGGAGAGGAACCGCCAAACTGCACTCCAGTTTTGCTCGCTGGTCGCCGATTTATAGGTAGTGAGTGCCGAAGGCACTGGGCCTGCAGCGCTAAGGCACACGGTAAGTCTTGTTATGCGTCGCAACCTTCGGCTGAAATATCGTTGGTCTCTTGTTGTTTCCCTGCTATTCGTTAGCGGCCAGCTTGCCCTTGGGCAAGGGGTCAGTGTTCTCACCCGAAACTACAACAATCAGCGGACCGGAGCCAACCTTTCCGAGACAAGTCTGAACGTTACTAACGTGAATTCGAGTCAATTCGGGAAGCTCTTCATGCTCCCCGTGGACGATCAGGTGTACGCGGGAATTCTGTATGTTTCCGGGCTGCAGATTGCAGGTGGAACGCACAACGTCATCTATGCCGCGACGATGAACAATAGCGTTTATGCCTTCGACGCCGACACCCTTGGTCCGCCGCTCTGGTTCAGCAATTTTAACGGAACCGGGCAAGCGTCATCGAGCGCTGAAGTAGGCGGCGGTACTGGCTACACCGATTTCCGGGGCGATATCGGAATCGTCGGCACTCCGGTTATCGACGGTTCCGCGCAGGTCATGTATTTCGTAACGCGCACGGTGGTGAACGGAACTACGATACAAAGCCTGCACGCTGTAAATATCCTCACCGGCGTCGATCAGCCGAACAGCCCTCAAATCATCCAGGCCACGGCGCCTGAAAACTCGAGCGTACTCTTCAACGCCGCTGTACAAAATCAGCGGGCCGCATTGGCTCTTTCCCAAGGTGTGGTCTATGTCGCTTGGGCGTCCTACGGCGATTCTGGCAGTTACAACGGCTGGGTGGTGGCCTACAACAGCACCACGCTCGCGGTGGCTGGCATCTTCAACGCGACACCCAACGGATCCCAAGGCGGCATCTGGATGGCGGGCGCCGCTCCCGCGTTCGACACGGCGGGAAATGCGTATTTCCCGACTGGAAACGGAACCTTCGACGGAACCACGGACTTCGGCGAGTCATTGGTCAAGCTATCTCCCGGCGCGATCAATGAGCTCGATTATTTCGCACCTTCCGATTACGCCACGCTCAATTCTCAGGATCTCGATTTCGGATCCGCCGGTCCCACTATGTTGCCCGGCACCAGCCTCATCATCCAGGGCGGTAAAGAAGGAAAGCTGTACTTATTGAACACCAACAGTCTCGGACATGAGGCCGCGGGAGACGTTCAGATCCCGCAGGTTTTCCAGGCTGTAGACACCACCATTCGCCCCAGCGCTACCCATCACATCCACAATGCCAGCCCCGCCTGGATCGCTCCCTCGGGCCTCAACGTTTACGTGTGGGGCGAGAACGATTTTATTCACATCTACCAACTCGTTCCTGCCACGCAAATCCTCGACACCACCCCGTTGGCGACCGGCTCCATTCTGCCTCCTCAGGGGATGCCAGGCGGGATGATGACGATTTCAGCCACAGGCTCGCAGTCCGGGACGGGCATCGTTTGGGCCACTGTGCCGCTGAACGGCGACGCCAACCAAGCCACCGTGCCAGGCAGTCTGTATGCGTTTAATGCCGAGAATCTGAATCTGCTGTGGTCCAGCACGGGGCCGGGCGACGATCTGTTCAATTTTTCGAAGGGCAGCGCGCCCATCGTTGCCAACGGAAAAGTGTATGCCGGCTCCCTCTCCAGGTTCGTCCAGGTCTACGGGCTGAAATCCGATGGGCAGGATTCGCAGGATCTGGCGCTGAACCAAGCCGCCACCGGGAGTACGCCCTGCACGTCGTCGGAAGGGCCTGGCCAGGCCTTCAATGGCAGCGTCTCCGGCGGGCTGGGCGACAAGTGGTGCTCAACGGTAGCGAACCCCTGGCTGCAGGTTGATCTGGGATCGCCGCGGAATATTTCACGCTTTGTTCTGGAGCACGCGGGCGCGGGTGGAGAAAACCCGTCTCTCAATACGGCCGCGTTCAATATTCAGATTTCATCGGACGGAGTGAATTTCACCACCGTGGTGAACGTGACCGGGAATCAAGACAGCATCACGACCAGCGATATTACGCCCACCACGGCCCGCTATGTACTGCTGAACATCGTCACGCCCACGCAGTCCGGCGGTCCGCCGGCCAGCATTTACGAGTTTGAGATCTTTGGTCCACAGGGTAATCCGGCGGCCGGGTTCACACTGTCGGCATCGCCTGCCTCGGCGACCGTAACGGCCGGAGGAACGGCGAGCTACACGGCCACGGTAACAGCGCTCTATGGATTCACCGGAGCGGTGACCATGAGCGCGAGCGGCTTGCCCACGGGCGCGACCGCCGTCTTCAGTCCCGCGACGGTGAGCGGCGCGGGTACCAGCGCGGTGAGTCTCCTGACTACGGCATCAACCCCAGCCGGCACGTACACAGTAACGCTGACGGGGACTTCGGGCGCATTGCAGCAGACGAGCACGGTAACGCTGGTGGTGAATGCCGCCCAGGTCGGAATCCCGGCCGCCATTGCCTCGAGCGCGGGTACTCCGCAGAGCGCGACAGTCGGGACTACGTTCGCCACAGCGTTGCAAGCCACGGTAACAAATGCCAGTAATAATCCGGTAAGCGGAGCGGCCGTCACGTTTGCCGCGCCTGCGAGCGGCGCGGGCGCATCATTTGGCGGATCGGCCGCCGGATCGGCAACGGCCACGGTAATGACCAATACCAATGGCGTGGCTACAGCGCCCACGCTCACGGCCAACGGCACGGCAGGCAGTTATGCGGTCACGGCCAGCGTATCGGGCGTGGCTGCGGTAGCCAGCTTCAGCCTGACCAACAATCCGGTAAGCGCCAACGGCTACAGCTACTCGCGTACTATCACGATCGCGAGCACCCAGGTCCCGAATACGGATCAGACGAATTTCCCGGTGCTGTTTTCGAGCACCGATTCGCGATTGATGAGCGTGGCCAACGGCGGGCACGTCGCGAATGCCAACGGCTACGACATCATCTTTACCGCCGACGCGGCCGGGACGCAAAAGCTGAATCATGAGATCGAGTCCTACAACGGGACCAGTGGGCAGTTCATCGCCTGGGT
>JBEKLB010000431.1:0-5743 GCA_050010415.1 Bryobacteraceae bacterium | reverse complement strand
TTCGCTCTCTCTTACCGGCAACAACGTGGTCAACTTGTTTTCCGTGAGTCCCAATTTCCGGCCTGCCTATGACATGAGCTACAACCTGAATATCCAAAAGGGGCTGGGCAAGAACGCGGTTCTTCAGGTGGGCTATGTCGGCATGGAAGCCAGGCGTCTGCTGGTGGTGACGGACATCAATGAGGCTGCGACGGGCAGCGGTTTCATTACAGGAACCGACGCGCAGGGCTTCACTTATCAGCAGGCTAGCCGGCCTTACTTTTCGCAATACCCGAACTTCGGAGTCATCAATCAAATTTCGAGCTCGGGGACATCCAACTACAATTCGCTCCAGGTGACGTTGCGGACCAAGACGTGGCATGGAGTGAGCACCCAGTTCAACTACACCTGGGCGCACAGTCTGGACGAGATCACGGCGTACGTCGGCGCGATCCCGCAGGACAGCACCAACTTCAAAAACGATTACGGAAATTCGGATTTCGACATCCGGCACAATTTCAGCGGATATATCGTTTACGATATCCCTGGATCGCACTGGGGGCCGGGCTGGCTGACGCACGGCTGGGAAATGACCAGCAAGATGCAGTTCCATACCGGCCTGCCGTTCACCGTGTTCTCAAGCTACGATACCAGCGGCACCGGCGAGAATACGACGCGTGGCGACCAGGTGGGCAATCCGTACACGGGCGTGAATCGCGCGCAGGTGCAAGGCCAGCCGGTACAGTGGATCAATCCGGCGGCGTTCGTGAACCCGGCGCAGGGGAGCTTCGGATCGGTGGGCCGTAACACGGTGCTTGGACCGGGCTACGGGGACGTGGATCTCGCGTTTCTCAAGAACATCCCCATCAAAGAGCGCCTGCACGCGCAATTTCGCGTGGAACTGTTCAACATTTTTAATCGCACCAATCTAGCGCCCCCCAGCGGGACCATCGGCGGAGGGTTTGGACAGTCTTCCGGCACCATCGGCGTTTATAATGGTTCTCCGGGTATCGGTCCGGGCGAACCTTTCAACACGCAAGTCGCCTTGAAGATCATTTTCTAGCCTGGAAGATCATTTCTAATTGAAGATCATTTCTAATTGATGCGAGAAAAGTTCTGCATTCTTCTGGCGGCAATCGGCGCCTTCGCTGCCGGTTGTTCGCACGCGCCGGCTTCTTCGCCGGCCTCTTCCGATGAAGGGATGGATCGCGACCTCATGGAGGTCACCATCCCGCGGTTGGAGCAGTTTTATAGCGACCATAAATACACCGTCACTCAAGTAGTCGAGTGGCACCTGGCGCGCGTGAACAAATACAACGGCATCTATCGCGCCATGGAGAAAGTAGATACGGATGGCGCTCTCGACATCGCCCGGCGCGAGGACGCCGAAGCGGGCGGCGCTAACTTTACTCGCGGTCCACTGTGGGGCGTTCCGATCGTAGTCAAGGAAAACACCAGCGTGAAAGGCCTGGTGACCAGCGACGGATGGAAAGGCTACACCATTCCGGGTCACGAACTTGTGGCGCCCAAAGATGCACCGATTGTGGCCAAGTTGCGTGCCGCCGGCGCAGTGATCATCGGAAAAACTAACATGCCCGATTTTGCGGCCAGCGATACCAATCGCAGCACGGCTTTCGGGCGCACCGGAAATGCGTATGATGTGCGCTTCAGCCCCGGTGGATCGTCCGGCGGCACTGTCACAGCTGTTACCTCGAACTATGCGGTGCTTGGCAACGGAACCGACACCGGCAATTCGATCCGCATGCCGGCTGCTACCAGCTCCGTCGTGGGCGTGTTCCCCACCCGTGGTTTGGTGAGTATCGCGGGCATTGCGCCGCTGGACTGGCTGCTTGACAACACGGGCCCCATCGCCCGCGATGTCACCGACGCCGCCATTGCTCTGGGCGTGATGGCTGGCGTTGATCCCTTGGATCCGCGTACCGCCGGTTCCAGCGCCAAGGCCCAACCAGGCCCCTACACGCAGTACTTGAATGCGGGCGCACTCAAAGGAAAACGCTTTGGCGTCCCTGTGATCGTTTTCGATGGAGCGGGCATCCCGTTCCAGGGCATTACGGCGTCGGAGTCAGCCGCTCAGATCAAGAAAGATACGGACGCCGCTCGCCTTCCGCTCAGGCCGGAGACGCGCGAGGCCTTTATGAAGGCTCTGGACGGGCTGCGGGCCGCGGGCGCAACCGTGGTCTTCGATGGTTCCATTCTCCCCGACAGCTTTGCAGTGACTGTGGCTCGCGTGGGCACCATTCCCTACATCCGGGAAGGAACCGAAAAATTTCTGGCTGAGTTTGGTCCGGCGCCGTACCATTCGGCCGCCGAGTATCAGAAGGTGGTTGGATCTCCTTTGCCGCCGACCATTATTGGCGGCAAGGATAAGGACGCGCCGAAGGATCGCCCGGTCTTGATTCAAGCTGTCTTTGAGAGCGATCCCAAAGCGCAAGCCAACGTGCTGGGGCCGCGGCAAAAGGCGCTCGACGAATACAATGCGACGCTGGACAGGCTGCACCTGGATGGCTACGTCTACCCAGCGACGCAAATGCCGCCTCCCGATGAAACTATGGAACAGGACGGAAAGATCAGTGGAGGCCCGCACAGCGCCACGGGCTGGGTGAATATGATCGGCATTCCCGCGATCGTGGTGCCAGGCGGCTTCTATCCGAACGGTCTTCCATTCGGCCTGGAGATATCGGCCCGGCCTTGGAAAGACGGGGATTTAATCGGTTTCGCGTACGCGTATGAGCAGGTTACGCATCATCGCAAGCCGCCGGTGCTGGTGGAAAAAGGACTGCTCCCCAATGCAAGATAACAGTCGCGGTTCTTGCATTAGGCTCGTCCGAATTCCCTCGCGAACACGGCTTCGAGCGCGCCATCGCCGCGCTGTTTGATAATCCCATCCACGCGCGCGAGCACGGCTTCATCACGAGCGTAGAACGCGAGGCCCGCCAGCGCATCGGCTGCCACGGGGCCGCTTTCGTCGCCTAATCGGCCTAAAAGGAACTCGAGTGCTTCATCGTTTCTGAGCATCGCGATCGCCACCAATAGCGTGCGCCGCTGTTCCCCGAGCCCGCCTCGTTCCCAAGCCTCGCGCAGCACCTCGAATGCCGCTGCCAATCGCGATTCACCCAGCGCCAACGCCGCCTGTTCGCCAATGCCTTCTATGCTGGAATTCAGGAACTTCGCGACGAACTCCACTGACCCGGCCGGGTCCAGGCTGAGCAGCCCGCCGAAACATTCGCCCGTAACCTCAATCTCCTGGTCGCCCGATAAGGTTTTCAACCTCAACAGCAGCACTCCGTCCGGACGCCCCGAGTCTGTGACCGCACGAACAGCGCCCGTCCGTGCCGCAATCTCTGGATCGGCCAGCAGCGTAACGCATTCGAGCAATGCATCGGGGTGCCCCATCCGGGCCAGGCCGCGCGCGCACAAACCGCGCAGCGGAGCGGCTGCGTCCACCGGCGGACCGTAGCTGCCTTCCTTCTGGACGTGGCGAATTCCGGCGAAATATACCCTGGCGGCCGGGTCCTCCAACTGAATCAGGGCCTGCGCGATGGCTATGGTGGCTTTGCAGCCCTGGTCCAGTTTGGCGGGATCGCGCATGAGTTTCTCGAAGGCCTGTATCAAGTCCGGCGCGAGCGCGACCGCCTCCATCTTTTCCGCGGTAGCCGCCGCCGCGGCGATGACGTGGTTGCTCTTGTGGCGCAGAAATGGGGCCAGGTCTCGCTTTGGATCGCAGTTTTCGGGCGCCTGGCGGATGGCATGGATGGCCGCCAGGGCATCCTCAGTAGAGGGCGGTTTGGGCACACCCCATTATGGCGATAGAATCGAGAAATAGCCTATGCCTGCCTCCCTCACCGATAGCCTGTCGCATCCGGCCAACCAATACCCTCCGCGCAAGCGCTGGAGCCGCGCCGAGTGTGAAAGGCTGGAAGGGCTGGGCATTTTCGACCAGCAGCATGTCGAACTGATCGAAGGGGACTTGATCGACAAGCTCGGCAAGACGCGCCCGCATGTGGATGCAGCGGCTTTACTGTTCGGCTGGCTGATGCCGGTGTTCGAAGGACGGCGCGTGAACCATGCGGCTCCCATCGACGTGGCGCCGGAAGACAATCGGAGCAATCAGCCGGAACCGGATTTGATTGTACTGAAGCGGGACTACTCGGAGTCGAGCGGATACCGGTCCGCCACGCCGCAGCCGAAGGATCTGGATCTGGTGGTGGAGATCGCGGACACCACGCTGGCTTTCGATCTCACCATCAAGGCCGCACTCTACGCTCGAGCCGGTATCGCTGAATATTGGGTGCTGGATCTAACGGGCCGGCGGTTGATCGTTCTGCGCGAACCTGAGGGCGGCCACTACATTTCGATCACGTCCTATAACGAGCGGGAGAGCGTCGCTCCCCTAGCCGCTCCCCAATCGAGCTTCCCGGTCCGGACGGTTTTTCCGGAGTAGCCCTCGCCGAATCAGTAGCTTACGGACGCTATACACATTTGGCGCGGTTTTCGCGTCAACACTGTTGTGACCCGAATTGCGCTCTTGGTGTCCCTGGCCATTCCGCTCGCGGCAGCCGAGCCCGATCTCAGCACGCTTTTGAAAGGCGTGGAGCAACACTATAACCGGGCGAGAACCCTCGAAGTGCATTTCGTCGAATCCTACAACGTCCAGGGCCGGGCGCGGAAGAGCGAATCGGGTGAACTGACGTTGCGCAAGCCCGGGCGGATGCGCTGGGATTACTCGGCCCCCTCGGGAAAGCTTTTCGTATCGGACGGCAAGGACGTTTACCTCTACACGCCGGAAGCGCACCGGGTAGAGAAAACCAAGCTCAAGGCCAGCGACGACATGCGCGCCCCGCTGGCGTTTCTCCTCGGCAAGCTGGATTTCGCCAAGGATTTTCGCGACATCGAATTCAAGCCGGAAGGCACGAACTACCTGATCACCGCCAAAGCCAAGAACGACAAGTTCCTCTACGAGAGGGTGCAAATGCTGGTCACGCCGGATTATCAGATTCTGCGGCTGGTGATCAACATGCAAGACCTGTCGCTCCTCACGTTCCAGTTGGACGGCGAGAAGCTCAATCCAGCCGTCGACGATAGCGTGTTCCAGTTCCAGATGCCGGCCGGCGCCACACTGGTGGACGCCGAAGGGAGCGACTGATGGCGGAATTCGTTTTGAAGTACGCCGACCCTCGCGGCGAAATGCACCAGCAGGTGGCCGAAGCCGGATCGGAACGGGAACTGCGCGACCGGTATTCTCAGCAGGGCTTCCTGATTTACTCCATCAAGCCACGCCGCGAGATTGCGGGCATGGCGATCGGCGGCGGCAAGAAGAAGATCAACCTGGAGAAGTTCCTGATCTTCAACCAGCAGTTCGTCACGCTGATACGGGCCGGGCTGCCGATTTTGAAGGCTCTGGACCTGCTTTCCGAGCGCCTCACCGATGTCAAACTCGCGCCGCATATCAAAGCAGTCCGCGAGGAGGTGAAAAACGGATCGCTTCTTTCGGATGCGTTCGCGCGGCAGGCTGTGTTTCCGCCCATCTACGTGACGTCGGTGCTGGCGGGCGAGAAGAGCGGCGCGTTGGGTGAAGTGCTGGACCGTTTTATCACCTATCAGAAACTCGCATTGGGGGTGCGGAAGAAGCTGATCCTTTCGCTAGTCTACCCGTGCCTGTTAATCGTGCTGGTGATCTGCCTCATGGTGTTCCTGATCACTTTCGTGGTCCCGAAATTCGCCGAACTGTACAGCAGCATGTCGG
>JBEKLB010000430.1:0-5756 GCA_050010415.1 Bryobacteraceae bacterium | reverse complement strand
GTCCGCACCCAGCGGACGAAACGCTGGGCGAGGTGGTGACGGACCCCGTGGTAGTTTACCCCGACGAGCCTTTACGTGTGGTGGTGTATCGCATGGCGGAAACCGGATTGACGCGGTTCCCGGTGGTAGAACGGGGCGATGAACGCAAACTGGTAGGTGTCATCGGACTGCGCGATCTGTTGTCGGCGCGAACCCGGAACCTGAGCGAAGAGCGGGACCGCGAGCGTGTGCTCCGCATTCGCCTGCCAGCGCTCGGCAAGGATGATCGGCCGGCGTTGACTAACGCAGGCCATGCCTGAATGCTAATTCTGTCCGGGGCCTGGGGCTCCGCAATTACGCGTGCATTTAGGCGGAACGGTGAACTTGTCTTTTATCTTGTCGCGAAATGCCGGATACATGGTCTCCGCTCCGCCCAGCGAGGCTTCACGCGGGATGTGGTAGATCTTGTCCATTTCGTCGACGAAAGGATTCTTTCCGGGAAGATAATGCGGAACGCGGCCTTCCTCCACGCCTTCAAATCCGACGATGCAAGGCGGACCGGCGACCGCGACCGGCGTAGGAGTGGACATGTAGGAACGCGTGAGGATATATGGCTCGGTCAAATAGACGGGGTCCTCCATGACTAACGCCAAAGTCAGCATGTCTCCGTGGCGCATAAACGTGGTGGTAATGGTAGCTTCGTCACTGCTAGCCGCTCCATTGCGACGGATATAGCCGGTCTTGATGTGCGTGGTGTAAGCGGTGAGCACGTCGCCATTCCAAGAGCCGGTGGTGAAGCCGGTCTGATCGTGCGGAGCGTTTTTGGATGGATGCGGACGACCGTCCATCCAGATGGTCATGGGCGCACGGGTTTCCCAGCCCCCGAGCACCCACGCCTGGATTTTGCCGGTCAGAGGATCGTTCTCGCTCCAGATCTTGAGGCTGAACGGACCCGCAGCGACATGCCACTGGGTCTGGAACCAGCAGATGCGTTCCGGCATGGAGATGATGGATTGCGAAAAGCTGAGGGCTTTGGCGCGGCCGGCATCGTTGAGGGGAAGGCCAGCCCAATCGTCGGGATTGGGCCCGGCGCCGCGCTCCATGCCGTCTTCGTGATTCTTCGAAGTCCAGGATCCCGACAGATCGATCTCCGCTAACGCCGGGAGGGCCACGGACAGCAATATCGCTGAATAAAGGCTGATCTTATGGCAGTTCATTTGTAATTCCCTCGCTTACCATTTTGACGAACAGGCCGTGGGATTCCAGCCCGTGTTATCGGCCAGCTTCTTGAAATGAGAACTAATGATAAAAGGCTCGCGCAGAAACATCGGGTCAGTGGTGACAACGGTTACCACCATCAACAGATCCCCGTTTCGCTCCTTGACCAAATCGTAGTACTCGGTTAGACTGGCGTTCTCACTGTATGGCACGCCGTTCTTGCGCAGATAGCCGGCCTTCAGATGGGACGTGGTCACTTTCAAAGAACCATTGACGGGTCGAGGGCCTGCGCGCTGAATTTCCCACTGGGCGACGGAATCTCCCTGCAGGCTGGGAGCGGGATCGGCATTCTTCCAGTCACCGAAATGAAAGAGGCGCGTTTGCTTGCCGGCGTCGGTTTCCATACGCAGCGTTTGGTCGTCCTGCCAGGTGATATGAAGGTGTTCCGGCACGCGCAGGATCGCGGGTGCACCGTAGGACTTGCATTGATCCCCAGCGGCTTCGTCCTTGGCGGGGTCCCAGGTGTCGGCGATTTTGACTGCTGCGGCCGTCATGGGAACGCTCTGGTAATCGCCCGGCGCGGGAGTCACCATGCGATAACGCCAGTCCTCCGTCACAATGGAGACCCAATATCCGGTTAAATCAATGGGCGCGGCTGCTTTCGGATTGGGCGGCGGTCCACCGCGTCCGCCACCGGGCGGCTGCGCGAGAAGAGGCAGCGCTAGGACGGGAATGAGTGCGAGTAATTTATTGGAATATCGCATTTAATTTTTGGCTGTTGGCTTACTGGCCGTAAGGCTTTTGTAGATGGATTCGATAAAGGCGTTGGTGGAACCGGGCTGGACGCCATACTGCGTCTCATAGGGTTTCGCTGGGGAGGCTGCTTTGATTTGATCGAGCGTCATGCCTTGCTTGATCATGTCCGCCACCACGTCGCGCACCAGCACCACCATGTCGCGGTAATCCACCACTTCCATTTGCTCGCATAGCCGCCCGTGACCGGGGATCACGTAGGTGCCGACTCCTTTATAGATGAAGGGTGTGGGAGCGATGGCGAGCTCAATCAACTTGTTGAGGGCGTCGATTTCACCCTGGATGCTACCGCCGTTCGCCACGTCGATTACGGGAAAACGAGTTTTGTCCAGAATGTCTCCGGCGACCACCACGTCGGAGCCGCGAAAAAATACGATGCTGTCCGCATCGCTGTGGGCGGCCGGTTGGTACAGCACTTCGATGCCTTCGTCGTTCATGCGGAGGGTCTGCCGTTTGGGGTAAAAAGCTTCGGTGGGCAAAGCGTCGTCGGGAAAGGGAGCCGCTTTGCCAGTGGGGGCGCTCATCCTCTGGAGGATGCTGTCATGCGCGAGAATAGCCGCGGCGCCGCCGTTGGTCATGGCTTCGGTGAGCGCTGGATTGCCCAGCACATTGGTGAAAATTGTTTTTCCGGCCTTGGCGAGCTTGCCGTTGCCGCCCACGAAATCGGCCTCCGCGTTGGTGTCGATGACGTAGCGGATCGGGAGCGGGGTCAGTTTTCGTAGGGCAGCTAAAACCTTTTCAGACGCCGCTTCGGTGCCCGCGTTCACGACCACAACGCCGTCTGAGCCGATCTCGACGGCGATGTTTCCGCCGGCCCCGGCGAGCATGTAGAAGTTGGGCCGAACCTGCACGACGTCGATTCCGCCGGTATCGGGCTCGGCGGCCTGGAGGGAGACCGCACTGCATGCAATGGATCCAAGTGCGGCGGCGATGGCGGTCCAGTGTGTAAGAATTCGCGTCATGGTTTTGCTGGAAGGCATCTTATCATTCTCAGTGGCATAACAATCTCAGTGGCATAACAATCATGATTTGATCCGACATGATTTGGTACGAGTTGAAAGGCGATTTCGGGAGCCCGGATGTTACTCGCTATATTGCGCTGCCGGCAACAGCTACTCGCGCGGGCCGTAGTGCGGGATCGGCTGTCCCACTTCGTATGCCCCCAGATCGGGCGCGTTGCCTGTGAACCCATCGTTGACATTGGGCAGCCGAACGCCGGCGTCTACCGGCGCCGATCCGAGGCGAAGCTCAAAATTGAAGTCAGCGGGCTTATATAGGATGCGCGGATCGTTGGGATCGGGCGGGGTCACTTTTTGGAAAGCGTCGTAATCGACGATGATGCTGTGACGATCCTGGCCAGTGGCCTCACTGAATTCCTTGAGCGTTTTGAATCGCCTGTCGACTTTGTCGTTGGCCGCGGCCTCCGCTTTGATGCGCTCTTGCGGCGACAGGCCGAAGGGGGCGGTGTAGCTGGAGAGAGTCCCGAATGGCGGCGACATCCACTCGAAGGAAAACTCCGCGCCTTCGTTGGGACGGAATCCGTTGTAATCCGAACTCGAATAATTCGTATAGGTCTCGATGGCGAACGTTTCCGGCGTTTCACTCTTGCCGAGAATCAGGTTGTTGCGAAAATGCACATTCGAAATGGCTCCCAACATCGGTTTTACGGGAGCGATCAGAGTGTTGTGATAGAAGACGATGCCGGAAGAAGTGGCTGTCAGTTTTACCGCGCCGCCTTCGGGCGCGTGATACACGATATTGCGAATGAAATAGACGGGTCCCCCGAACAGCGGCTGCACGCTCAGAGCTCGATGGCCGTGATTGAAGCAGCGATTTCGCAAGACGCGGATGTTGTACGCGCCGCCATCGGACTCGATGCAGTTATCCTCCATATTGTTAATTTCGTTGTTGTAGAAATCGATCGACACTGGAAGGCGATCGCGAATGGGATGGGGCGATCCATCGGGATCTCCATAGGTGGCGACATCGATTCCATCGTGAAAGTTGGAAACGGAGTTATAGGCGACCGCGTGGCCCGATCCATAAACTTTGATGGCATATTCGGAGACTAGTTTGGGGCTTGGCCCATACTTGGTCCAGGTGCGGCCGGTGAAACCCATGAGATGATCGGCGGGGAACCGGCCGCTGATGACGTTGTCGGCGATGTAGAAGTTTTTCGATCCAGACCAATCCGAATAGAAAGCCCGTCCGACGTTTTCGATGTGGCACTTCCGGATGGTGATGCCCGATGCGCCCGCGATATTCTTCAGGCCCGCGAGGAACGCAAGATCGGTATTGCGGATGGTCAACCCTTCGAAATAAATGTAACTGCCCGCCATTACATTGAACAGATTGAAATTTCCGTCGCCATCGAAAATGGCTTCGCCATCGCCGGCCGCTTTGATGACGAGCGGCTTTTCCGGCGTGCCGCCGTGCGTCAAATAATAGGTGCCATCGGACGGCCCTGTTCCTCCCGGTCCTCCGTATTTGAAATGGTCGTCCTGATAGAGGCCGGCATGGACCAGAATGATGTCGCCGGGCTGGGCGCGCGGCGGATAGGTATTGAAGTTGTCGGAATGCGTGGAGCCGGTGTTGTAAGCCGCCATTAATCCGGTAAAGCCGGGCTGTTGCTTCTCGCCCTTATAATCGGCGGGATAAACATGGTAGACCTTGCCGCCTTCGGCGGGCTTCGGTTCGGCGCGCGTGCGAACTGTCACCACGTTCTCGCGTTTTCCGGTCACGCCGTCCGGATCCGACAAAACAAAGCGGCACTCATATTCGGTGGCGGGCTCAAGATCGAAGATGCTTCCGGCCAGCATGTTCGGAGTGACATACTGAAGCGCATTTTCGTTGAGGCGTTCGTTGCCGATACGCAGGAAGGGAAGGCCCTCGCGCCACGCCTGATCTCCCTTTTTGCGGTAGGAGACCGCGACCGATGCATTGCGGTTGTCATCGCCATCGATCTGCCATTCGAAGCCGAGCGAGATGAGTGTGGGCGGCTCGACAAAGAATTCCTTAGACGTCACTTTATCGGCGGCGGCCAATGGGAATGCCGCGAGGCAGAGGAAGGAAAAGATAAGGCACTTCATGGCACGAAGCGATATGGTATATCAATTCGAGGTGACCTCTTCATGAGACTCGGCGCAACGCTTGCGACTGCCCTGTGCGTATTTAGCTGCTCGCTCCCTCTATTGGCGCACCACTCCTTCGCGGCCGAGTACGATTCCAAGAAGACCATCACGATTCATGGCATCGTCCAAAAAGTCGCGTGGGTGAATCCGCACGCTTATGTTTGGGTGGACGTGAAGGACGAGAGCGGCAAGGTGGTCACGTACGCGTTTGAATCGCTCAGCCCGAACGCTCTGGCGCGCAGCGGATGGACCAGGAATTCGCTGAAGGCTGGAGATGAGGTAACGGTGGACGGATACCTGGCGAAGGATGGGAAGCCGCTGGCGGATGGTTCCATCCACGCCAATTCGAAATTAATCACGCTGGCGGATGGCCGCAAAGTTTTTGCGGGATCGTCGGCGGACACCGCGGACCCGGCCAAGTGAGAAGCATGCGTTCCGTGTGTGTGGCGCTCGCGACGATTGTTCTGGCAATGCTTGCGCTGGGTCTGCCGAGCTTCGCTCAGCAACGGACCGGGAAGTTCGGGCCGGTTGGTCCTGAGACCAGGGAGCGCAAGGACAAAGTTAATCAAGGGCCGGCGCCGAAGATGGCAGACGGCAAACCGGATTTCTCCGGGG
>JBEKLB010000429.1:0-5774 GCA_050010415.1 Bryobacteraceae bacterium | reverse complement strand
ACACCGCCCGGTCGCTGGATTACGACTTGATGGTGGCGATGAATTCGCAAACCTACTCGCGCGATATTCGAGAGGTCCGCGAGGGCGGATATCTGCTGTACGATTCGAGCTGGCCGCTGGATCCCGAGTTGCTGCGTGACGACGTTCATTTCCTGGGCGTCCCGTTCGCGCAGTTGTGCAACGACAATTTCCGCGATCCGCGTGAGCGCATTCTGATGAAGAACATCGCGTACGCGGGAACGCTGGTGGCCACGCTCCAGGTGGATATGGAGGTCGTCTCGGCGCTGCTCGAAGAGAAGTACGCGGGCAAGAAGAAACTCAGTGAATCGAATACGCGCGCTCTACGCCTGGGTTACGACTACGCGCGGGATCATTTCGATTTGCCGCTGCCGTTTCATCTGGAAAAGATGGACGCGAACAGCGACAAGATTCTGATCGATGGCAACACGGCCATTGCGCTGGGTTGCGTTTACGCAGGCGCCACGGTGGCAGCCTGGTATCCGATCACGCCGTCGACGTCGGCAATGGACGCTTTCAAGGTGTTTTGCGAAAAATACCGCAAAGATCCGGAAACCGGGAAGAATAACTACATCATCATTCAGGCCGAGGACGAACTGGCGGCCATCGGCATGGTGATTGGCGCGGCCTGGAACGGCGCCAGGGCTTTTACATCCACCGCCGGTCCGGGCATTTCATTGATGAACGAACTGCTCGGCTTCGCGTACTACGCCGAGGTTCCGGCCGTGATCATCGACGTGGAGCGCGTAGGCCCTTCCACTGGAATGCCCACGCGAACGCAGCAGGGCGACCTGCTGGAATGCGCGTACGCTTCGCACGGCGACACGAAACATATTCTGCTCTTTCCGTCCAATCCGGCGGAGTGCTTCGACATGGCGCCCGTGGCTTTCGATTTGGCGGAGCGCTTTCAAACGCCGGTCTTCCTGATGTCCGATCTGGATATTGGCATGAACGATTGGGTGGTCCCGCGTCTGAAATGGAATGAGGGCTATCAGCCGGATCGGGGTCGCGTCTTGAGCCTGGAAGAAATCGAGAAGCTGTCCAAATTCCAACGATACATGGCGGATGATGAAACCCAGGTAGCGCCACGCACTTTGCCGGGCGTGCATCCCAAAGCGTCGTATTTCACGCGCGGCTCCGGCCACAATAAGTTTGGCGCCTACACCGAGACGCCCGACGAATACCAAGAGGTGATGGACCGCCTCTTGAAGAAACACAAGGCATCCGCGAAATTCGTACCGGCTCCGATTATTCAACGGCGCCCGGGCCCGAGCTTTGGCATCGTGACCCTGGGCGGTTGCGATCCGGCGGTTCGCGAAGCGCTGGATGTGCTGGCCGAGCGCGGCGTGAAGGGCGACTTCATGCGGTTGCGCGGGTTCCCCTTCGATGACGCCGTGGAAGCGTTCCTGGCGGAACACGAGATCAATTTCGTGGTGGAACAGAATCGGGACGCCCAATTGCGTTCGCTGCTTACGCTTGAGACCAATGTCGCCAAAGACAAGCTGCGCTCCGTGCTGGTGTACGGCGGATTTCCGCTCAGCGCGCGCCACGTGATCGACGGCGTGCTGACTGAACTGGGCCTGGAGAACGAACTGGCCACCACCGGAGTGAAGGTGAAGAAATAGCATGCCATCCATCGTCAAGCCAGTTGCCACGCATCCCAGCTTGCAGCGCAACGATCTGGGACTCACCATTCGGGACTATGAAGGAACCATGTCCACGCTGTGCGCCGGGTGCGGACATGATTCGATAACGGCCGCTCTCACTCGCGCCTTCTGGGAAGTAGCCACGCCCCCGCATATGGTGGCCAAGCTGAGCGGCATCGGCTGCTCGTCGAAAACGCCTGCCTACTTCGTGAACGGCGCTCACGGGCTCAACTCAGCGCACGGGCGCATGCCACCCATCGCGACGGGAGCCAACGCAGCCAATCGCGAGCTGATATACATCGGAATCTCGGGCGACGGCGATTCGTTGTCCATCGGCCTGGGCCACATGTGCCACGCCATCCGCCGCAATGTCCGGATGGTTTACGTGATCGAGAACAACGGCGTTTACGGACTCACCAAGGGCCAGTTCTCCGCGTCGGCCGACGTGGGATCGAAGAGCAAACGCGGCGATCCGAACCGCATGGCGCCCATCGATTCGGTGATGCTCGGCTTGAGCATCGGGGCCACCTTCATCGCCCGCAGCTTCTCCGGCGACAAGGAGCAACTGGTTCCCATCTTAAAGGCTGCCGTTTCGCACCGCGGCTTCGCATTGATCGACGTAATCTCGCCGTGCGTCACGTTCAACGATCACGAGGGGTCGACCAAAAGCTATCTCTACACTCGCCAGCACGAGCTGAAAGCGACGGAGACCGATTTTGTTCCGCCCGCGAGCGAGATCCTGGCGCAAATTGGCCAGAACGGCGCCGTCAACGTTACCATGCACGATGGAAGCATGGTGCGATTCAAAGGCGTTCCCCCCAACTACGATCCAACCGACCGCGGCAAGGCGATGGACTACCTGGAAGAGCATCAAGGCAAAGGCGAGGTGGTGACCGGGTTGCTGTATCTGGACGAAAGCGTGCCGGACATGCACGAGATGAGCAAGACCGCCGATATCGCTTTGACCAAGATTCCCTATCAGAAGCTCTGCCCGGGTTCAGCGGCGCTCGATCGCCTGCAGGAAGATTTCCGGTGATCAGCGGCACGTGATCACCGAAACTCAACTCGCAAAATTCGATTCGATTGCGCTCGACTGCGGCTCGACACTGGCGCCCGTGGATGTCGCTTACGAGACCTACGGCGAGCTGAACGCGCGCAAGGACAACGCCATCCTGGTGCTGCACGCCTTCACCGGCGATGCGCACGCGGCCGGCACCGATAAAATCACGGGTGCGGCCGGCTGGTGGGATAGCATGATTGGCCCCGGCAAGGGATTCGATACCGACAAATACTTCGTGATTTGTTCTAACATCCTGGGCGGCTGTCGGGGCACATCCGGCCCCGGATCGGTCAATCCGGACACCGGCTGCCCTTACGCGACGTCGTTCCCGCCGGTCACCATTCCCGACATGGTGCGGCTCCAAAAGATGCTCGTGGATCATCTGGGGATCGAACGCCTGCTGGCGGTTGCCGGCGGATCGATGGGCGCCATGCAAGCCCTGCAATGGGCGGTTGCGTACCCGGACGCGGTGGCGGCTTCCATCCCGATCGCCGGAACCGCGCGGCATAGCCCGCAGCAAATCGCGTTCAACGAAGTGGGGCGCCAGGCCATCATGGCCGACCTGGATTGGAACGAAGGCAATTACTATGGCAAGCGCCCGCCGGCGCGCGGCCTGGCGGTGGCACGCATGGTGGGACACATCACGTACATGAGTGATGCGTCTATGCGCGAAAAATTCGGACGCCGCTTGCGCGATCAGGATCAATTCGAAGTGGAGAGCTACCTGCGCTATCGGGGCAATCAGTTCGTGGATCGCTTCGACGCGAATTCGTATCTCTACATCACCAAGGCCATGGATTATTTCGACCTCACGGCGGGCCGTCCCTCGCTCAGCGCGGCGTTCGACGGCGTGAAGTCGCGGTTCCTGGTGATCAGCTTTTCGTCCGATTGGCTGTACCCGAGCTACCAATCGCTGGATGTGGTGCGCGCCTTGCGCGGCCGCAACTGCGACGTGGCGTATTGCGATCTGCCGTCCACCTACGGCCACGACGCCTTCCTGGTGAATGTTTCCGAGCAGACGGAGTTGGTTGGCGGCTTCCTGGCGAGCACCTACCGGGAGCTGGTCACTTCAAGAAAAGCTTTGCGGGAGCAGAGCTAGTTGTCCGAATCGTTCGTTCCGAATCTGCTGGGGCGCAGCGACTACGCGATCATCAGCGCCATCATCGAGCCCAAAGCGCGCGTGTTGGACTTAGGCTGTGGCGAGGGCGAATTGCTGGCCTGGCTAGCCGAGAACAAGCGCGTGGATGCACGCGGCGTGGAGATTGAAGGCTCGAAAGTGCGGCAAGCCATTTCCCGCGGCGTCTCGGTTTTTCACAGCGACATTGAGGACGCGCTGGCCGATCTTCCCGACCAGGCCTTCGATTATGTGATCCTGAGCCAGACCTTGCAGGAATCGCGCGCCCCGCTCAAGGTGCTGCGCGAAATGCTGCGCGTGGGACGACGCGCCATTGTCGCGTTCCCGAACTTCGGACACTGGACCGTGCGGCTGGCACATCTGTTCACCGGCCGCGCGCCCAAGACCAAGCTGTTTCCGCACGACTGGTTCGATTCACCGAACATCCACTTCTTCACGGTGGACGATTTTGAAAGCCTGGTGCAGCTACAAAAGTGGACCATCGAGAAACGCATCTTCCTGCAAGGGGCGCGGCAGATTACGATTCTGCCGAACCTGCTGGCCGAAGTTGCCGTGTTTCTGGTCAGGTCTTCTTGAGGAATTTTTCGATCCCGCGCTTGAAGTCGTCCGTGGTGCGGGCCAACGCGTTCACCTCAGCGCCGGCTTCGATAGCGGCTTCGAATTGCATCACGTCGGTTCGATAAAACAATTCCTTCGATAGCGTGAGCGCGGAAGTGGATTTGGAAGCCAGGTGCGACACGAACTCGGCTATTTCACGCTCAAAGGTATCCGCGGCGAACACTCGATTGATCATTCCGTATTCGAGCGCGGTTTGGGCCGATATGCTTTCTCCGGTCGCGATCAGTTCGAAGGCTCGCCTCTCTGAGACCAGGCGCCGCAGAAGCGCCATCACGATGGCGGGGACAAAGCCGATGTTGATCTCCGGATAGCCGAATTGCGCGGAGTCTGAGGCGAGGACTATATCGGCCGCCGTCGCGATCCCGCAGCCACCGCCGAGCGCCCGGCCTTGGACGGCCGCGACAATGGGGCGTGGATGACGGCGCATGTCGAGCAGCAACCCAGCCATGTTGCGGGCCTCGGTTTGAAACTTCGCAAGATCGCCCGACGCGTCGCCTGCAAGCATTCGCAGATCCATGCCGGAGCAGAAGTCTTTGCCAGCGCCCGTCACAACAATTACGCATACGCTCTCATCGGACGCCGCCACGCGCAGCGCGTCGCGCAGTTCGGTTAGCAACTCCTGATCGAGAGCATTGCGGCGCTCGGGACGGTTCAGCGTAATCCGCGCGATCCCCGCCTCGGCCTGGTACACAACCTTGGGAGACACGCTCACGCGATCTCGTCACCGGCGACAGGTGGCTTCCCGCGCCCGGTTCGCTTCAAAATACGCTTCGCTTTGGCCACGTCGCCACGCGCCGCTCGTACTCGAAAATATTCGTCGGTTCGGAGCGCGGAGAGTTTTTCCGCCACCGCAACATTGATCAATTGGTTCAACGCTACGCCTTCGGACTCCGCCACGCGCTTGGCTTCCTCGAACAACGAAGGTTGCAGGCGCAGCGCAACATTACTCTTTCTCATATTCGCTCCTGATTTTTCGCCAGATTTCGCCCGGAACGGCAGCTTTAATCCCGAAGAGGGCCGCGGCTTCCCGGAGATGCCGAAGATTGAATGTCGCAAGGTAATCGGCATTGCCATTCACGGCTGTTTCCAGCACCATCTCGTCCGCAGGATCCTTCAACTGCGGCCTCCACAGAAACCGCATCTCAACATGAACTGCCCTTGTCAGGATGGCGTCGAGGATGGACCCGGCCTCTTCGATCGTCATCGCCACATCCTTCAACAACTGCGGACGAGTAAGCACTGCCTCGTATTCCAGAACTAGCGGAACCGAAACCAACATTTCCATACGACCGTCAAA
>JBEKLB010000428.1:0-5806 GCA_050010415.1 Bryobacteraceae bacterium | reverse complement strand
CAATTGGTCGGAATATTTTTGGAAATAGAAGGATGGGATTGGTGACGTTCAGGCCGATCAACCTTACGGTTTATAGAAGACGTTAAGACCATAAAAGAGCGACCAGTCTGCCTGAGCTTACCCGCAGTTGTGCGTTTCATTTCATGAGTCCGACATTGTGGAGAAGCAGTGTGCTGGCGATGTGTGTCCCGATGTGCCTGTTTTCAGCGAGCGCATCTAGCGACACCAAGGTCCCGGACTCCTGGGTTTGGAAGGCGGCCGCTTACCTCGATCAAAGGGCGGGTTGGTGGATGGCATGGCCAGCGGCTGCCCGCGATCACGGAACCTTCTGCATCTCCTGCCATACAGCCATGCCCTACGCGCTCGCGCGTCCTGCCCTTCGTAAGGCCCTCGGCGAAGAGTCTGTCTCGCCCAACGAACGCAAGCTCCTGGAAAACGTCACAAAACGCGTACGACTTTGGAAAGATGTGCGGCCGTTCTACGGCGAAGAGTCCGGCTTCTACAAGAGCACAGAGTCTCGCGGGACAGAAGCCATTCTCAATGCATTGATCCTTGCGAGCTATGACGCCCGCAACGGGAAACTTAGCGACGACGCGCGCGCCGCGTTCGATCACATGTGGGCGCTTCAAAGCACAGCGGGAGATGAAAAGGGCGCTTGGCCATGGCTCAATTTCGACAACGCGCCATTTGAGGCTGGGGACTCAGCGTACTATGGAGCATCTCTCGCCGCTATCGCCGTCGGTACCGCGCCCGAAAACTATCGCGCTACGCCCGCCATTCAAGCGAACCTCGATCTGCTCCAGGATTACATCCACCGTAGTAGCGCGACGCAATCACTTATCAATCAGGTCGTAGCACTCTGGGCGGCGTCAAAATTGCCCGGACTTATGGCCCGGAGTCAGCAGCAATCCATCATCAATGAAGTTCTGAGTAAGCAACGACCTGACGGGGGCTGGAGCCTGTCTTCTCTGGCTTGGACGTGGAGAAGCTCAAGTTTTCGTTCCCTGGCCAAACTATGGCTCGTGTCTGAAGACAGCCCGCTAGATGTGAAAAGCGACGGTTACGCCACCGGCCTGATCACGTTCGCTCTCGAGCAGAATCGTTTTCCTCGCAGTGATCCTAATCTGCAGCGCGGGTTGGATTGGTTGGCGCACAACCAGAACCAGAGCGAAGGTGGATGGCCTGGGTACTCTTTGAATCACCATCGTCCTCACCATTTTATGAGCGATGCGGCGACGGCCTATGCCGTACTTGCGCTAACCGGCGGCAGTTCACCCTGATTCCCAGTCGCGACCAGGCATCAGGGATAGGGTACGATCGCCTGGACCTCGTTGGAATAGGAACTCGCCTCATTGCTGGAGTTCACCGCTGTCGTCACGTAGTAATAGGTAGTTCCTGACGTCACCGTGGTGTCGACATAGTTGGTTCCCGCGACCAGCGACGAATTGACGATCGTGTACGGCCCGCCCGTTGTGGTCCCCCGATAAACGTTGTAACCGGAGACCGTTGAAGAGCTGGCCGTCCAATTCAATGTCACTTGGTGATTGACTACGCACACCGCTCCCAAGGCTGCGTTCACCACCCGGTTCACAACCGTTGGATTGCACACATCCGGTAGATCAATATCGGCGGTGCAGGGAGTCAAACCAAGGTCCATGTCAGTTGCCAATTGCACGTCAACAACGTTAACCACACCATCTTGGTTCAAGTCACAACGGCTGTAAGGGCCGCCACCCCCGCCACCCGAACTCGCTTTGAAGGAAACTGTGCTGCTGTCGAAGGTGCCGGATCCGGTATTCCACTGAGCGGCGTAAGTTCCGGCGGCAGAAGTGACCAAGTGCGCCCATCCAACTCCAAAGAAGGTAGAGTCGTTGGTGAACGGGCTCCCACTCGCGATGCCGGTCATGGAAGCTCCTGGCACCATAATAGAGATCACTACGCCGGCCGCCGTTGTCGTCACGGAAGCTCCTGTAGGCGTCGTGGTTGCCGGCTGGCTATTCAAGACCGACGTTTGGTCCAAGGGAGAGGAAAGATCGACGTTCGAAAACTCCCAGATAACTCCGCCTCCCGTGGATCCAGACGGATTTGGGGTAATGGTCAATGTGGTTGCACCCGCGTTGCTGTTGTAGGCATACCAAATGTCTCCCATGTCGCTTGAGCCGTTAACAGATCTGGCGCTGCCGGCTTCAAAATAGGTATTGCTAGCGTTGTCCGTAATGCTCGTGATCGTCGGCGTAGTGCCAAACGTCGAAGACCAGCCCACTACGATCAGGTGACCGCTCCCTGTGGCGGGGATCGTACAAGTTGTGCCTGGGGAGGCGCAGGAGGTGACTTGGACCAGACTGATCTGGGCCCGAGCTAGAAGCGAGAAGGACAATAAACCGGCAATCAATAACAGACCGCAGAAGTGCGGAAGCGGAGTCAGTTCACAACGCATATGATCGCTAGTTCTTCGCATCCAAAAGTACTCTCCTACACATTGGAAAGTTGAGTATAGTATTGTTCCATTCGCCAGCCTATTGCCGACTCGCCGCAATTGGTGTCGCAGAATTGGTTAACACCTGAATCTGAAAGGACTTACTACCATTAAGGCCTATCCCCTAGTCTCGAGAACCAAAGCCAATCCCCTGAGATCCCCAAGGCAGTGTGTCTTCATCAACTTCCCGCCAAGAAACCTTGTCGATTACAGTAACGGTACCACTATGCCTGATGGTACCAGTACTTTGGTTTAGTTGCTATGGACGTAGTTCTGGTCCATTTTGTTTCGCAGTAACCGAAGATTTCTTCATCTCCACATTTTTCTCCGCCGGTCAGCCCTTCCCAGCTCCGTTCCCTTCTCCGCCCTTTGCCCTCGTGTTAGTTTGGCGTTTCGCAGTTCGTGCGGGTTGAACCCTGCCTGGACTAACGGGCCGGGCCTTTGCTAACCGCTGGAAGCATTAGGACAAAGCCGTGATCGAACCGAAGCACAGGTCGTTTGAACTGAGGATCCTCGCCCTGATCTGTATCCTTGTTTTGTGCGGCATCTGGGTAGCGGGGCTTTGGCCCTTCCATTCCCCAACGAATCAGATCGCGTGGCTTGCAGATACGAATGGACTTCTTTTCGGCCGTCACGGAACCGCGTTTACCTCGGGCCCACTAGGCACTTCAAATTTGGGAGACGGAACATCCGTCAGCATTGAAACATGGTTGCAGCCGGGCGTCGTTGACGACTCCAGCACCATCCTCGCGTTCTTTACGCCCGAGGATCCCCGGCTACGATTCTCTCTGCGCCAATCCGATACCGATCTGGCATTGAACCTTCGATCTCAGAATGAACACATTCGAGCGATAGTACCAAGGGTGGTATACATTGACGACATTTTTCGTGAGAGAAAGATGCGATTCATTGCAATCACGTCCGGGACCGAAGGAACAAAATTATACGTCGATGGCTCTTTCGTAAGAGCGATTCCACAATTCCGGCTCTCGGCAAGTGACTTTACGGGACGACTCGTCCTCGGCACCTCGCCTGTTGTAAACGATAGCTGGTCCGGTCGATTACGCGGACTCGCATTCTACGAAGACGAGCTTTCCGCAATCGAAGTCTCTCGGCACTACGAAACCTGGACAAGGCAGGGACGGCCTGACCTTCACCAGAATGAACACGTTCTTGCCCTCTATCTCTTCGATGAGCGACAGGGTCGCATAGTTCACAATAACGCCGGTTCGGGAGCTGACATTCAAATCCCGGAGCGATACCAGATCCTGCACGAGAAGTTCCTGGAACCGCCTTGGAAGGAATTTAATCGTCGCTGGAGCTATTGGAAGAACGTGGGAATCAACATTGGAGGCTTCATTCCTCTTGGCTTCTTCTTTTGTGCCTACCTGACTTTGGCAGGAAAGATCAGCCGACCGGCGCTGGTCACCGTCATTCTCGGCGCAGCCGTGAGCGTGACAATCGAAGTTCTGCAAGCCTATCTTCCAACTCGAGACTCTGGCATGACGGACATCATCACAAATACATTAGGAACAAGTGTGGGTGTGGTTCTGTACCGTTGGAAGGTCGCTTTGCTCATGAAAATTATTTGCCGCCTCCGCGCGATCGCAGCCTAAGCGAAAGAGACAAGAAAAAAGCTTGCTGCATCTAGCGAAGTGGACTAGAATGTGGCCTAGTCCTAGTCCTTGGTTGCCATCTGGCGCCAGAAAGGTAGTCAATCGGCCGTGACTGACAATAACAAACCCCTAGAGCAAGAAGTTGAGGCACTTTCGCGACGATCGCTCGCCAAGAAGATCGCCTATGTCGCTCCGATCGCGTTTGCCGTGATCGCTGCTTCTGAGCGGCCGGCTCTCGCAGCAAGCGGCGGTGGTACCGAAACGACGGAGTAGGGAGAACGCTGGATGGGCTCGGAGCAGCGAGCGTCAGCACCTCCACTCGCCGGGATAAGTGTTGTGGTTCGGCGAAGCGACGTTGAAGCCCACGGTCTGCCGGATCAAAGTTTTTTGCTTTTTGATCGGCGGAGTCGCACGACGATCCCGGTGAGCGAGTCTGCTGCGAGGATTTGGAAGTTGTGCGATGGTAATCACACGATCGACCAAATTGTCGACGATCTGGTGGTGATCTACGAAGCCGAGCGATTGCAGATCGATCATGACGCGCGGGAATTTCTGGCGTTGCTGGAGCGGCATGGGTTCGTGGAGAGGCATTCTTCGTTCCAGTGAGCGTTGCTCCGCGACAACAACCCGCCGCCGACGACTCCTTTTGCGTGCACGGCTTCTCCTTCGTGCTCCGAACGAACGATAAGCAATCGAGTGATTCGATCGTCAGGCTCTACCGTCAATTTGTAAGCCAGGACCTCACCGATATCGGGGTTGATGCCGTCTTCCGACGTGAGAACGGTGGATTTCACTGGAGACTTCAAGAAAAGTCCGGCACAGTGTCGGATTTGCGCAGTGCCCTTTGGAATTTCGAGTCGGCTCTCTGCGAATCCGTTATCCGTTCCCAGCCCCGGTTGATCGCCCTTCACGCGGCCACGCTGTATTTCGGTGATTCGTCCGTGTTACTAGTTGGACCGTCAGGGGCCGGTAAGAGCACGTTGAGCGTCGCCCTGAGTCGGCGAGGCTTCACGCTCGCGACCGATGATGTCGCCTTCATTGACCCAAAGACCCTGGAGATTCATCCGATTCCGCGTTGTGTCCATCTCGATCGGCGAAGCGTTCAGCTCCTCGAAGCCGACGGCGTCCGACTTCCCGAATCGTGGAAGCGCATCTCCTTCATTGCCCCCGTTGACCTTAACAGCCAGCCCATCCCGCGATGTAGAGCAGCTTTGTTGATCTACATTGCGGCGCCGCGGGCAGAACGCCCGTACTTCAAACCAGTTTCACAATCCGAGATGGCAGCTCGTCTTCTCAGCGAGACAGGACAAGGGCCACTCTCCGACTCGGAAGCTCTCGATGTGCTGGTCAGGGTATCGAGCTCTGCGGCTTGTTTCAGCTTAATTCCCGGTTCGCTTTCTGAAACCGCCAACGCGCTGTCAGATCTCATTTTGAGGCATCGAGTGGCGGAGTTGGGGTGAGCGCGTATGCCAGCCGCTCAAGCGAATCAGCTTAGACGTCAAATCCCGACTCTGCTCCATTTCTTGCGAAGAGAGACCGGCTATATCGACTGGCCGCCCGGCAAGACGGAGTGGCAAGCCTTTGCAAGACTCTGCGAGTATCACCAAGTCATTCCGTTCGTTTTCTGCCAACTGAAGGATAGGAGGGATGGTGGCTCGGCAGGATTATTGGAATATTTGCGCCGGCGCTTTTTTGAGATTTCCGCTAGAAACTA
>JBEKLB010000427.1:0-5820 GCA_050010415.1 Bryobacteraceae bacterium | reverse complement strand
GTGCGCGATCCGCCCGCCGATCGCGTCCATTTGTTTGCGCGCGGCCTCTAGACTGACGCCTGGCTTGAGTTTGGCGAAAGAGAGCAGCCAGTGGAAATTGCGAGTCATGTGCTCGGGCTTGAACAGGAGCGGCTTATAGATCTGTGCCCACAAACGATCGAACGATCCACCTTCGGCAAGGATGCCGATCACTGTGTAAGGCTCGCCATCCAGGCGGATGGTTGTGCCCAGCAACTTCGGATCTGCCCCGAATTGCGATTCCCAAATGGCATGGCTCAGGATGACCACGTGCGCTTTACCGGGCTGATCCTCGTCAGCGGCGAAGGTGCGGCCGAGCGCGGCCCGAGTTCCGAACACGTGGAAATAGTCGGGAGCCACCGACGCGCTGCGCAATTGAACCGGTTCGCTTGTTCCCGTAAGCGTTACCTGCCCTTGGCCCATCGGCGTCATGTATTCGAAGACCGAATTCTGATGGCGCCAGTCCAGGTAGTTGAGGGTCGAAATCCCGTTGCGATCGCCGAACGGCGGTTTCTCCAGGACCATCACAATTCGACTCGCGTCCGCGTAAGGAAGCGGCTGCAAGAGCACGCCGTTGACGAAGCTGAAGATGGCCGTATTCGCGCCGATCCCAAGCGCCAGCGTCGCGAGTGACACTAGGGTGAAGGCCGGGCTTTTACTCAGCGTTCGGACGCCGTAACGCAGATCCCGCAGCAGTCCGGTCACAACCACACCTCCGGGTCGTTGGAGGGTTAGACGGAGCATTCCGCGAAAGGTTCCGAACGCCGGCAAACGACGTCGCGAGTTAGTTGCGTTTCGAGCGGGTGCGGAGCCCATTCGCCGCGCCCATCGGCAGGCGCACTTGAAGCAATACCTGGATCTCGTTCGCCACGGCGCGAACGGCTTTCAATATTTTCATCCGCATGGAATCTCACCTCCTTTCCTTTGAGACACACTGGTCCCAAATCATCGCGTGCAAGCATGGCGGAGCGCGGATAGCGAGGGTTATCGAATCAGGCGAGCGAGGTCTTCAAGAGAGAGGAATCTCTCGAAGAGAGGGAGGCTCGGCTGATTCGGTATCGATCTGCCGTTCGCGCTGTCGATGGCTTCCGTTGTCAGACATAAATGGGCCTCCTTTCGCTGAGATGGGATGCTTTTCCCAGTAACACGATATCCCACGCCCGGTATTCGTGTAAAGCGCTTTTTTGTAATTTTGATCGGAACCGAGCGTGGCGACCGAGTGTGGCATTCTGGAATCAACCGCATCGATGTGCAACTTCGTCCGTTTGCGTTTCCTGCTGGCTTGCGCCGTGGCCGCTTCCATCCTGATCTGCGCGGCGTTCGCCCAGCGTCCCTTCCGTGAGTATCCAGGCTACGAGTACGAAAACTTTCCTCTGCCTTCGGACTGGAAAGTTCCCGGCGAATGGACCTTCGCGCGTCTGATGTATCCTTCCCAGCACCGTTTTTACGCCGGCGAGTATCCGCGGCCCTATCACGCCGACTGGTGGAACGGCCGCGGCGATTGGACCATCGACTATCCGCGCTCGGATCGCCATCTTTCGGAGGCGGTGCGGCGGCTCACGCGCATCCAGACCCGGTCCGTGGAAGAGCCGGTGGATTTGCGCGACGGCGACGAAGTTTACAACTGGCCCTGGCTCTACGGTGTCGAAGTAGGGCACTGGGATCTGACCGACGCGCAGGCCGCCAAGCTGCGCGATTTCCTGCTGCGCGGTGGATTCTTCATGTGCGACGATTTTCACGGCAGCGACGAATGGAATATCTTCATCTCCGGCATGAACCGCGTGTTTCCGGACCGGCCGATTGTGGACATTGAGAACGGCAGCGCGATTTTTCATACCATCTTCGATCTCGACGATCGCTACCAGGTGCCCGGCGAGCAGGTTCTCTACACGCACCGCATACCGGAGAAAGACGGCTTCGAGCCGCATTGGCGGGGCATCTACGACGACAAGGGCCGGCTGATGGTGGCCATCTGCCACGACATGGATCTGGGCGATTCCTGGGAGCACGCCGACAATCCCAAGTATCCGGAAAAGTATTCCGCGCTCGGGATTCGGATCGGCGTGAACTATATCGTTTACGCCATGACGCACTGAGCCAGGCGACTCGCGTTCAGCGAGCTTAGTCTCCGGGCAGTTCGGCTGGAGAGCCAATCACAACGGGTTCTGGAATGGTTGGCCCACAGGCATCTTATCGGTGCGAGCATTGCGTGGCGCAGGCACTCCTGCGTGCCGTGTTGGGAATCGTGCCAACACAGAAATCGTTCACACGAGGTAGGTGTGACACTTTCAAACTGTCTCACCAGAGGGGGTCACCCCACGAGTGTGAACGCGGCGCGCAAGAGTGCGCACGCCACAGTACGCGCCCTCCCCTTACGGACGGATTAGGGAGCGTCCGCCCCGCCGCGGTGTGCCGGACACGCTCGCATCTCCAGGGCACAATCAGGGCATAATCGAAGGATGCCTGTCTCCGTCGACACTCTTCGACTGCAGCTCGATTATTCTGCCTGGGCCACCCAGCGCTTGCTGGATGCCGCCGCCAAGCTCTCGCACGAGGAACTCACGCGCGATTTTAAGACCGCCGACAAAACCGTTCTTGACACGCTGGCTCACATTTATGCGGCCGATCGCATTTGGCTCACACGAGTGCTGGCTGAACCGAGGGCGACGTTCATCGATCCCGAGGATCGCGACTTGGCTTTGCTGCAAAACGAATGGCCGGCCCTGCACCAGCGATGGAAGTTGTGGCTGCGCGATTTTAGCGATGACGATGCCCTGCGGACGATCGCTTATAGCGATATGAAGGGGCGCCCCTATTCGCAGCCGGTGTGGCAGATTCTCTTGCATCTGGTAAACCACGGGACGCACCATCGCGGACAGATTTCTGGCTTCCTGCGCGCCATGGATCACACGCCGCCGCCGCTGGATCTGATTGCATATTATCGGTCCCTCTAGAAAAGTCGCCGGCCAATATGATATGATTTTACCGTATTGGCATGCTTCCGCTCAGTCCATTATATCCAGACAATAAGTCACCTCTTTTCAGGCAGCTGCATGCGCAGATGAAAGAGATGATTGAGTCTGGCGCATTAGCAAAAGGCAGCCGCTTGCCAGCCACTCGCGAATTGGCTGGTCAGCTGGGACTCAATCGGACTACGGTGTCCGCAGCCTATGCGCTGCTGGAATCGGAAGGGCTGATCACCGGTCAGGTTGGGCGCGGTAGTTTTGTGACCGCTCCGCCGGCGGCGGCTAGTTTCTCGCGATCACGGCCTTCGGAATTGCTATTTCCACTCGACGAGTTTCGCAAGAGCTGCGCCGAGGTGATCGCGAGTGACGATGCCGCGTCGATCTTGCAATTGGGAACGCCTGCCGGCTATGCGCCGCTGCGCCGCTATCTGCTCGAAGAAGCGCGGGCGGAAGGCACGGCGCGCGAATCGGACGATATCTTAATTACCAGCGGTTGCCAGCAGGCGTTCGATCTCTTGCAACGGACCATTGGTCAGGGCGCGACGGTGCTGATCGAAGATCCGGTGTATCTGGGAGTGCGCAGCGTGTTCGAGCGAGCCGGCGCCAGGCTGATCGGGGTTCCCGTGGGGCGCGATGGCCTGGATTTAGAAAGCCTGGAAAGAATCATCGCGCGGGAACGGCCGGGGCTGTTGTGCGTGACGCCCAATTTTCAAAATCCGACCGGCGCTACGATGCCGCTCACCCGCCGCCAGGCGTTGTTGCGAATTACCCAGGCCGCCGGCGTGGTGGTGATCGAGAACGATATTTATGGCCCGCTGTGCTACGAAGGTGAGCCGCTCGCTTCCATGAAGCTGCTGGACGAAACGGGCGATACCATTTTGTTGCGCAGTTTCTCGAAAGTGGCGTTTCCGGGATTGCGCGTCGGTTGGGTGGTGGCGCGGCGCGCGCTGATCGAAAAGCTGACCGAAGCCAAGCAGTGGAGCGATCTGCACACCGATCAGCTCTCGCAAGCCGTGCTGTTGCGCTTCGCGGAATCCGGACGGCTGGAGCGGCACCGGCGGCGCATGCTGGTGGCGGGACGTGAGCGTTTGGAAGCGGCGCTCTCCGCTTGTGAGAAATATTTGCCGTCAGGCGCGAAGTATACCCGGCCGCGCGGCGGCATGAGCTTGTGGATTGAGCTGCCCGAGCAACTGGACGCGGCCGGCTTGTTGCCGCAAGCGGAACGCGAAGGCGTCACGTATTTGCCCGGAAGGTATTTCGCGGTGTCGCGTCCGCAACCGAACGGTCTGCGCATCAGTTTTGCCGGAATGACGCCGGAAGAAATTCGTTCCGGCCTGGCCGTATTGGGCCGAATCTTTTCCGAGGCGCTTAGTCGTGCGCACCACACCGCCTCGCCTACCGAGGTCGCGGCTCTGGTATGACAAGCGTGCCAGGCCCCAATCCCGAATCCCCAATCAAGGAGCTCCCTATGTACATGGATGAAACATTTCGTTTGAAGGTCGGCCTGGCCCAGATGTTGAAGGGCGGCGTGATCATGGATGTCACCAACGCCGAGCAGGCCGTCATCGCCGAGAAAGCCGGCGCATGCGCGGTAATGGCGCTGGAGCGCGTGCCGTCCGACATTCGCAAAGAGGGCGGGGTAGCGCGCATGGCATCCATCAGCAAGATGCGCGAGATCATGCACCAGGTGAGTATTCCGGTGATGGCCAAGGCGCGCATCGGACACTTCACGGAGGCCCGGATTTTGGAAGCGCTGGGAGTGGACTACATCGACGAAAGCGAAGTGCTGACGCCGGCCGACGAAGAGCACCACATCGACAAGCGCGGCTACAAGGTTCCGTTCGTATGCGGGGCGCGCAACCTGGGTGAAGCGCTGCGCCGGATTGCCGAGGGCGCGGCCATGATTCGCACCAAAGGCGAAGCGGGGTCGGGCAACATTGTGGAGGCGGTGCGCCATATTCGCACCATCGTCAAGGAAATGAAGCAGCTCACGGTGCTGGGACACGAAGAGCTGGTGGCAGAATCGAAGAAGCATCAGGCGCCGCTGGAACTGATCGAGTGGGTGGCCGAGCACGGCAAGCTGCCGGTGCCCAACTTCTCGGCCGGTGGCATCGCGACGCCCGCCGACGCGGCACTGGTGATGCAGTTGGGGGCCGAGGCTGTATTCGTCGGATCGGGAATCTTCAAATCGTCCGATCCGGAAGCGCGCGCCCGGGCCATCGTAAAGGCGGCAACGTATTACAACGACCCGGTGAAGTTGCTCGAGGCGAGTGAAGAGCTGGGGACGGCAATGTTCGGTCTCGATATCGCCAAGTTGCCCGAGTCCGAGCTGCTGCAAACACGGGGCTGGTAGTGAAACGGGTTGGTGTTCTTGCCCTTCAGGGAGATTTCGAGGCGCATCAGCGGGCTCTCACTCGAGCCGGCGCGGAGGTGGTGGAAGTGCGATCGGCCGCGGATCTGAAAACCGTGCAGGGGCTGATTATCCCGGGTGGCGAGAGCACCACCATGCTGAAGCTCATTAAGGAAGAAAACCTGCTCGATCCATTGCGCGAGTTTGGCAAGGATCATCCGATCTTTGGAACCTGCGCGGGAGCCATCCTGTTGGCCAAGGATGTCGCAAATCCGCCGCAAGCATCGCTCGGGCTGATGGATATCGAAGTGGAGCGCAACGCGTACGGCCGCCAGCTCGACAGCCGAATCGCCCGGCTGTCACCGAAGGGAATGGACGGCGAATTGGAGGCGGTGTTTATCCGCGCTCCCATTATTCGGCGCGTGGGCCAGAGCGCCAACGTGCTGGCGAGCTATCAAGGCGATCCTGTACTGGTGGAGCAAGGCC
>JBEKLB010000426.1:0-5840 GCA_050010415.1 Bryobacteraceae bacterium | reverse complement strand
GTTGGCTGCAAGCAGCCCGCGGCATCCCAACCGAAAGAGGCCGCTCTCGAATCCGGCCCGGCGGACTACACGCTCACCATCGCCGTAAAGCCGGTGGAACTGGCGCCCAATCGCATTCTCTCTACTGCCACCTACAACGGCCAATTCCCCGGTCCGCTGCTCCGCTTCCAGGAAGGGCGCGCGGTCACCATCGACATCCACAATCAGACCGACACGCCCGAGCAACTGCATTGGCACGGGCAGTTCGTTTCCACTGACGTGGATGGCGCCGCCGAGGAGGGCACTCCGTTCATTCCCGCGCGGGGCAGCCGCCGCATCCGGTTCGTTCCCAGGCCGGCGGGCTACAACTTCTACCACAGCCACGTCCATGCCGGACCGAATCTGAGCTCGGGACAATACACGGGTCTGGTGGGTCCCGTATATATCGAACCGAAGAACAATCGCGGCAATTATGATCGCGAAGTGTTCCTCGTGCTGAAGGAATTTGAACCAACGTTGAGCCGGGGCGGCGACATGGACATGAACTTTCTGTCGCCGGCGGCAACCGTCAAGGACTTGAAAGATTCGGGCGAAAGCGCCATGCAGGCTTCGCTCGCCAAAGGCATGCCGCATGGATTCGAGGTCGGGTACGGTTCCTTCACCATCAACGGCCGCATGTTGGGAAGCGGCGAACCGATCCGCGTGAAGTCCGGCGAACGCGTGCTTTTCCACGTGCTGAACGGAAGCGCCACCGAAATCCGCAGTCTGGCGTTACCGGGACACAGCTTCACGGTGGTTGCGTTGGATGGCAACCCAATCCCCAAGCCGGTGACCGTGCCAGGCCTTTGGCTGGGAACGGCCGAGCGAATCTCGGCGCTGGTCGAGATGAATCACCCGGGTATTTGGACCATGGGCGACATGGCGAACGACGACCGGGAGCACGGCATGGGTATCGTGATCGAATACGCCGGCGAGAAGGGCAAGCCGCGGTGGATTGCTCCCAAGCCGTTTCCCTGGAACTACGCCCATTTCGGAAACGCGGGAGCGGCGGTACCTCAGCCCGATCAAGTTTTCGACATGACCTTTGCGAAACAAAACGCGGCCGAGGACGGATTCAATCGCTGGACCATCAACGGTGTGGCGTTCGATGACCAGCATATGCAGCCCATGTTTCGCGTAAGTAAAGGCAAGCGGTACCGGGTCCGCATGCGCAATGCCAGCGACGATATCCATCCCATTCACCTTCACCGCCATAGTTTCGAACTGACGCGCGTGGCCGGGCAGGCGACGTCGGGTGTGATGAAAGATGTCGTCATGGTTGGCGGCTATCAGGAGATGGAGATCGATTTCGTCGCCGACAATCCCGGTCTCACTCTGTTCCACTGCCATCAGCAGTTGCACATGGATTTCGGCTTCATGGCCCTGCTCGAATACGTGTAGGGCGTCAAAAAACCAGCTTCATCGCGATCTGGAGCAATCGCGGAGCGGCGGCGCTCACCACTTGGCCAAAGGTGCCGCTGCTGATGTTTCCATCCACCGAGCCTGGGCCGTAAAACTGCGCGTGGTTGAACGCGTTGAAACCCTCTAGGCGAATTTGGAGAGATTTCGATTCGGTGAGCTTCCAGCTCTTCTGCACCGTCAAATCGTAATTGTCGACTCCCGGCCCGGAGAACAACCGGCGGCCGCTGTTGCCAACTGAGCCGAGCGGCGGCAGACTGAAGAGCGACGTGTTGAAGTACGGTTTTCCATTGCGAGGGTTGTGATTCAAATCGAGAGCACCGCTGGTATATTCCAGTTCATCCACAGCCAGATTGTTGATGCCGTTGCCCTGCGTTCCAAGCAGAGAAGTGTCTTCGTAGTTGTAGAAGGTCACCGGAAGGCCGCTGCTGAAGCGAGTGATTCCGGAAACGGACCAACCTTTGGTCCAGCGGTTGTCGGCGTGAAACAGGTGCTCGAAAGGGATGGAGTAGGTATAGCTGGCCACAAAGTTTTGCCGCATGTCGAAGGACGAGAGCCCACGGCTGAGGTTCGGGTTGAACGGATCCACCTGATCGCCTAAGTTCGAAGCCTGGTCGATGGATTTGCCGTAGGTGTAGCTGACGAACAACTGCACTCGCCCGCTGGTGTGATGCAGGCTGGCTTCGAGCGCGTTGTAATTGGAATTGCCGATGCTGGTCTGATAGCTGACGCTGCCGAAGGCCGGCCCCAAAGGCCCCCGTGTTCCGTTGATTACTGTCCCGGATGCAGTGGTGTATTGAGTGCTTTCGCCAAACGGACCGCAGGTGGCGGAACCGGGCGCCACTTCGCTTGGCTGGCTCAGGCTGAGGCACAGGGCAGGGTTGCCCGGATTGGCTTCCTCCAGCACGAGCAGATGATGAGCCTGGTTTCCCACGTAACTCAGGCTGATGAGAGTACTGTTTCCAATCTGCCGCTCGAGGGACAGCATGTACGACTCGGTGTAGGGAATCGTGTTGGTAGGTTTGTATCCTGGCGTTGCGCTGATCGGCTCGAATTGGGAAAAGTCGAGACTTGGATCTGGATTGCTCTTGGATACATTTAATGGCGCTAATTGCGCCGGGAACCGCTGGCCTTCTACGTTGCCGGTGGCGGCGTCGACAAAGGGAGTGGTAAACAACGGCGGAGCGGGACTGGTGTATGTGAATCCATACGGTGCATTGTCGCTGATCAATCCCAGGGTTTCTCCCTGAATGGCCGCATAATAGATGCCGAATCCGGCTCGGATGCTGGTCTTCCCCGGACCTCCCAGGATTTTTCCGGGCAATGAATCCCGCCCCGCAGTGGGCGAGTAAGCCAAACCCACGCGAGGCGCGAAGTCCTTGTTGCCGGGAGGGGCCAGCGTGCGCGAGATCCCTGGATCTCCGGGGTAGACGATGCCGGTAGGAGCGCTCGGGAAAACTACAGACTGTTCTCCGGGCACCAGAGTGATGTTGTTATTGTATTTTTCATACCAGGGCTCGATCCGATCCCAACGCAGACCGTAATTCAGCGTGAGGTTTTTCGCGACGCGCCAACTGTCCTGCACGTAAAGGCCAACGTACTTGTTACGGCCGTAGAACGGTCTGAGATCGTTCTGCGTGTATTGGCTCGCGATGCCCAGCAGGAAATCCGCGAAGTCGACACCGGTCTCGGTGCCGTAGAAATTGAAGCTCCCATTCAGATCGGCGTAAGGATGCGTGTTGATCTGGTCGAAGTCCAAATGGGCCCCGGCTTTGATGCTGTGAGCACCCACGACTTTGGAAAAATTGTCGTCCAGCTCGTAGCCATTGTTAATCTGATAAAAACGATCGGGATCGGACCCGATGGTGAAATTGTTGAAGAAGACATTTTCTACGCCCTGATTTCCAGGGGCCAAGGGGACAATGCCTAACGTTCCTGCTCCGGTCACAAAGCCCTGCGACGCCAGGCTGACGCCCAGCCCGCCAACCGGCTTGCCGAGATCGTTTGCGTCGCGAGTATAACTGATCCGAAAATCGTTTACGGCGCTGGCCCCGAGCGTCTTGGTGTAGCCCAACACGGCCAGTTGAGCGCGGCCCGTGTTCAGCGCGTTGAACCCAGGAACGTTGGCCCCTCCCTGCGCAGTGGGGTACGGATTGTTCTCCGTGTAGTTATCGAGCGAGTAGTAAGCGAAGATTGTGCCCCAGCGAGTGTTGGCATCCACGCGCTCCCCAATCTTTTCGTCGTGGAGAATCTCGTTGTAAGCCGACGTGGAGAAAACATTTCCGGGCAGATTCGGGGCCGGGATATAGTTCAGCAAATTGACGGCTGGAAGGGACCACGCGGTCTTGGGTACCGTTGCGTTCGGAAGGACGCACTGCGCTGGGCTGTTGCATCCTGCCGTGTAATAAGGCTCTCCCGAAGTAACAGGATAGCCGAGTTTTTGCGACAGTAGATTGGCCCAATAAGGGCCGCTCACCGTGCCTGTCAGCGAACTGGCCTGATCGGACAAATTGCCGGAGCGATCTTGTAACGAAGGTACCGGGATCAGCCCGGTGTCCGCCCCCTGAATCTGCCGCGTGCCTTGGTAGTCCGAGAAGAAAAACACTTTGTTCTTCACGAGGGGGCCGCCAACCGTGCCCCCGAACTGATTTTGAATAAAGGCGCCGCGAGTGGGAGAGAAAAAATTGCGCGCGTCGAGATCGGTGTTGCGCAGGAACTCGAAAGCGTCGCCATGAAATTGGTTGGTTCCGGATTTCGTGATGACGTTGATCTGGCCTCCCGTATATTTCCCATACTCGGCGTCGAAATTGTCGGACAGGATTCGGAACTCGCCGATCGAATCGAGATTGGGAACAATGGCGGCGGCCAGGCTGCCGGTCTCCTCGGCATCGGCGCCATTGATGGTGAAGCCGTTGGCAGACTCCCTTTGGCCATTGATCGAGAGCGTTCCGGGGTTCAAACCGCCGGAGGGAGGAAACACGCTCTGGCCGAGCCCCTGAACGGTGAGGGATGTGATGGTCGTGATGGGTACCACACCCGGCTGCAGGGCCAACAGATCGGTATAGCTGCGTCCGTTGAGCGGAACAGCCGTTACGTTGGCAGCGGTGATGACGTCGCCCAGTTGAGTGCTCGACGCGTCCACCGTCGCCAGCGATTCTTTGACGATCACCACTTCGGAGCTTTCGCCCAATTCGAGCACCGCGTCCACTAGCAGAGCGCTGTTGACGTCGACGGTGATGTTCGCCCGCCGATAGAGCTTGAAACCGGCGACCAGGATGTCGACATCGTAGCGGCCAACCGCCAAGCCGGGGAAAGAGTACACCCCGGAAGTGTTAGTCGCAACGGTCTGCCGGACGCCTGTGTCCCGGTTGGTTGCGGTTACCGACGCTTTCGGAATCACCGCACCGCTGTGGTCTTTCACCGTTCCTGAGATGCTGCCTCCGCCGGCAGCGTAAAGCAAAGGGGAAAGCGACAGCAGCGTCAATCCCAGGCAGAGGAAGGCGGATCTCGCGGCTGATTTTTGCGTCAATCTACCCAATCTCTCCCTTCCCCATATATCATAAGAGGCGTTGCGCGCCTTCCCTTGGAGCGAGAACAAGACTTGATGAAGGATGAAAAGGCCCATGAACACACTTTCCAGAAGAACGATGCTGATGGCTCCCGCGGCTTTGACGGGTACCGTTCTTGCCGCAGCCCCCAAGAAAAAGATGACGCTCGCCATGCACCAGAACACGTCCGCCGCAGCGGGGTATCGCAAGTCGCTCGAAGGCTGGTCTCGTGCCGGGATCAAGGACGTAGAAATCACCAATAATCTGCTGGATGATTTTCTGAAAACCGAGGACCTGCCAGCCGCCCGCCGGGTGCTGACAGACCTGGGATTGACCGCCGTTCAGGGAGCCACCGGAGTGGCTGGTCTATGGGAGCCGAATCCCAATCGAACTGCCTCCATCGACAATCTCAAGAAACGTTGCGAGATGTTTGCAACATTGGGACTAAAGAACGTTTATGCGACCACGGTCGCGACGCGCAAGTTCACCGAGGACGACTACAAAACCTGCCCCGCCAACATGCATGAAGCCGGTGAGATCGCCAAGCAGTACAACGTGTCGCTCAGGATCGAATTCGTGCGCACCTCCACATTTATTTCCACCTTGCCGACCCTGGCCAAAATGACGCGCGCGGCGGCGCATCCCAACCTCTCACCCATGTTCGACTGCTACCACTTCTGGTCCGGCCTCAACAAGCTGGAGGATTTGGATTCGATTCAACCCGGAGAAATCGCTCACGTGCACTTTCAGGATGTTCCCGATATGCCGCGAGAGATGCTGGATCTGACAACGCGAGTCATTCCAGGCGACGGAGTCACTCCACTCACCCGCATCCTCAAGAAGCTCGCGGAAAAG
>JBEKLB010000425.1:0-5846 GCA_050010415.1 Bryobacteraceae bacterium | reverse complement strand
CGGGCTTCGGAGCCTTTGCTCCAGGGAACGCGTCGGGCATAGACGAAATCCAGATGGACTGCTCCGGCGCCAACATCAGCCAAACGGCGCTGAATATCCTCAATGTGAAGCTTCCCAACGGCCAGTATTATCTGCCGGGTTCCACCACCGGAGGCTTCCAGCAGGTCGACTTGAGCATTCCATCCAAGTACACCGGCGATCAGTATCTGGCCAACGCTGACTATCTGATCAACAGTAAGAACACTCTGGCGATGCGCTACTTCTTCACGGAAGATCCGCAGCAAACGCCGTTCAGCATATCGAGCATTCCCGGAACTCCAAGCAGCAGCTACTACGCCAACACAGATTCGTCGGTGAAGCTGACCACGTTAATCACCAACACATTCATCAATGAACTGCACGGGTCTGTCGAGCGCAACATCGCGAATGGGCACGACACCGCGCCGTATACCAACCAGCAGGTGGGTATCACGGGTATCGTTCCGCAGGAAACTCTTCCGCCGGTTATGGTGATCGTCGGCGCCTACAACATTGGCGGCACGCTGGCTCCCTATGTTGGACCGGCTACTCAAATTCAGTATGGCGACCAGGTTTCCTGGTCCCATGGGAAGCACACCATTCGAGCTGGATTCGAATATGAATGGCTGCAGTGGAATCTTTCCTTCGCTTCTTTGCTCCGCGGTTTTCTGTTTACGCCAGGGTTTAACGACTTCCTGATTGGGCGGCCGGGATGTGGCGATCCCAGTTGCTTCAGTAACTACTCAACGGGAACCACCGGAGCACCTTTGGGCACTTGGTTTGAATGCCTCTTCTGCGTACGCAGCGGGTCGAACGGAATCATTCACGGTTACCGCGAGCACGACATGAACGCGTTCGTTCAGGACGACTGGAAGGTTAGCTCGAAGCTGACGGTGAACGTCGGCGTTCGCTGGGAATATGACGGCGCGTTTGGCGACGCTTTTGGAAATCTGACCAATGTCTGGCCAACTCTGATGCAAGGGGTTACACCGCCCACCACGCCACAAGCGTCCGGCACCAGCCTCATTGGATATGTGGTGCCTGCCAATTTTGCCTCTCACTACGGAGCGCCGCCTGCGGGAGTCACTACCACAAGCAGCGACTTCCCGACCAAAAATTCGGTCCCGTTGAGCAACTTTGGCCCGCGCATTGGATTTGCCTGGCAGCCCTTGAATAAAGGCAAGCTCGTGATACGCGGTGGTGCTGGCCTGTTCTATGATCGCGTCGGCAGCAGCAAGTTCGTGCATGCCGTCGAACAGGGCGATCCTTACGCGCTTACTTTGGACTACAGCGGTCCTGGCGCTGTGCCGTACAGCCTAGCCAACCCGTTCCCGTCGAATGCGCTCGGCTTCTCACCCCGCTATTTCGATCCGGCGACGGGCGCAAACTCCAGTTTGAACACGCCGTTCTACGAAACCATCCACACCCCGCTTACGCGGCAATACAACTTCGGCTTCCAATACGAGTTCCTGCCGCAGTGGGTGCTGGAACTCGGCTACGTGGGATCCAGCGGTATCAACCAAGCCAACTACAACCACAACTACAACCTGGCGCAATTGGCGAGCCCCACCAATCCGATTAACGGTGTAACTACGAACACCGAACTCAACGCCGTGTACCGCGTGCCTTACCTCGGTTACCAGCCGATCGGCGTGCAGGGCACCGCATACGATGCGGTCTACAACTACAATAGCCTCCAGGCCACGGTGCGGAAGCAATTTTCGCATGGGTTGAACATGCAGGCTGCCTTCACCTGGAGCAAGGACCTTACCGACCTCCAGAATTGTGCGATTGGCTGCGTCGGTGACGGACAAACGAACTCCAACAACGCGGACAACCTGGCGCAGCAGATGGGTCCGGCGGCGTTCTCGCATCCGCTGCGGTTCGTTCTTAGCTATAACTACTTGCTTCCGTTCGGAAACCCGAACGGCGCGCTCGGTGTTGTGGCCAAAGGTTGGTCTGTTTCGGGAACCACCATTGTGCAAAACGGCACTCCGCTCACGTTTACCAATACTGCTGGCGGGACGGCGTACTACGGCGGAGCAAATCCGGGCAGCGGTGAGGGCGGCAGCAGCACCTCTCAACTATGCCCCGGAGTGACCTATGGGCAGATCGGGACCACTGGCTCCATGACCAACCGGCTCGGCGGCAACAGCGGCGGTCCCGGTTATTTCAACACCAGCGCATTCTGCGCCCCGCCGGTAGCGCCGTATTCCACGGACGGCTCCACGTTGTTCGGCAACTCCGGCATTGGCGTTATTCTCGGACCCGGCCAAGTGAACTTTGATTTCTCCGTGCAGAAGGTGACGTACATCACGGAGAAAAAACAGATCCTGTTCCGCGCTGAATTCTTCAATTTGTTCAATCACGCGCAATTCAACAATCCGGTGACCACGCAAAACACGTTGGGCAGCACGTTTGACGTAATTCAAAGCGCCGCGACGAATCCACGTATTATCCAGTTCGGTGTGAAGTTCCTATTCTAGGGTCCGTTTCGGGTTGGCCGTAGCTTTCCGGTTGCGGCCAGCCCAACCCTCCTCAATCCAACCCCGCTCAGCTTCCCTTCGCTTTAGTAGAAAATAAAGCTTGCGATGAAACTCGCCTTGATTCTCAGCCTGGCCGCCATGACAGCCTTCGCGCAAAATACAGCGCCAGCTGGCGCCGGCGCTATTCACGGCACGCTCTTCGACTCGAGCGGCGACCCCATCGGCAAAAATGAGGTGCTCGCCGAGAACGCAGTTTCGCACGCCGTTTTTAAAGCCACTACTTCCCCCGCGGGCCAGTACATCCTGAAAGACCTGCCGCCCGGTACGTATTACGTCGCCGCGTCCGCGCCCGGTCTGAAACCATTCGTGATGAAAGGCGTCATCGTCAAAGCGTCGCTGGCCTTGAAGCTCGACATCCGCTTAGGCGACACCACGCAGCTCAACACGCTGGGCGAAGATCGGTTGAGGATCACTGCGGACGACCGGAGCCACCATCCGCCGTCCGGCGCAACGCCCCGCACTTATGGTGGCAAACCCGATCTTTCCGGCGTCTGGTGGAATCCCGATACCGTGGATCCCGGCAAGCCGGAGTTTCTCCCCGCCGCGATTGCGATCCAGAAACAGCGCCTGGATGCCAACTCCAAGGACAGCCCGCAAGCTCGCTGCCTGCCCTCTGCCGCATTGCGCAACGGTCCGCTGTGGGAGTTCGTCCAGAGCAAGGATTTTCTGATTTATATATCGGATGACGAAAGTCCCGGCTTCCATCAGATTTATCTCGACGGCCGCGGCCATCCGAGCGACCCTAACCCGGCTTGGTACGGGCACTCCGTCGGCAGTTGGGACGGCGATACACTCGTGGTGGATCGCGTGGCCTTCGACCCGCGAGTCTGGCTCGATGTGGAATCGCATCCGCACTCGGACCAGCTGCACATCATCGAACGCTACCATCGCCCGAATCTGGGCCATCTCGAAATTGAGATCACCGTTGACGATCCCGGCGTGCTCGCGAGGCCATGGACGCAGAAACGCGTCGCCGACTTAGCGCACGAAGAAATCTTCGAGTATATTTGCCAGGAAAATAATCGCGACGTCGTGCACATGGTCGGCAAGTAACTCGCGCCGTCCATCCGCGCTTACTCTTTGATCCTCCTACGACGTTACAGCCTTCAAGAATTGACGCTGTTTTGACTGCTGTCTTGTCAGAACTGGAATACAATCCCAGTAATGAGCGGGAGAGTTGCATGCAGGTTTCACTAAGTGGTTTCTGTTACCTGTTCTCAACAACGCGAGCTTAGTGATTACGGACCACGAGTTTAATCCAATTTTCACGCGTCAGGATTCTGTTCACGAAAGTACGCGTTCCGGCAAGCCATCGCTGTTGGCCTGTGTTAGAGTTTGCCCTACGGGAAAAGTTTGTCGAAATGTTGCGGTTTTCGCCCAGTAAGTGGGGTTGAATCGTTCAGTGCGCCGTGTAAGCGTTGGAAGTTTTCACAGTTGAAAAGGAGAAGGGGATTATGAAATCCGCATCGCTGCTCCGTTCGCGGCTGACCTTTGTCGCGCTATTAACTTTGTTGTTAGGGATGTGCATACCATCGCTCCTCGCGCAGTCGGCGGGAACGTCCGGTTTGTCCGGGACCATCACCGATCCGTCGGGCGCGGCCATCCCCAACGTGACCGTTACCCTCACCAGCAATGACACTGGCCAGACCCGCACCGCCACCACGGGCGGCGATGGGCAGTACAAATTTACGCTGCTTCCACCAGGCAGTTATAAGGTTCGCTTCGTTGCGGCAGGCTTCAAGACGTCCGAGGTTGGATCGGTAATCCTCAACGTAACGGAGAGTCCAGCGCTGGACCGCTCGTTGGAGGTTGGCGCGCAATCCGAGCAAGTGACCGTGGAAGCCTCGGCCGAAACGTTGCAGACGTCCAGTTCCACACTGGGCACTGTGGTTGGCACCACGGAGGTGACTGAGCTACCCCTGGCCAACCGGAATTTCACGCAAATTATCGGCCTCTCGGCTGGCGCGAACGTGGGCGTGAATAACGCGACATCGTTTGGCAAAGGCACATTGGATATCAGCGTCAACGGCAATACGCCCGGGCAGAACAATTTTCAAATGGATGGCGTGGCGATTCAAAGCATGGCCAGCAGTGGAAGCGCGAATGACAACGGTATCTACGTTGGCATCGCCATCCCCAGCCCGGACGCGATCCAAGAATTTAAGATCCAGACTTCCACTTACGATGCCACCTACGGACGCAACCCCGGCGGGAACGTGAACGTGCTCACCAAGTCGGGCACCAATACCTGGCACGGTACGGCATTTGAGTTCGTGCGCAACGCGGTCTTCGACGCCAACGATTTCTTTTACAACCGGGACACTTGTCGCCTTACTTATGCCGGTCAATCCTGCCCCAAGCAAGTTTTGAACCAGAACCAATATGGCGGCGTGATCGGTGGACCTATCAAGAAGGACAAGCTGTTCATCTTTGGCAGTTACGAGGGAACGGGGGCAAAAAACGGAGTGAATGCCGCTGGTAATTCCGCGATCAGCCTTTACCCACTCATTCCAACGGGCGACCGCACTACCCAGTCATTCGTGTCGCAGTTAATTGCGCAGAATTGCAACCTGCCCGCTTTCGCCCCTACCGGAGGCATCGCGGCTGCTGGGACAGTTCTTTCGTGTTCGGCTACCACGGTCAGCCCGGTCGCCTTGAAGATGCTCAACGTCAAGAACGCGAACGGCAGCTATTACTTCCCCTCGAATTCCAGTTTTGGCAGCGCCATCAGTTTCAATCAGCCGGCGTTATTCGACGAAAAGCAAACCTTGGTGAATGGCGACTATCTGATCAACCAGAAAAACACGCTCGCCATGCGGTTCTTCTACAGCACCGATCCGCGAACGATGAACTTCAACACACCGATTGGCGGAGCGCTCCCGGGTGCGCCAGAAGACCTCCAGTACTCCAATACCAACGCGGTGCTGAGACTCACCACCCTGGTGACAAACTCGTTCGTCAATGAGCTCCGTGGCTCATTCCAGCGCCTGTTCACGAAAGCGTCGGACGATCTTCCCGCCGGCTGGACGCCGTCGAACCTGGGCATCACACCCATCGTGCCCAGCCAGACCCAGGGACCGGCCCTTTCCTTCCTGGTCAATGGCTTCGGCGCTGGTGGCTTCCTGGAACCCCAATTCAGCCCCACTAATCAGTATCAATGGCAGGATCAAATCTCGTGGTCGCACGGAAAACACACCATCCGAGCCGGCTTCGAGATGGAAAAAACTGAATGGAACCTCGATTTCGCCGGACTCGAGCGCGGGTGGTTGTTCATCGGAAGCT
>JBEKLB010000424.1:0-6295 GCA_050010415.1 Bryobacteraceae bacterium | reverse complement strand
TTTCGGACCTGAAGGATGCCAACATCGCGATGGCCCAGCGGTTGGCGATCGTCGAATTTCAGTTGAACAACAGAAATGAAGACTAGCAAGACGAAAGGCAACAAGAGTAAGCCGGCGAAAAATATAGCGCCCATAGCGGTAGCAGCGGAGCCGCGGACCAAGCCCTGGACCTATATCTACGCGGCAAGTTTGGTGGTGGCCTTGTTCGCGGCGTTTGAAGTTTATTGGCCAGCCATCCACGGGCCATTCCTGTTGGACGATACGCACCTCACGTACATGCTGCCCAACGCGGCAGATTTCCCTTTCAGCCGCTGGATACTTCAGATGCGTCCGCTGTTGATGTTCACTTTCTGGCTGAATTTTGCGCAGTCCGGAGCCCAGGATACATTCGGTTATCACGCGGTGAATGTATTTCTGCACTTGTTCAACACAATTTTCATATTCCTGGCCGTCCGCAAAGTACTGAGCTGGGCCGGCGAGGAAGAATCGCACGCGAGCATCCTGTCGTTCTTCGCAGCAGGGCTCTTCCTGCTGCACCCGGTGCAGACCGAGTCCGTCAGCTACATCGCAAGCCGTTCGGAAACACTCAGCGTGTTCTTTGTTTTGGCGGCGCTGGTCGTTTTTCTCTATCGCCAGGACGCCGTGCTGTCGATCCCGCGAATCCTCGCACTACTGGCGCTTTTCGCCGCGGCCGGATTGTCGAAGGAGCACACCGCCGTTCTCCCGGCGCTTTTCATACTCACCGATTACTACTGGAACTTCGAGTTCTCCCCGTCGGTGATCTGGCGGAATTGGAAGCTCTACATCCCTATCGCGGCAGGCGCCGGCTTCGCGCTGGTGATTGTCTCACGTATTTTGCACGGGAACCAGACCGCGGGATTCCAGATGCAGGGGCTCAACTGGTATCAATACTTCTTCACCGAGTGCCGCGTGATCTGGGACTATATTCGCCTGTTCGTCGTGCCGATCGGCCAGAACCTGGATCCCGATGTCGACATATCCCGAAGCGTCGCTTCACACGGCGCAGTGATCGGGCTGGCCGGACTGTTGGTAGTCAGCGTGTTGGCGTGGATTTACCGGCGACGCTTTCCAATTGCTTCGTACGGATGGTTCGTGTTCCTGGTTCTGCTCGCGCCCACGTCGTCCTTCGTGCCGATTCGCGATCCGATGGCTGAGCGCCGGCTGTATCTGCCGTTCGTCGGGCTGTTGTTGATCACGCTGGAATTCTTGCGGCGCTGGAAGGCGTCCAGGAGCACATTCGTCGGAGCGCTAGCGCTGGTGTTGGTGATCGAAGGCGCTCTGACGTATCAACGGAATCTATTGTGGGGCAGCGAGATTGATATCTGGAAAGACACGGTCTCCAAATCCCCTCAGAAACTGCGCCCGCGCTTCCAGTTGGCATTTGCCGACTTTCAGGCCGGCGCCTGCAACGATTCGGTGGACGAGTTCGGAAAAGCTGCGGCGCTCGATCCGCCTACCTGGGACCTCCTGCTGGATTGGTCGCTCGCCTATGATTGCGCGGGGAACTCGCAACAGGCCATCGCGAAACTGCAGCAGGCGGCCGCGCAACATCCGAGTGCGCACGTGTACTCGCAGATCGGCAAGGAATACGGGAAGATCGGAAAATATCCGGAGGCTTTGGAAGCGCTGGCGACCGCGCAAAAACTCAATCCTGGCTTCGCCATGACTTACTACTATCTCGGAAACATTCATGCCATCCAAGGCAACGCGGCGCAGGCGCGGGCAGACTATCAGCAGGTGTTGGCGCTCGATCCCCAAAACGAACCCGCGCGCGAAGCTTTGGCTCGCATGGGCCGCTAGATGCTTCGCATCGGGGTGAACCGCTAGATGCTTCGCATCGGGGTGAACGCCCTCTATCTCATCCCCGGCGGCGTGGGAGGCACTGAGATTTATCTCCGAAACCTGCTCAAAGCTCTGGCGGAAATCGATTCGGAGAACCAATACGTCGTCTTCACAAATCGGGAAACGGACGCCGGCCTGGTGCCGGATCGGGGGAACTTCGTGCGCGCCTCGCAACCGGTCCGCGCAAGTTTCCGCCCCGCACGGGTACTTTGGGAGCAGCTGATGCTGCCATTCGCCTTGCGCAAAAATCGGCTGAACGTTTTGTTCAACCCTGGATTCACGGCGCCGCTCCTGTGCGGTTGTCCGATGGTCACGGTGTTCCACGATCTCCAGCACAAGCGGCATCCGGAATATTTTCGCTGGTTCGATCTGCCGTTCTGGAATTTCTTCCTGTGGGAGTCGGCGCGAAGATCGCGCGGGCTGATCGCGGACTCGGTGGCGACGCATGACGATCTCGAGCGTTACTACGGCAGGCCGTCCGAAGTGGTGCATCTCGGCGTGGAGCGCGAGTTCCTCCAGATCGCCCAGCGCAGGGAACCGAAAGACTATTTGCTCTGCGCGTCTACTACGCATCCGCACAAAAATCTCGGGCGGCTCTTGCGTTTGCACGCTCAAATGAAGAACGCGCCGAGATTGATCTTGACCGGCGTGCGCGGATTCGCCGCCCGGGAGATCGAAGGGCTGGCGGGCGGGTCCGTTGAAATCACCGGCTGGATTCCGCGCGAGCAGCTTCACCAGCTCTATCGTTGCGCCTTGGGGTTTATCTATCCATCCACTTTCGAAGGCTTCGGATTGCCGGTGCTGGAAGCGATGGCCGCTGGAGTGCCGGTGGCTTGCTCCGATATTCCGCCGCTGCGCGAGATCGCGCGGTCGACTGTACACTTCTTCGATCCCCTGAACGACCGGGAGATCCAGGACGCTTTGTTGCTGCTTGCTTCGGGCAAAATCTCGACCGATGCCGCCGAGCGCCGCGCCGCTCAATTCACCTGGGAGAAAACCGCTCGCGCGACACTGGACTACCTGAGCAAGTGTTCGAGTTGAATCTTGGTGTCCGTCTTCGAATCGCGGTACTTAATGATTATGGGCGTGTACAACGCCAGGCCCCAGTCTTTGCCGGCGCCGGATGTAATGGCGCGAGAGCCCGCAACCACAACCGCATCTTCGGGAATTACCAGCGGATCGTCATCGCTGGCACGATGGATCCCACCGCGCGCCACATCGTATACCGGGGTGGAGCGATTCAGGATTACGCCTGAGCCGAGCACCGCGCGCCGCTTCACCACAGTGCCCTCATAGACCCCGGTGTTGCCGCCCATGAGCACTTCATCTTCAATAATCACCGGAAGGGCCCCCACCGGTTCCAGCACTCCGCCAATTTGCGCGGCAGCCGAAATATGGCAATTCGCTCCAACTTGTGCGCAGCTTCCCACCAGCGCATGCGAATCGATCATGGAGCCATCGCCCACCCAGCTCCCGGTATTGATGTACATGGGGGGCATGCATGTCACGCCCCGGCCGATGTAACAACCATCGCGAATGCTGGAACCCCCGGGTACAATGCGAATGCCGCGATCGGGTGTCAGATGCTGCACGGGATACGTCGCCTTGTCGAACCAGGGCTGCCGCGGGGAGTTGATCGACATGTCCACCACGGTTCCCATGCGAAACCCGAGCAGGATTCCTTTTTTCACCCAGGCGTTCACGCGCCATCCGGTCTTGGTGGAACCGTCCGGCTCAGCCGCGCGAATCGCACCCGAGTTCAGCGCCTGTTTGAAGCGTTGGAAAAGGTCAAAATGATGGTCGGTGTATGCTTCTGGTTTATTGTCGAATAGCTTTTCGATCTCAGCCTGCATGCACGCTCCGGCTCGCCGGCAGCCCCAGTGTTTCGACCACCTTCTCGATCTTCGCGAGACTCGAAGGGTTGGGCGGGCACAACGGCAGGCGCCATACAGGTTCGAGCAATCCCATCAACGCCATCGCGGCTTTCACCGGAATAGGATTCGATTCCACGAAGTTCACTTCCATCAGCGGCAGATACTGCCTTTGCAGCTCGCGAGCACCCGCGAAATCGTTGCGAAGAGCGCGCTCGATCAGCGCCGTGAACTCGCGCGGAATTTCATTGGAGACAACCGAGACCACGCCATGGCCACCCAGCGCGATCAAGGGAATCGCGATGGAATCGTCTCCGCACAATACCGCGAAGCCGGATGGAACCTGATGCACCACTTGCGCCATCTGGCTGATGTTGCCTGAAGCCTCTTTGACACCGATGACGTAATCGATTTCCGATAGACGCCTCAGGGTGGCCGGCTCCACGTTCACGCCGGTGCGCCCTTGTACGCTATATACAATGATGGGCAGTTTCACCGCGGCTGCGATTGCCTTGTAGTGCTGGTACAGGCCTTCCTGCGTCGGCTTGTTGTAGTACGGGGTGACGGAGAGAATGCCGTCCGCACCCATGGCTTTGATTTCGGTGGCGAGTTCGATCACTTCGCGAGTATTGTAGCCACCGGCGCCCGCCAGCACCGGCACGCGGCCCTTGGCTTCCTCGATCGTGATCTCGACCACGCGCAGATGTTCCTGGTGCGTGAGCGTGGGGCTTTCACCGGACGTTCCGCAGGGGACCAAGAAGTTGATGCCTTCTTCGATTTGGCGCTTCACCAGGGCTCGGAGTGTATGTTCGTCGAGAGATCCGTCCTGGCGGAACGGGGTGACCATGGCTGTGCCGCAACCTTGAAATAACATGTCTTCCCTCCAAAAACCCTTCAAGCTCCAAAGAGAACGTCGCTGAATTCGTAGAATCCTTTGCGCCCTATAATCCATTGTGCCGCTTTCAGAGCGCCCCGGGCGAAGCCTTCCCTGCTCCGCGCGGTGTGACGCAGTGTGATGGTGTCAGCGGCAGAATCGAAGCCAATCTCATGAGTGCCCGGATGCGCGCCGGCGCGGCTGGAACTGGTGTCAATGTTGCGTGTGTAACCGGAGGCCTTCATCCGATCCACAAGCTGAATGAGCGTACCAGAAGGCGCATCTTTCTTAGTGATGTGATGGATCTCCCAGGCCCAGGCGCCGTATTCTTTCTCATCGGCGAGCAGCTTTGCCGCTTCGGCGGCCAAGCGCGTGAAGACGTTCACCCCGACTGAAAAATTAGGACTCCAAACCAGGGCGCTCCTGTTTGCTTGAATGAGCGCTTTGGCTTCAGCCAGATGACCTTGCCAGGCCGTGGTACCGATGACGATCGGGATACCAAGCTCCGAGATCTTCCCGATGTTGCCTAGCACCGCGGATGGCACCGAGAATTCCACCGCTACGTCCGCGCCTTGTAGCGATTCGTCCCGATCGACATCCACGCGCGCGGTAACGCTGAATCCATACTCAGGCGCGAGTTGATCGATCAAGCGCCCCATCTTGCCGTAGCCGATGATGGCAAGATTAGGCATCTGGGTTGCTCATTCCTGCTCTGTTCATTCAAACACCGCCGGATCGAGATCGGTGAAAAACTCGGTGTGCAAGGCCTGGACAGCGGCCGTGAGATCGGCCCCCGCGACCACGAATCCGAGATTCAAGGAAGATGCGCCTTGCGAAAGCATGCGCACATTGATGCCGCCCAGCGAGTTGAACACGCGCGCCGCAACGCCGGGAGTGTGCCGGATGTTCTCGCCCACAATGCAGATGATAGCCTGATTTTCGTCCACAGAGACTTCGGCGAACTCGCGCAATTCAGTGAGAATCGGGTCCAACCGTTCGGGCTGGTCGATGGTCAGCGACACGCTCACTTCGGACGTGGCGACCATGTCCACCGACGTTTGATTACGGTCGAAATCACCTTACCCTTGCAGGCGATGGACTTCACCACATTTTTGCTCGGAACTGCCGCTGATTGGATACGCGTTCCTTCTACCTGCGGGCGCCGCGAGTTCAGGATCATCACCGGAATATTGCGGTCAATGGCCGGCATCACGGTGGCGGGATGCAGCACCTTGGCGCCGAAATAGGCCAGCTCGGCGGCTTCGGTAAATGAGATCACCTTCACTCGATGCGCGCCGGAAATGACCGTGGGGTCCGCCGTGAGCATGCCGTCCACATCGGTCCAGATCTGAATTTCTTCGGCGCCCACGCCTGCGCCGACGATGGAAGCCGTAAAATCGGACCCGCCACGGCCCAAGGTTGTGGTCACGCCGTTTTCGGTGGATGCGATGAAGCCGCCCATCACCACCACATGTTGCCTGGCAAGTGGCGGGATGGTCTCCAGGAGCTTCGCGTAGGTTCGATCGAGCAGCGGAATGGCTTGTGTGTGGCGATGATCGGTAACGATCACCTTACCCTTGCAGGCGATGGACTTCACCACATTTTTGCTCGGAACTGCCGCTGATTGGATACGCGTTCCTTCTACCTGCGGGCGCCGCGAGTTCAGGATCATCACCGGAATATTGCG
>JBEKLB010000423.1:0-5915 GCA_050010415.1 Bryobacteraceae bacterium | reverse complement strand
CGCTAAACCAATCCCGATTCCAAAGCCTGCTACTGAAAGGCGCGGCATGTCGAAACCCTCCTTGGGGCAAAAAACCAACTGTCAGCATTATATTTTAGCGCTGCATGCAACGCAACGGTGGGTGGTGTCTGACATTTCAGACACCACCCGCGTATCCCCCGTCTCCCATTCATTCCTGGTATTCCTCGTCCGTATTCCTTGTCTTCCTCGTATTCCTCTTACTTAGGCCTTCGCGCCGCCGACGGCTGTGGCGCCCGGCCCCGAATATCGCTCGAGGATGTCGCGGATCGCCTGCGTGAAAGCCCCTATGTCGGTAGGCTTCTGAATGAACTCTCGTGCTCCCAGTTCCAGCGCCCGCACGCGATCGGTGTCATGTAATGAGGAGGTAAAGACCACCACCGGGGTTTCCTGCGATTTCCAGCGCTCCAGCAGCGCCGAGCCCGTAATACGGGGAATATTCAGATCCAGGATGATCAGCTCAGGCCGAAAATGAGCGTCGCTCAGGATGGTCAGGGCCTGCTCGCCGTCCCGCACGATGTGAAGATTTACCGGCACCGCAGTGTCGGCCAGGATCTGGCGGATGAGCACCGCGTCACCTGCGTTATCCTCCACCAGAAGAATCTCCATATTCTCCATACCCACTCAGCAATTTGTGACTCCCCCTAGCGCCTTCCGTTACCTCTTTCTTTCGGGATCGCGCGAGAGAATTCCCTGTGAGAACGGCACTCCTAAGAAAGCCATGAAAAACAGGTTAGTAACGCCGTTCTTAGCGCTCGCAACCGGTATCGGATTGGCTCGGTTTGTCTCGTTCCGGCTTTCCGATTTCTTCTGGACTCTTCCAATCCTGCTCGGCCTTACCTGCCTCGCGTGGCGATGTTCATCGGGAACCTTACGGGTCTGCTGCTCGCTCTTCTTGGTGTTTTGCGGCGCCTTTCTCAGCGTCCTGCACCGTCCCGGCAGCCCTCCCACAATAGACGCTACAGCCCGAGAAAGTGTGCTCCTGGATGGCTGCGTGGTCTCACCCCCGGCGTTTTCCGAAAGCGGCAGTAATCAAAGCGATCAATTCGTTCTGGAAATGGCGCCCAGAGCCCGCGCCCGAGTCAGCCTCGCGCTTCGGGACGGCGATCGTGCGCCTGACTTGCGTTACGGACAACTTGTGGAGCTCGATGCCCGGGTTCGCCGCGTCCGCAATTTTCAAAACCCGGGCGAGTTCGATTACGAAGGATTCTCCGCTCGCAGCGCTATTTACTGGACAGCCAGTGCTGCCGGCGCTTCGTCGGTAGTGGTGAAACCCGGCCGCTGTGGATCGCGCTTCCTGGCCGCTGTGTTCGCTTTGCGCACTGGCGCGCTGCGCAGGATCGAATGGCTTTACTCCGGCAATCCTTATGCCACGGGAATGATGGAGGCTACCCTGATCGGTGAATCCAGCCGCATGGAGCGCCTATGGACCGATCATTTCCGCCGCACCGGGACCTATCACATGCTGGTGATCGACGGCCTGCACATCACCGTGCTGGCGGCGTTTCTGCTCTTTCTGCTGCGGCTCTGTTTCCTGCCTGAAATCACCGCTCTGGCCATCACGGCGTCTGGAGCCTGGCTTTACGCACTGGTTTCCGGATGGAACGCGCCTGCCATCCGGGCCGCCGGTGGATTCACCCTGTACGTTGCAGCACGTTACTTCTATCGCCGGGGCCGTCTGCTCAATCTGCTGGCAGCCGTCGCTATTGTGTACCTGATCTACGATCCCAGCCAGCTATTCGAAGCCGGCTTTCAACTGTCATTCCTGTGCGTGGCCGCCATTGGCCTGCTGGCCGTTCCGCTCCTCGATATCACATCCACTCTCTACGCGCGTGGCCTGGTTGGAATCACCCAACCTGGACGTACCCCACGCCTTCCGCCCTGCGCCGCACAGTTCCGTTTGGAGCTGCGTTTATTGGCGGAGACAGCCGGCTACTACATCCCGCTGCCGCGCTCCTGGTGGGAGCATGCGTTCGCCATCGCCGCGCGAATCGTGTTCTACGCCTACCAGCTCGCGGTCATCTCCGCCGCCATCCAGATCGGCCTTGCGCTGCCCATGGCGATTTACTTTCATCGCATCTCGCTCACCGGCATCTCAGCCAATATTCTGGTGGTTCCGTTGCTCGGGCTCGTGATTCCGCTGGGCTTCCTCGCGATCCTCACCACCTGGCATGCCCCCGCGGCGATCGCCGGATGGCTGCTCAACGCTGGGGAGCGTATCGCCCTATGGCACACCGGAATGGAGCCTGACTGGCGCGTTCTGGCTCCTCCCATCTGGCTGGCTATCGCCTTCACCGCCGCGCTCATTCTGCTGGCCTTTGCGATGCGCCGGTCCCTTCGATCGTCGCTCGCCGCGCTCACGGTAGTTCTTGCGCTCTTCGCTTTGATCTTCTGGCATCCGTTCCCGCCAGTGGTACGTCGCGGTGACCTCGAACTCACGGCCATCGATGTCGGCCAGGGTGACAGCCTGCTCGTTTGCTTTCCGGATTCCAAACTGATGCTGATCGACGGCGGCGGCGTGATCTCGTTCGGAAACCGCGCAGGAGGCCGGCTGGATATAGGCGAGGACGTAGTGTCGCCATATCTCTGGAGCCGGTCTATCCGCAACATCGATGTGGTGGCGCTCACCCACGCGCACGATGACCATGCGGGCGGTCTGCCTGCAATTATCGAAAACTTCCATCCGTCCGAACTTTGGACGGGCGCCACGCCATCGAGCGCAGCCTGGGCTGCCGTGCGCGATAAGGCCCGCGCCGAGAAGGTGAAGATATTACGGCTTGCGAGCGGTAGCAGCTTCGATTTCGGAGGCGCGCATATCGACATAATTTCCCCTCCCGCCGACTACCTTCCCGCCGGCAGTCCCATGAACAACGATTCGCTGGGCATTCGCATCACCTACGGCCAGCGTTCCCTGCTGCTCACCGGCGACATGGAAAAACCCATGGAGCGGCGCGCTCTCATGGATGGCCAGCCGCTCGGCGCCGACATTCTGAAGGTTGGCCATCACGGCAGCAACACGTCCAGCATCGATCCGTTCCTGGATGCAGTCTCCCCGATATTCGCCGTCATCTCCGATGGCTTTGAAAACTCTTTCCGGCATCCGCACCCCAAGGTTCTGGAACGCCTGAGCGCTCACCGGGCTGGAATCCTGCGCACCGACCGGGATGGCCTGGTGACCATCCGGACCGACGGGCGTCGAATTTCCATCGAGACATTTCGGCCTCGCTAGCGCGCGACACTTTCTGGGGCGCTCGCATCTGCGCTTCCGTACACCGTGTATAATGCCTGTGCCGGTCGGGTTTCGGATGCGTCTCCTGTCAATTGTCGTCGGCCTCTGCGGTTGTCTGCCGGCCTTGGGCCAAACTGAATCCGGCTCCATTGCGGGCTCCGTTTTCGGCCCGGCGCACGCACCAGTGGCGGGTGTTAGTGTTGAAGGCAGAAACATCCAAACCGGAACTGACTACAAGGCCGTAAGCTTGGCCGACGGCAAATACACCCTGGTTGAACTTCCCCCCGGCAAGTACGACATCTTCGTTATCAACGCCAACTACCGGCCTTTTGTGCGCAGGGGCGTGGTGATTATCGCGGGCCAGTTGGCGCCCTTGGAAATTCAGCTCTCGTCGAATACCGCTCTACTGAGCACACTCGGAGAAATGCCGGCGTTGTTTGAAATTCTTTCTAAGAAGCCGCCTCCTCCGCAAGGGCCTGCGCCTAGGATTCCGGATGGGAAGCCGGACTTCTCCGGTATCTGGCTAATATCTCCATCGCCCCCTGGGAGTTCTTCGCGCCAACCGGATCTGCTGCCGTGGGCGAGAGCTTTGTTCCGCGAACGGGTACTGAATGACTACAAAGACAAGCCTTCCGCTCGATGCCTCCCGGAGCTCCCAGGATTCCTGGCTCGCTGGCCGATCAAAATTGTCCAGACTCCCAAGCTGCTGGTGACGCTCAGAAGCGACGATGTGATCAACGCCCATCAGGTATACCTGGATGGACGCAGCTTCCCGACGGATCTGGAACCATCGTGGCAGGGATATTCGATTGGCAAATGGGAAGGCGACACGCTGGTCATCGATACGGTTGGGTTGAACGATAAGACATGGCTGAATATGTTCCCGCATACCGGCAAGTTGCATATTACTGACCGGTTGCGGCGGCTGGATCTGGGTCATCTCGAAGTGGAAACCACCTATGACGATCCAGAAACTTTTACAACGCCATTCCAGACCAAGGCCGTGAATGTCCTCGCTCCCGACGAGGAAGTCGAGGAGTACGTCTGCGCGGAGAATAATCAATACCGCGAGCACGTGAGCACTAATTAGCCGGGCACGCGTTCGGGAGAAGAGGAAACCCAGTGAGATATGAAGCGTATGTCTTGATCCTTTCTCTGGCCCTGCTGTTCTCGCGCTCATCCGCATACGCGCATCACTCGTTCGCCGCCGAGTACGATGCGGATAAGCCGGTTCAGGTGACCGGAACAGTGACGAAAGTGGAGTGGACCAACCCGCATGCACGTTTCTACGTCGATGTGAAGGACGCCGAGGGTGCCGTTACCAACTGGAATATCGAACTTGGGCCGCCGCTGATTTTGCGCCGACTGGGGTGGCGGAGCGATTCGCTCAAGATTGGCGACCAGATTACGGTCGAAGGCTTCTCGGCCAAAGACGGCTCCCGGATGGCGAATGCAAAGAAGGTTACGTTGGCGGATGGCCGGAGCGTTTTCGCCGGATCGGCGAGCGAGGGAAAAGCTCCCTCGCAATAAGGTTATGCCAATCCTCAGCCTGCGCAATTTCATCGAGACTTTCCGGCTCCCGCGAGCGTCGATTCAAGTGTTGGTACTATAAAAGCACCCGAGGTCGAACACATGGCATCCCCCCGATGGCTCCTGGGCTTCCTGCTACTGGCTAGCCCGCTTTCTCGAACCCTCTCCGCGCAGTCTGAAGCGGACGTTAATGCGAGCCTGAAGAAGTTCACCCAGGTCTACGAGGCGGTGGAGAGCAACTTCGCCGACAAGCCGGATGCCGATAACACGGTGTTCAAGGGCGCCATCCCGAATATGCTTCGGACGCTCGATCCGCATTCCAATTTCTTCGATCCGAAGGCCTATGCGCTGATGCGTGAAGGCCAGTCTGGCCACTATTTCGGCGTCGGCATGTATGTCGGCTCGCCCGAAGGCAAAGTGATCGTGATGTATCCGTTCATGAACTCGCCTGCGTTCCGCGCGGGCCTGCGGCCGGCCGACCGGATTGTCGCGGTTGACGACACAAATACCGAGCGCTCCACCGTGTCGCAAGTGTCGGGCATGCTGAAAGGCCCCAAGGGAACTCCAGTCACCATTACCGTCCGGCGCGCCGGGCACGAAGAGCCGATGCACTTTTCCCTGGTTCGCGACAACGTGCCGCGCGGCAGCGTGAACTACACCTTCTGGCTGCGTCCCGGCATCGCCTACATGCGGATCGAAGCGTTCAACGAAACCACCAGCCACGAAGTGGATCAGGCGCTAGCCCGGTTTCCCGAAAGCTCCATTGATGGACTGGTGCTGGATTTGCGCGACAACCCCGGTGGCCTGGTGCAGGAGGCCGTAAACGTAGCCGACCGGTTCCTCCACAAGGGCCAGCTGATCGTTTCGCACCACGGGCGCTCTTCGGCGGAGACCAAGTTCATTGCCAAGCGCGGCGAGCGCGGGAAGGAATATCCCATCGTCGTCCTGGTGAACCGAGGCACTGCGTCGGCCGCCGAGATTCTGACTGGCGCGTTGCAGGATCACGACCGCGCGTGGGTTTTCGGTGAGAGCACTTTCGGCAAGGGTTTGGTGCAAGCGCCGTTCCCACTCTCGGGGAACAGCGCCCTGCTGCTGACCATCGCCAAATACTATACGCCCAGCGGCCGTCTCATCCAGC
>JBEKLB010000422.1:0-5937 GCA_050010415.1 Bryobacteraceae bacterium | reverse complement strand
CGCGGCGGTGATCTCATCGGCACGATCATGGGCCGCAACACAGAAGACCCTGGCTTCAGAATGCGCCGCGGCGTCGACCGCGGGCGCGGACTCTTCTTCCGATAAGCTGTCTGAGAGTTGATACTCCGAAAACTCGGCGATCATTTCGTTGATGCTAAGAAACAGAAACTCTTCTCGGACCGCGTCAATTGCTCCTTTGTGCCGGTCCTGTTCGGCCATGCTCAACGCCGGAATCAGCACCGAGTCGTACAACTCGACCAAAGGTCTTCCCTTAAGAAATTGACTAACGATGCTGTGTGCCTCCAGTTGATCCATCGCGAGTAACCGCTGGTAAATCTGGGCCTCGGCTGCGAGGACAGGCTCATCTCCCAGCAGAATATGCAAAAAAGAAAGCTGGGGGACGTAGCGCCCGAGAACCACAACGCAAACCGTCAGAGGTGTAGCCAGGATCAGGCCCGCGGGTCCCCACAGAACGGTCCAAAAAACTGCAGTCACAAGCAGCGCCAGGGATGAGATTCCCACGTGGGTGCCGTAGAGCCAGGGTTCGACGAAGTTGGCGATGGTCAGTTCGAGTCCCGCAACCAGAAGGAACACGAGCAGGGGTCTGAACCATCCATCAAAAACGGCCAAAGAGAGTGCGAACGGCAATGTCGCTGCAACCAGCGTTCCTACGTACGGCACAATCCGCAGAATGCCGGCGAGCACTCCCCAAAGCACTGGATTCGGTACGCCAATCAAAAAAAGACCCAGACCAAACAGAGTTCCAAAGCCCGCATTGACCAGGAACTGCATCAAGATGTATCGGCTGACACGGCCTGCGGCATCGTCCAGCGCTTGCGTCATTACGTTCAACTGGCCGAGTCCTGCCAGGCGCAGAAGACGGTTCCTCAGATCTTCCCTCTTCAATAGCATGAAGACCGTAAAGATGAAGACAATTCCTGCTCGCCCAATGGGCGCAAGAATGGGCCCACCCAGATCACGAAAACTCGTCCATCCGCTTGTGGGGGATGGGACCATCCGAACCGGTACGGGAGACACGGGCGAAGGCGGCGTCTTAATCTGCTTTGGATTCTGACCGTGCTGAGCCGATGTTGGTAACGCTCCAGCAGGACCGCTAAGTTCTCCAACGATCTCTTTTACGCTTGCGGAAGCTTGCCCTAGCTGCCCCGATACAGGGAGGTGAAACGCTTCAATCTTTGCACGAATGTTCTGGCGGTAGAGAGGAAGCTGATTGGCGACATCGACTAGCTGCCCGGCGATGACCCAGGCGATTCCGCCTGCCACCGCAGTCGAAACTACGAGCGTCGTCAGAACGGATACGACGCGGCCCGTATGAAGTTTCTGGATAAGCGCCACCACCGGAGTTAACAGAAACGTCAGAGTGAGAGCGAATGCGAGTGGAATTAAAATCTCGCGCGCAAAGTATAGCGCTGCGATGGCTCCGAACAGGACAATGGCCCCCGCAGCGCCGCGAAGCTCAGGCCGCGTAACGAGCCCTCCTGAGGGTAAATCTTGTTTCACGGTTGTTCGTCTCCGCGGATGCAATCCGACAGGCCCCCGCTAGCGCTTCGCATCGAGATCTAAAGCGAAAGAGGGATCGCTCGAAGTGCCCGTAATCACAAAGGGCACGACGGTGATGGATTTCTTCTTAATAAACGGACCAAGCGCCTTCAATGCTGCTGACTTGAATCCTGATGTCGTGTCGGCCAGCTTTCCGCTGGTATGGAGCACGCCCCGCAGATTCAGTTTCTTATTGACGAGATTGTACGTACCGTCGATTTCCGCAAGCGTCCCGGGCTCGGTGAAGGAGACGTTAGAAAGCTTGGCAATCCCATCATCCGCCGAAAAATGGCCCTTTAGATTCGAGAGCACAGTTGCCGCATCTACTTCCTCTTGGTCCTTGGTCTCACCGCGCGCGCTTTCGGCGAGACGGTTTACTGGTTTCTGGATGTTAGGGTCGGTAAAGCGGCCGCTGCCGATTCCGAGTGTTCCATCCAGGCGGAGCCGCCTAATGAATGACTCCGGCCCGGGGGGCAACTCCACTTTCGTCTGCAATCGAACGTCGCCAGTCTCCGCGGGCCGCTCTGAGCCCGTGAAGAGGCGCAATAGGTCCTCTATGCGCCCTTGGCTAATACTCAGGGTCAACATCACCGTCTTCCCGCGCTGCGCTGGACGGCTTTTTACGTCGCCCTGCGAAATCACGGCAGTTCTTCCGAAATGCGATTCGACGCGGGTGAGAAAGGTATCCCCGTTGGCGCCGTCAACCACCGCTTGAAAACTCGAGGTCAGATGAATCTTGTGGGCGCCACCGGAGACTTGGAAATCGGGCACGTCAAAGTTCCCTTCGGCATCGATGTGGCCCACAGTGCCGCTGTACTTGCCTCGCGAGGATAAAGTTCCAGCGATGCCTTCAAACACGCCGAGCTTTGCATGCTCATAGGTGTACGAACCCGAAACTTTAGTGCTACCGGGATCGTCCTCGTTCCAGGGACCAAACCGTCCATCTGAGAGGATCTCCCCGGGGGGCTCAGTGTTGCTGAAGCGGGCGTGAAACGTGACAGGGTCGCTCTCGCCCACATGATCCAAGGTCAAATGGTCGATTCTGAGGGTGAACCGGTCCGCTGCCGGTTGCTTCGGTATGAACTCCAATACGGCGTCGTCGGTGGTGATTTCGCCAATCGTCAGCGTCTTACCGGACGTGCTATTGGTGAGCGGAAACGTTTGGGATACGGAGTCAGGGCTCTTGGGCGGCACCAGTACATGCAACCCGGCCACCTGAACGTCGTTGATCAGCTTGTGAATTCTTAGCAACCCGCTATAACCCGTGCGAATGGTCAGAGTCTGTACGGTGATGAGTGGCGGCAGGTCCTTACGTTTACGATGCAGGAACTCGATCCCCTCGGCCACGCAACCCGGCGGGAAGTAGGTGCTCCGGAACTTGCGAATCTTCACGTCTCGGGCGAACCGATCCTCTAACGTTTTTGTGACAGCCGTTTGAGTGAAAGGCCAGTTGAGGGAGAGCACGATAGCGCAGGACGCCACTCCCACCGCCGCGAACGCCGCGCTCAGGAAGATCCAGCGCCGAAGGACTCCGCTCCTACTAGACTGAATCGCTGAACTCATTTCCATAACATCGTGAGTAAGGGATGCACATCATCAGGATCAGGCCCTTGTTCCGTCGCCGGACAACACCTGCATGCTTCGAGGTACATCCCAAGATTCAATCGAGAAAGAGCGCGACTTGCAACCTACGAACTCTTCCATAGGTCGTTAGCCGTTCAGTTGCCGTGGCCCTTCTGGTAACCGGCCTCGTACGCTTTCTGGTCTTCGTCTTTCTTGAAGTGTCGTTTCTTGCTGTGATCCAGATTGTGCGCATGGTCACTCTGGCCTTCGTGCATGCCCTGCTGGTATCGTTTGTTTTTCGAGTAGTCCGGTTCGTGGTTCTGGTCCTGGAAGAATGGAGCTGCCACGGCCTGGACCGCGCCTCCACTGATAGCCATCCCCGTCGCCACCGCGAGAACCCAGGTGCAGAGTCTTGAATTTATCGTCATAGATGTTATCCCTTCTGTTTCGGCTTGAAGCCCGAGTCCGTTTTGCTCAGACCACCATCGCTGCGAGTCTGCCGCGGAAACGCGTGGACCCCGGCCACTCAAAAGCTGGGCACGTCTATGGCCGTTCAACTCGTTGCGACCGGCGTGCCACCTGCTAATCCCAGCGGCTGTCGGCCCCAAAAGTGAAACGGCAAGAATCTAACCATATATCGTCAGCCGACCTCTTATGGTCACACCGCGAACGCCCGCACGGAAGGGAACAGCCTCTAGCTCGCTTTTGGGCCCAAGCTTGTTGTCTGATCTCTAAGATTTCGCTACGAGCCGTCAGCAACTCGTGGCACGGGAGTTGCCGTATCACCCACTATGAGAGCAGCGAGGTCCAAGTGTTCCATATTGAACATGATCCATAACTTACATAGCGTACAATTGCCCATGATCCACGAAGGGCATGCTCAAGGTGACCTCAGGTGGCCGCAGTCCTAATTGTGCTCTTGGCGATTGTCGCTCTGACGACTCGCTCGTTGCCTGAGGGCACACAGCTTCATATCCGACTAACCACCACGGTAGGCTCCTACGCGAGCACGCCGGGCTCAGCGGTCAGCGCAGTTCTGATCGCGCCAGTCATGATGGATGGCGAACCTCTGTTGCAGGCAGGAAGCACCCTGTATGGGAGAGTGAAGGCGGTTACCAGGGTGGGTTTCGGAGTCCGCCACGAGACAGCCGGGCTCGAATTGGAATTCAACGAGATCACTCCCCTGGACGGGGCCGCGATGCCGATTGCCGCGCGAATCGCGGAGGTGGACAACAGCCGCGAGCGCGTCACTCAGGATGGAAGTATTCAGGGAGTTCGCTCCACCAGCAGTTTATGTTACAGAGTGAGCGGCTACATAAGAACAGCACTCCAGTGGGAAGTGCACGCTCAACTCGCCGATTGGGTGATCAGATCTTTCATCATGGAGCTTCCAGAGCCGGAGATCTATTACCCCGCCGGCGTTGAACTCACGCTGGTGTTAACCCAACCTCTCAGTCTGGATGCGCCATTCAATGGAGAGCAGCCTGCCAGCCAGCTCACCGACGAGCAGCGCGAGGAGTTGACGCGCGACGTTGCAGCTATGCCGTATCGGACTCAGGCCCCTAAATCTGGCCGGTCATCCGACCTTACGAACGTCACGATTATCGGCTCTCAGAACCAGATTTCTGCTGCTTTCGCTGCCGCCGGCTGGACCCAAGCCGGTCCGGCATCCTTTCGTCGCCGCATCAATTGGATCCGCGCCGTTGGCGAGCTCCGGGGCGATGCCGCCGCACCCATGTCCCGGTTGTTGTTGAATGGAGCCGAGGCGGACATGTCTTGGGAGAAAGGTCTGAATGACGTTTCCAAGCGCCACCACTTACGGATATGGAAACAAGATTCGACGTGGCTAGGCCAGCAGATCTGGGTTGGCGCCGCTACCCGCGATATCGACTTCGCGTACATGCGGCAGGGCGGCAAGCTCTCGCACAAAATCGCGGAGGATGTTGACCAGGAGCGCGATAAAGTGGCTTACGATTTGGCTTTCACGTCCTGCGGGAAACTCCTGGACTGGACCGAGCGGCCAGACTTTCCCCGATTGGCGCGCAATGCCACCGGAGATCCCATGGTCACAGATGGGCGCATGGTGGTGGTGAAGCTGAACGACTGTGATGCGCCACGGCTCTCCACCGAGACCGTTGACTCAGCGCCGCTTCCCGAACACGGCGATAAATGGCAGCGGTTTGCGCGGCGCGAAGTTCTAAGCGCCCGAAACGGATTGCTCCGCACCAATCCATATTGGCGCGCTTATGAGGGGAGCCGCTTGGTAGTTGAGTGGATTCGTCGGCGCAGGCAAGCGACTATTGGCCCGGAATTATCCGCCACTTCGCACCCCTCCTCCGGTTTCTTCCGATCTCTCCGCCTGGCTGCGGCGCGGATTCAATAGCAATCTGAACAGGCCCTGAGATCCGTTACCCTGAGATCCGTTACCCGAAAGTAGCGCTTGGAATGCTGGTATGATCACTGGCCAACATGACAAAGCAAGCCGCTCGTATACAGCGCGAACTCCTGCCCGGTTCCGGATGCGTTCGAAATGGCGATCCATTCCTGACGTATGGAATATGGGTTCTTCCTTTTTCGCACGGCGGCAACGGGATGCTGTCAACAAAGCGCTCTGCGAGTCGATGGTGACGTAGTGGCCGATCTTGGTTGATGAAGTGCCCGTTGTAATGGATGCACTGCCGTGTCCGCCACGGTATCCGGACCGAATTTCTCCAGCCGCCTCCGGGCTTCGTCACTGGTCAGGCCGGTCGGGAGCAGGACATCCTTAACCGGACCGGGAGTTTGCAGAGTCATTGGCTCCTCCAGTGGGCAAGC
>JBEKLB010000421.1:0-5947 GCA_050010415.1 Bryobacteraceae bacterium | reverse complement strand
AATCCCAATGCTCCCAAGGTGGGAGTTTCGCCGGTGTTGTTCGCGCGCATGTGGGACCTGGGCACCGCAGTGGTGGCCGTCATGTGCCAGCCTACCTACGGCGGCAAAGCGTATTGGTCCAGCAGAGTGTTCGCGCCGAATAAAGACGGACTCTGGATGATGATGGAGAGCTATCACACCACCATCCAGGCCTCGGGCGTCATGAACGAAGTGCAGGGCAAGTAACCGCCGGCGCGATCGGCTATTTTGCGTCCCCGGGCGCTTCCAACTGTGCAATGGCTCGCTTCACCTGCTCGGCGTCCGGCGCTTTCGGTACGATCTCCAGATACTTTCTGAAATGTTGCAGACCGCCGGCGCGATCGCCTTTTGCGATCAGCACGGATGCCAGCAGCAGCTCCGCTCGCGGAATCTCATGCGCGTTATCGAGTTCCGTCGCGCGGCGCGCGTTGACCTCGGCAACGTCGAGATGTTTCAGATTGTAGTTCGCGGCCGCATAGTAAAAATAAAGCTGGGGAAACTCGAGCGGATTCATGGCCACGGCCTTGCCCCCAATCGCGACCGCGTCTTCCGGCTTTTTCTCCTGCAGGTCGAGCATGGTCAGCTGGATGTAAGGCTTGATGTACTTCGGATCGGCCTGCACGGCCTTTTCCCATGCAGCACGGGCTTCGGTTGGCTTGGCTTGCTTTTGGAGAACTTCGCCCAGATCGCTCCAGGCCTGCGCGTAGTCCGGATCAATTTCAACGGCTTTTTCGAAATTCTTTTGCGCCGCTGGCCATTTCTCGTCGTTCATGGCATTCACGCCCTTGCCGTACGCCTTCTTAGCCGGCTCAGGCGCATTGAGCGCGGAGGCAGAGACCGTCGTCCCCTCGTGCAGCCCCATCCTCTTGAGCACCACCGTGGTGTCGTTCCGCAGCGTGGCTTGCATAGGGCGATAACCCTTCAAGCGGATGCTGACATCACACATATCGGCGGTCGACGGATCATAAGGCCGCGAACGCAGGTTCACTGCGTACTGCACGCTGCCGTTGCCGAAAATATTCACAATCACGCACTCTTGCACCAGCCGGTCAGAAAGCGAAGGAATGATTTGCGGCGAGGTAGGAAGAGGCGAGCCGTCCTCAGTGGTGATGATGGCGTGATAGGTCTGTGCCGAAGCTGCGGCGACGCCCGCAAAAACCAGGATGCCGGCGCGAAACGCCAAACTTGTTCCCATGTTCATTCCTACGTGTCATTATATGCCCCGGTTACAACACTATTGGTAGATCACATTCTTTACAATCGTGACGTTCGAGCTAATGCTTCCCCCGAAGATCCCTGTGGCCATAAAGGGGGTTGTGGAAGTGGCGCCCAGCCAGATGCTGTCTGTCGAAGTGGCAGACGTTGGAGCCACGCTCAGCAAGACAAAGGTGGGGATGGTGAAGTGCTGGTCGTTTATCCTGGCACTGCAGATAAACAGCGGGCCACCGCCAGTAATCTCGACGGTGCCGTTGGGGTCGCCCCCCGTCCACGTCAGGTCGAGACCGGCGGATCGATTCACGGTGGAGATATCGCCTTCATTGGTCCAAGTGAGAGGCTGCGCGATTGTGAAGCCTTGTGAGAAGGCTCCAACCTGAGTCCCACCTGGTCCGGAGGCCGTGTAGCTGCCAGCGCTCAGGTAGAGCGGTTCTGCATTTGCCCCGGAGCCTCCGCCGAGTTGCGCGGAATAGGCGGAACCGAGCGCTCCCGACCGATTGAGTTGCTGCGTCCCGTTCGGACCGGTGATGGTAATGGCCGGCCCGGCATCCAGTGATTGGGGTGGGATGTACAAACGCGCCATAACCGAGAGGCTCCCGATGCAAGTGTCCGCGGGCAGGGAAAGTGGATCACTGGAGACTGAGGCGATCTGGGCGCTTCCAAAGAATGCCTGGCCGGAATCCGTCGTTGTGGCCGTTGTTCCCATCGTGGTGCTTCTCGTAAGCGTGATGCTGCCGACAGGCAAATTGGGCTCGATTAGCGGTTGGTCGGGACACGGCTTCCCGCTGGGGGCCACCGGCATCGTTACAAAATTGCTGACAACATTTCCGATCTCGACGGCCACTGGAGCAAAGCAGCCAGTAACTCCCGCAGGGACCACGAAATTGATCTGATCCTCTCCGGTGAACCCGCTGCGGCCGCGGTAGGTGACGGTCGCCGCCTGCGACCCGACATAAACCGACAGAGGAAGATTGGGCATGTCGACCTTCTGCGGCGGAGCCGATCCGTCATCCCCAGGCGATGCGCCGATACCTGTGCCCCAAACAGTGGCTACGTCGCCAGGGTTCGCAGGCGAATCGAAGAAAAACCGTTGGCCTTTCGCGTCTGTGATTACGCCATCGCCATACCCAGCCGAAATAGTTGTGAAAATTCCGAAACTATGAGCGATCACCTGAAACGAAACCGCGTTTCCGGCTTGTCCGTTGTAAGTGACTGTAAGGGTCGCGTCACCAGTGGGCGTGCCGTCGGGCAATATGGCGTTGATCTGCTGGGGTCCAACGAAAATCGGAATGGCATCTACGCTTCCGCTTGCCGACGTCACCTGAACCGACACGCCACCGAGCGTGGTTTGCAATGGAAACGCCAGTGCAGGGCTCGATGGGGGCCCAAGGTTTATGCCGTAGATGCTGAATATCGAACCCTGCGCAATGGATGAGTTGGGCCAGCCCACAGGCGCATTGCTCGCGGCGTTCACCACCCCGTTCGCCGTTATTTGCGGCTGGGCCGCGACCGTTGCCACACACGCAATCGCGAGAATAATCAGCCAGAGGATCGCTTTCATTTTGAGGCTAGTCTACAACACTGGCTACGCTTGTCTGTTCCCGCGCCTTGTCACTGTTAAACTGATAAATGAAGTGCGCCGTTACTACTTTGACCACAATGCGACCACTCCGGTATCTCAATCAGTACTAGAAGTGCTGGTTGCAGCGCTACTTGAAGTGCCCGGCAACGCCAGCAGCATCCATCTGGATGGCCAGATCGCGAAACAACGGCTGGAAGCTGCGCGCCGGGAGGTGGCGCTTTTGTTAGGTTGCGAGCCCAAGGAAGTTGTGTTTACCAGCGGCGGGACCGAGGCCGACAACCTCGCAATCCTGGGCTCCGTCCACGCCAAGGTCACGCCCTTCGACAAGCATGTGATCACCACCCAGATCGAGCATCCCGCCGTACTGAACACCTGCCGCGAGCTCTATCCTTCGGGTGTGAAGCTGACCTACGTTGCCCCTGGTCCTGACGGCGTAGTGGACCCCGACGACATCCGCCGGGCCATGCGGCCCGAAACGATGCTGGTGAGCGTGATGCACGCCAACAACGAAACGGGCGCAATCCAGCCGATCGAGAACATCGCGGCCATCGCTCATGAAGGTGGTGCGCTCATGCATTCCGATGGCGTACAGGCTGCCGGTAAGATCCCGGTCAACGTTCAGGCGCTCGGCGTGGATCTCTATTCCATCAGCGGCCACAAGTTTTATTCCACCAAAGGCATCGGCGCGCTGTATGTGAAAAACGGCACCAGGCTGCGAGCCATCCAATTTGGCGGCAAGCACGAGCGAGAACGCCGTCCCGGTACGGAAAACGTTCCTGGCGCTGCGGCCATGGCCAAAGCGGCGGCGATAGCTCACGCTACTCTGCCCATTGAGCCCCTTCGCCTGGAGTCCCTGCGCGATCGTCTTGAAACAGGAATCCTCGCGCGTGTTCCGGACGCTGGCGTCAATGCCGGCGTCCGCGCCCGTATACCGAACACCAGCAACATATATTTCGACGGCCTGGAAGGCGAGGCCCTGGTGATCTCGCTCGATCTGAAAGGTTACGCCGTTTCGAGCGGCTCGGCCTGTTCCAGCGGGGCCGTGGAACCGTCGCACGTGCTGCTCGCCATGGGCCTCGCGCCGGAGCGCGCTCGCGCCAGCTTGCGTTTTTCTCTGGGAGCTTCGAATAATGAAGAGCAGGTGGACGGGCTGATCGAAGCCGTGGCCGCCTCCGTCGCGCAGTTGCGCAAACTTTCGCCTACTTATACCAGTGCCTGATCCAATCATTTCTGAGTTTTCGGCCGGGAACGAATCTCCAGTCGCCGTGGCCATGTCGGGCGGCGTGGACAGCTCCGTCGTCGCGGGATTACTGCAGCGTCAGGGCCAGCGCATTGTCGGCTTGACCATGCAGCTCTGGAATCAACGGCGATTGCCGGAGCTTGCGCAGGAAGGCGGCGTCACCGGCCGCTGCTGTTCTCTCGATGACGTGTACGATGCGCGCTACGTCGCCCAGCATCTGGGCATTCCTTATTACGTCGTCAATTTCGAAGCCGGCTTCGAAGAACAGGTGGTAAAGCCGTTCATTGACGACTATCTCAGCGGCCGCACGCCCATCCCCTGCACGCTCTGCAACAACTTCATCAAGTTCGATCAGTTCCTCGACATGGCTCAAGGCGTGGGCGCCGAGCGCATCGCGACGGGCCATTACGCGCGCATCGGCTTTGACGACGCGACGGGCCGCTATCAAATGAGCCGCGGCGTGGATCACTCCAAGGATCAGACCTACTTCCTCTTTGGCCTGAAGCAGGAGCAATTGGCGCGAACCGATTTTCCGCTGGGCGGATTCACCAAGCCGCAGGTACGCCAGCTGGCGCGCGATCTGGGCTTGCCTGTTGCCGCGAAGCCCGATAGCCAGGAGATCTGTTTCGTACCCAATGGCGACTATGCCGCGTTCATCGATGCGTATTTCCGCGAGCGCGGCATCCCTGTCGAAAAAACGCACGGCGAGATTCGCGATGCCGACGGCCGGGTATTGGGCGAACACTCAGGCGTCCATCACTTCACCGTAGGCCAACGGCGCGGGCTGAAGGTAGCGGCGGGTGAGCCGCTCTATGTCATCGCCACCGAACCAGCCTCCCAACGCGTGATCGTAGGCCGCAATGAGGATCTGCTGCGCGCCACGCTTACCGCCAAAGACATGAACTGGATCTCGATCGCGCCGATCAACGCGCCGATTCGCGCGCAGGTCAAGATTCGCAACAAGCACGTGGCTGCCGAGGCGACCATCTCGCCCACCTCCGATCCCGGGCGCGTCTCCATCCGCTTCGATGAGCCGCAGCGCGCGGTCACGCCCGGCCAGGCCGCGGTGCTTTACGATGGCGACCTTGCTTTGGGTGGTGGTTGGATAGAATAGCTAAGTTTCTCCTCTGGTTGCTGGCCCACGCACCTCTCGGGTTGGCCCGATTCTACACCACCTTCCTAGATCTCGCCATCCCGCGCCTGCGTCGCACCGCGATACGCAACCTGGAAATGGCGTACCCGCAGAAATCGCTGACCGAACGCCACGCCATCACCGACCAAGTGTTCCGTTCCATCGCCCGTCTGATCTGGGTATTCGCGCGTTTCCCGCAGTTTGACGCTCAAAACATTCATAACTTAATACGTTACGACGGTCTGGAGCACTATCTGGAAGCCAAAAAGGCCGGCCGCGGCATCCTCTTCGCCACCGCCCATTTCGGCAACTGGGAGCTCAGCGCCTTCGCTCACGCGCTCATGACGGAGCCGATGCATATCATGATCCGCCCTCTGGATAATCCCGGTGTCGATCGCCTGGTCGAGGATCGTCGCCGGCTCTCAGGCAATCACCTGATCGTCAAATGGGACGGTGCGCGGGCTGTCCTGCGCGCCCTGCACCAAAACGAAGCCGTGGGGGTTCTAATCGATCAGAACACTTCGCTGCAGGAAGGCGTCTTTGTCGACTTCTTTGGCACTTCCGCGTGCGCCAACACAGCTTTCGCTAAGATCGCGGCCAAGACCGGCGCGGCCGTCATCCCCGGCTTCGCCGTCTGGTCTGAAGAGGAATCCAAATACATTCTCAAATTTTATCCTCCACTTGAGATTTCGGGCGATGCCGCCGAGGATACCCGCCGGCTGCACTCCGTTCTCGAAAGTGTCATCCGCGAGCATCCTGG
>JBEKLB010000420.1:0-5980 GCA_050010415.1 Bryobacteraceae bacterium | reverse complement strand
GTGATCGCCCGTGCGAACGAGGCGGTTCAACGCGTGCGCGGCGAAGTGCGAAGCGAGACTCTGCGCATCGGCTACGCTCCCTCGATGAACGACGGCATCATGCCGGTCGTTTTGGAAAAATTTCAATCTGCCGCTCCACGCGTGCGCGTCGAGCTGACGGATCTATCGTCGCGGGAAATCAACGAACTGGCCAATGAAGGGCGGCTCGACTTGGTGATCAGTCCCGACATTTCCTTAACGAAGGGAATTTCAGAGTTTCAATGGACCGAGTTGCGCCGCTTGCACGTCATTTTGATCATGCCGGAGACGCACCCGCTGGCAAAGCTGAAGCGAATTCCGCCCATGCGCTTGCGCGGTCTCCCCCTCATCGGCCTGGCGAAGGGCAATTATCCCGAATACGTGCCCCGCGTGCGCGCACTGCTTAAACCGTTCGGAATTTTGCCGCGCTTCGTTTCACTTGTGAATGATGGCCTCTCGACATTGTTCACCAAATTGGAGGCGCATCGTGCTGCGGCAATACTGACCGAGGGCAGCACCAACATCATGCCGCGGAGTCTCGTCGCCCGGCCATTTGCGCCGATGTTGCCCAGCGCGGCCGTGATGATTGGCCTTTCGGCTTTACGCCCCAACCCACACGCCGAATCCTTTGCGCAGATGCTGTTCGAAGAAATGCGGCGGCGGAAAAAGTGAAACGCGGCGGTTAATACGCCGCATTAACTTTCCGACCGCCGTTGGTCGCCGCTCTTTAATCTTTTTGCGTTTCGGTTGAAAAATTATTCCCTCTTGTATTGGGCGTTGATTCGACCACCACGATTTTGAGAATCACCGGCTGGCCTTGATTGACCAAGGGTTGATAGTTGGTTGACACCTTTGCCACAAATGCCAGTTCCCTTTTTTGCATCGCAATTTCTATACGTCGCAAATTGTGACCCTCGATCAAAATTTCATGCGTGGCAAAAAGGATTTTCAACCGATGTTCTTTGTCGTCAATCGTGGATTCGGCAAAGGCGAATTGATTAAAGGGCAGCGTGATTGCGCGCCCCGGTGCTGTTTCAACGCGAAGCCCGTCCACTTGCGGGTCAATCGCCCAGCATTCGGGTGACTTGGTGCTCATGTTTTTGTGTGATGTTTGGTTTCAGGTTGCGGTTGTGACGGTTGGATTTTTTTAACCGGCAAAAGGTGTCGGCGGCGTGTTCGCCAAAGCGCAGCAGATAGCCACGAAGTTTATCCCAAAGAAGAATGCCAGGCTGACGGCGAAAGCCGTCGGCAAATTCCAACGCCAACGGACGATGCCCGGAGCGGGCGACATTTTCGCGAAGTTGCTCCTTGTCCGGCGTAAAAATACGGACGCCGCGCCGACCTCGTGAAATGGTCACATACCACTGCTGGGCATTGGTTGCTGCCTTGATCGTTGAATCGGAAAAGAGAACGTAATCCACCGTCTTGCCTTGCGAGCCGTAGGAAGTCACGGCGTAGCCCGGAAGAAATTCACGGAATTCCTTGTCCAATACGCGGCCGTCTGTCAGTTCGACTTCGCCCTCGGCGCGGACGGATTTTACCGTGACCAATTCCCCGGTGGTGACGCGGCCACCGGCGGCAAGTTTGCGATTGGCTTTGAGATGCAGCCGGTCATTTTCTGCGATTGAAATTTCACGCGGTAGGCAGACCGTTATTCGGTCGAGCACGCGCTCAAGCGTGCACAACATGCTCTGCGCATACGAATGGATGAAGTTCTAAGGCCTCTCGGTTTCACAACGGCACAATATGCCGTGTTGTGTGTAATTGAACAGGAGGCAGGGATCTCGAACGCGGGCCTGGCTAGAGCGGCTTTTGTGACGCCTCAGACGATGACGGGAATTCTCGCAAACCTAAACCGCGACGGGCTTCTTTCCCGAGAAGCCGATCCACATCATGGGCGCATTCTTCGGAGCGAGTTAACGCCCGCTGGCAGGAAAAAACTCGCTCAAGCGCACCGGGTTGTCGGCGAGTTAGAAAAGATTATGCTCAAGGCAGTTGGCCGGGCTAAAGCCGCGAATCTCGTGGAGCTTCTGTCGCAATGTGCAGACGATCTCTCTTCGCGAAACTGAAGCTGTTTACAGAATTTGTCGAAAAATTTACTTGAAGCGCTCGATTTTGTTTACCGCAATGAGGTTTGTATTACGTCGCGTCGAACGCATTTTAACAGCTCGACCACGTTATCATCGGCAACGGAAACCTTTCGTCACTCCGCGAACTTGGTTGTTCTTATTCGTGAACGGATATCCACACAATAAACCAGAACAACCTAGCCAGAAAAATAAGTTCAAAAAGATATTGACTGTCTGGTCACTCTGTTATACGCTAGGAGTATGGCTAGGCCGAGAAGCGAAGATAAGCGGAATGCACTCATGGCTGCGGCGACGCGTGTGATCGTTACGCAAGGACTAAGCGCCCCCACGGCGATGATAGCTCAAGAGGCGGCCGTTTCCAATGGCTCGTTGTTCACCTACTTCGAGACGAAGGCGGACCTGTTTAACCAACTCTATCTTGAACTCAAAGCCGGTATGGCGTCTGCTGCCTTGGAGGGGCTTCCGGCAAAGGCTGAGCTTCGCGAGCAGTTCTTTCACATCTGGTCCAATTGGATGCGCTGGGCGGTATCCAATCCCGAGAAGCGACGCGCGCTGGCGCAGCTCGGCGTTTCCGACGAAATCACGCCGGCTACCCGCGCAGCGGTCCATAAGACCATGGCAAAGATCGCCGAGCTTATGGAGCGGTGTCGCTCGAATGGTCTGATGCGCGACGCTCCGATGGGCTTTGTATCCGCGATCATGAGCTCGCTGGCGGAGGCGACGATGGACTACATGGTCCAGGACCCGGCCAACGCGAGAAAGCACTGCAAGGCCGGGTTCGATGCTCTCTGGCGGGTAATATCCTGAATTTTTTTGACCAACTAATGACTGACTAGACACACAACTAAGTGGAGAGCAACATGTCGAAAAAGACAGTCCTACAGATCGAACGGCCTACATCATCACCGGCCCATCCGATGCTCGGTTCGGCGCTCGTGCGCGATCCGAAGTTTCAAGGTCGCGTCGTTGCCGAGACACGCGCCTTGCCTGCATCGAGTTCACAACTAACGGGGGTGAAATGATCTCGTTCACTCCTGCCAGTTCGTCAGGCCGAGCTTGACGAAACACGCGTTCAGGAGATCGCCGATTAACCAGCTAATGAATCGGGACAACTAACAGGAGACCCAACATGACGAACGAATACACAACTTCAATCCCTAAAATCGCGCTTGTCACAGGAGGCAGCCGCGGTATCGGCCGCAATACCGTCGAGAGCCTCGCAAAGCGCGGAGTTCATACGATCTTCACCTATCACAGCCACAGGACGGATGCGGAAGCAGTCATTGCCGCAGTGAGGGCCGCAGGAGCGCAAGGCATTGCGCTGCAATTGGACGCCGGCAATGTTTCTTCGTTCGACGGCTTTGTCGAAACCGTGAAGGACGCACTCGCCAAGCTCGGAGCGACGCGTTTCGACTTTCTGGTCAACAACGCTGGCAACAATCACCGTAATATGCCGTTTGAGAAGGCTACCGAGGAAGAGTTCGACAGCGTTTGCAACGTCCATTTCAAGGGCGTGTTCTTCCTGACGCAGAAGCTTCTCCCCCTCATCAATGACGGCGGGCGGATCATCAACATATCGACCGCGCGGACTCGCGTCGCGGGACCCGGAGGGGCGGTTTACGCTTCGATGAAGGGAGCAATTGAGCTGCTGTCGAGGCATATGGCGTTGGAGTTGGGCCCGCGAAGGATTGCCGTCAATGTTGTTGCACCGGGCCCGGTCGCTACCGATTTCAGCGGCGGCATCGTTCGCGACAATCCTGCGCTAAATAAAAGGATTGCCGAGAATACAGCGCTTGGCCGGGCAGGTGTTCCCGACGATCTCGGACCAATGATCGCCTCTCTGCTTTCAGAAGAAAACCGTTGGGTCAATGCACAGCGCATCGAGGTTGCGGGAGGGGTAGGCATCTAGAAGAGCAAAGCGACGGCTCTTTATGACCACATTTGGTCATAAGGGCGCTCCGCGCGCGTGATCCAACTGTGGCAAGCGCAAAACGTGCACCTCAAGCGGCGAAAGTTGCAGGCAGGAGGAACGTAAGAAGATGCGCGAGCCTATGTGCCACCAGGCGCCGGCCCGCAAGCCTGAGAACGGCCCAAACGATGACGGACCATGCCACCGAATGGGCGTTTAGCGGGTAGCCGCATTGGAATTCCCCTAGAAAGGGTTATAGGCCCTTCTAGTGCTCCAGGAATGTTAAGCGGAACCAGTTGATGGCCACCAGCATTGGCATCGGCCGGTAGTGTGACGGCCAGTCTAGTCTTTGAGAGCCGCAGAAGATATTGAAGATGAACAGTGATCCATCTTAGGGAGAAATGCGATGGCGAACAGCAAAGATGTCGTGGTCACCGGGGTATCCACCGGAATTGGTTGGGGAACGACAAAGGTCCTTATTTCAAAGGGATTTCGCGTGTTCGGCTCAGTACGCAAGCAGGCTGACGCCGATCGCTTGCAGAGCGAATTCGGTAACGCCTTCGTGCCTCTCATGATGGACATTACGGACGCCGACGCTGTACATCAAGCCGCCCAGAAGGTCGGCTCCATGATAGGCGACAGGAATCTGGTTGGCTTGGTGAACAATGCGGGAATCGTGGTGAGTGGGCCACTGCTTTATCTGAAGCCCAGCGAGTACAAGCGGCAGTTGGAAACCAACATGATCTCCCCGCTTGTCGTAATCCAAGCCTTCGCTCCTCTTTTAGGAACGGATAAGAAGAGGCACGGTCCGGCCGGCCGAATCGTGAACATCAGCTCTAGCGGCGCAAAAGTTCCTATCCCGCTTATCGGTGCTTATAGTTCCTCCAAGTGTGGTCTCGAAGGAATGGCGGACGCTCTGCGGATAGAACTGATGTTATTTGGCATCGACGTCGTGATCATTGAACCGGGCACCGTGAACACGGCGATGTACGACAAGGGCGAAAAAGAAGATCTGAGTGAGTTCAAGCAGACAGAGTATTGGGAGGCGGTGCAGAACTTCCAGAAGTGGATCGTCACCGAAGCACGTACTAATGGCTTACCCCCTGAGCGTCTGGGCGAAGCCGTCCACGTGGCACTCAGCACGGCGAAACCGAAGGCACGGTACGCGGTCGTTCCGCAACGTTTCAAGAACTGGACTTTGCCCAGACTTCTTCCTACGAGGATGCTCGACTCCTATCTCGCAAAGCAAATGGGACTCAAAAAGCCGGTCGTCTCCAAGGATTCCAATGCGCCAACGATGATCGAAGCCGTTTAGGGGCATCCGATCATAAAATGATCTGCGCAGAAATTGTACAGATTTTGTACCGAGACCCTGCTTTTGATGCTTTTGGCGACTTTAGTGACTTCGTGTAATCAACAAGTTGCGAGACATCAGAATCTTGTCAAGTTCGTGGTTCGGCCCCCAGGCTCTTAATAAGAAAGTATATTGCCATTTTACAAACGGCCTGCTCGCCACATCTTTGGAAGCTGGTCGCCTCGGCCCGACGTGGGAAGCTGCCAGGTTCTACGCTTTCACTCATAAGCAATTCGTCGCTCATTTTCGCTAAGCGTCGCCACGTCCTTGCGCCGGTCATAGAGCTTGGTCGTGCGGGGGTCGGAATGGTTCGCCATGTCCTGAGCGGCTTCGAGAGCACCGCCATTCTGTAAGAATACCGTTATTCCGGTGTTTCGGAATGTGTGATTGCAAAATGTGTCAGCCAGCCCCACCGCCCGGCAGCGCTCCTTGACGATGCACAGGATATCCCGGCGTGTCAGCGGTTCGCCGCTCATCCTGTGCGTTTTATCGAGCGTCGGAAACAGCGCCTCGTCTGGCCCCTCAATCCGTGCCACCGCCAGATACGCGTCCAGAAATTCCTCCGCCTCGTGATGCAGCCAGACAAGCTTTTCCTTGCCGCCTTTTTTC
>JBEKLB010000419.1:0-5982 GCA_050010415.1 Bryobacteraceae bacterium | reverse complement strand
TGCCCGGCGGCTTGTGCGTCAAATCGTAGAACACGCCGCAGATGCCATCCACATCGAGGAGCTCAGAGGTAATGCTCCACATCAGCAGGTCAGGCATTCGGACCACTTGCGCAGTCATTCCGTCCACAGAGTGAACGGGCCGCAACACAACGGAGTCTGGCGCGGAGGCCACGCCAATCGGAATCAAAATCACCGGAAATTGCCAGACTTCGCGGTCGAACCCACTCTCTTCCGACCAGCGGCGCACGATGGCGTCCGCGCGGCGCAAACGATCGAGACGTTCGTGAGTGAGCGTGGCTTTCCTAGATTGCATTTCTGTAAGATCGAATTCAGATCGTACATGCCCGACTACGCGGTTGATATCGGGCATAGCGTTCACAAGTTCCGTGGCAACATCGTCTACCGGAACATTGTCCAAGGCGAGCACCGAATGATAGCTGCGCGAGTCGCCTTTGACGCCCACGGACCGGATTGGCAGCAGCCAGCCGGGATCTCTTCGCGTAATTCGAGCGCTCGTTTCCGAACACAGACAACGAATCGCCAAGCCCGGCCCAGGGAAGGGATGGCGATTTAGAAACTCACCCGGAATGCCCAGCTCTTCACCGATCTCGCGAACTTCGTCTTTGTAAAATGAGGCCAGCGGTTCGATCAGGCGGCCCATTTCGATCAGCTTTTGAATGCCCGCCACGCGATTGTGATGCGTCTTGATTACATCCGCTTTCGCAGTGCCGCCGGATTCAATGGTGTCGGGATAAATGGTTCCTTGCCCCAGGATCCAACGCCCGTCGAGAAACTGTCCGCTGCCGAGGATGCGATCCTGCACCGCGACAAACTGCTCGCCGATGATGTGGCGCTTGGTCTCGGGATCCGTCACACCCGCCAGAGCCTTCAGGAATTCCGCTTCCGCCTCTTCCACGCGGAAGTCGGTTGCGCCCAGCTCGGCAAACAAGCCCTTCACGTACGTGGTCTCGCCTTCCCGCATCAGGCCGGTGTCGACATAAATGCCGAAGACGCGATCCGGACCGAGCGCGCGCAGACAGAGCGTATACGCGACCGTGGAATCCACGCCGCCGCTGACGAAGAAAAAGACGTTGCGATCCGCGGCAATGGCGCGAATCTCTTTCTCGATGGGACCGATGCGATCCTTGGGATCCCAATCCTTTTCGCAGTGGCAGACGCCAAAAACGAAGTTCGAAAGGATCTGGTGTCCCTGCTCGGTGTGCGCCACTTCGGGGTGAAATTGAACCGCCATCAGCGGGCGCGTGCTATGCGCCATCGCAGCCACCGCGCAGGTGGAGGTGTCTCCGAGCACTTCAAAACCCTCCGGCACGGACTGCACCTGATCGCGGTGGTTCATCCAAACCTGGAGCTCGCCGTTCAAATTCGCAAAGAGCGGATGCGGGCGGGTGTGAAACTTCGCGAATCCGTATTCGCCCTTTTCACCTTTGCTGACGCCGCCGCCCAACACATACGTCATGAGTTGCTGCCCGTAGCAGATGCCGAGTACGGCGCTGTCGGTGGAGAGAATCCGCGGGTCGATCTGAGGACTGCCGGGTTCGTAGACGCTGTCGGGGCCCCCGGAGATGATGATCCCTTTGCGCCCCGTGAGCTCAGAGGCCGGAGTTTCGCTGGGTTTCACGTCGGAGTACACGCCGAGATCGCGAATCTTCCGCGCAATCAGATGGCAGTATTGTCCGCCCGCGTCCAGGACGGTGATCTGTGGTGTGTTCAGATTCCTAGTGTAGCGGATCTCGCTGAATGCGCTCGACGATCAGCTTCTTCGATTTGTCGAGAAGCGCACGTGCATCCGGCATCGCATCGATGGCCTTCAACACTTCCGGATCGGTTTCGATGGCAACCTTCTGCGAATCCTCGTAGCTGAACGCCGTCGCGTACATTTCCCGCTTGAGCTGCTGCTGGATCCACACATGGTTCTCGGTCCAGTCGGCTTCGATAAAGGGAAGGCTCTGTTTCAGCAGGTATTCGTGAAAATCGTTAATCACGCCGGCATCCGGCTCCCAGCCCTTCGTCAAATGTGCCTGGGGATGCGAGCCAAACCATTTCGCCGTGAAGTTGAAGAATTCGTACTTGGTCAGCAAATCGGTTTGGAACTTGTTGTATTTGGCCGGTTCATACTTTTGGTCGGGCGTGATGCCGCCTCCGCCGTAAACCGTTCTGCCGCTGTCGGTGCTCTTCACATCCTGCAGATTCTTGGTTTCCGTGCGCTTGCCGTAGTAGTAATCGAGGAACGAAATGTTCGAGTAGTCGCGCTGGATCAATCGGCCGCTAGGCGTATAGTAGTGCGCCGTGGTTAGCGCCAGGCCAGTGTTGTCCTCGAGCGGATAGACGGTCTGAACCAAGCCCTTACCGAAAGTTGTCTCACCGAGGATCCAACCCCGGTCATGATCTTGCAGAGCGCCCGCGACAATCTCGGCCGCCGAAGCCGAGTAACGATTCACCAAGACGACGATCGGGTAGTTCTGACCCGCTGCACTGCCGCGCGCCAGATAGGGCTTTTCAGCGGAAGCTCGTCCGCGATGGGAAACCACCACTTCGCCCTTGCGCAGATAATGCCCTGCCACAGCGACGCCTTCATTGAGAAGCCCGCCCGGATTCTCTCGCAAATCCAAAACCAGACCTTTGACGTTGTTCTCGCCCAGGCGCTTGAAGTTGTCTTCCATCTCCTGGCTGGTATTCTCGTTGAACTGGGAAACCTTCATGTACATGATTCCGGGACGAACCCAGAAAGCGTCTTCCACGCTGTTGCGTGAAATTTCATCGCGCACGATGTCAAATGTAATCGGTTTGTCGGAACCCTCGCGGCCAACCGTCACCTGGACGTGCGTGGCGCGCGGCCCCTTGAGAAGATCGGCCACCTCGGTGGTGGTGAGCGAATCAGTTTTCTTGTCGTTCACTTCGAGGATCACATCACCCGGACGAAGGCCGGCTTTGTACGCGGGCGATCCGCCAAACGGCGCTACCACGATGGTCTTGCCGTTGCGGGGAGCCACCTGCATTCCCACGCCATAGTAGTGGCCGCTTTGATCGTCACGAAGCGACTGAAAATCCTTGGGATCGAAGAAGTTGGAGTGCGGGTCCAAGGTGCGCAGCATGCCCGGGATGGCGCCCTTATAAATGCCCTTGTCGGAGGTCACCTTGTCGGCGAAGTTGTTCTCCACCAGCTCGTACACTTTGGTGAAACTCTTGATATTGGTCTTGAGATCTTCCTCAGGACCACTGGAGGCCGCTGAAACACCCGTCACACCCGGCCCAAACACTCCACCCAGGACCGAGCAAAGAACGATGACGAAAGCGGCGAAAAGAACGGACCGTGTCCAACGCGGCATTAACACCTCGCACTTTCAGTATAGCGGAGTTTTCCCGGCGGCAATCTTGGCCCGGGTTGTGCCCAGGAGTTATGCCCAGGAGTTTAAGCGCTGCGTACCGAGCGGCGGGCTCCGGCGGCGGCCGCTTCAGCCTTTACCGGCTTACGAGGCGAGTCGTCCAGACGCCGCACCTGATCGCTGACGCAGACCAGGAACATGGGCTGTTTGGCGTTCTTGAGAATGTCGATGATCCGCTCCTGCTGGTCTTCCAGGTAGATGGATTTCCCATCCGTGACCAGATGCAGATCGGAGTGGGCCTGCATTACGTCGCTCAACCGCTTGCCCATTTCGCGCTGCAGGAATCGCAGGACGCGCCGGATCTTCTGGAGCGAAAATCCCTTGCGGCGCAGCTCGGCGATAACCGTAATTTCGATTACTTCGGCGGACTGGTAGACGCGCTTGTGCCCCTCATGCCGGGGGGACACCACCTTGCGCTCGTCCCACCACTGCAATTGACGCAGACTGACCTGGGCGATGCGCGAAACGTCGCTTGAGGCAAACGTGCGTGTATTGTCTTCCACTTCAGAACGAGTTTTCTTTGTTTTGAACATGTTCCCCCACTAACGTTTGCAACAAGAGCGCATCTAAAATTCTACCTGAGTCGTCTCCACTGTCAATAGGCAAGTGGGTGCTTCTTTTTCGACGGGGGCGAAATGGCCCAGCCGCCTTAGCCGCCGCCGACAAACTGTACGATCTCTAACGTTGAGCCTGGACCGACTTCGGTCCCATCCCATGCCTGGCGCTGGACGATGGACCGGTTCAACTCCACGGCAACACGCGCGGGGTCCACTTCCAGCCATACCAGCAATTCTTTCAGAGTGTAGCCGGAGGGCGCCGGCCGAACCTGGCCATTCACAACAATTTCAATCTGTTTTGTTGTCTCTGCCGCCATCGCGCGTGGACCAATTCCAGAAACCAAAGTTGCGGGCCGAGGCCGGATCTCATTATAGTCGAATGTTAGGGCTTCCAAGTCCACAACCCAACCAAAACGAATGCCGACCTCAATTCCTTATCCCGATACCTACTTCGCCGTGCTGGTGCAAGCGGTGATTGCCGTAGTGATTGCGGCGGCCTTGGTTGCTATCTCTTTTCTGCTGGGCAAACGCGTACGGAACCGCGTAAAGGATTCGCCCTACGAATCCGGCATGGCGCCCACCGGCTCGGCGCGTGAACGCTTCAGCGTCAAGTTTTATCTGGTTGCCATCGTCTTTATCCTTTTCGACATCGAAGCCGTTTTTCTCTACCCGTGGGCGGTGGTGTATCGCGAGCTCAAGATGTTTGGGTTTTTCGAGATGCTGATTTTCGTCGTTCTGGTGCTGTCAGGATTCTTTTATATCTGGAGGAAGGGCGCGCTGGATTGGTCGCGCGATGCGTCCGAAGGCAGTCCCTACGACGCCGAGGGAGCGCAGGTAACCAAAAGAAATGCTGCCTGACATATTGAAGGATCACGCAGTGGCGGCCGCGCTCGATGCGGCATTGCCCGGCGCCATTACGGGAGGCCACGCCGAACACAGCGAGCCGACGCTCTGGATTGAGCCCGCCCAAATCGTCGCAGTTTGCCGATACCTCAAAGACCAGCAGAAATTTGTACGTTTGAGCGCCGTCACCGCGGTGGACTGGCTGCCTGCCGATCCGCGTTTTGAAGTGGTGTACCTGTTGCATTCCCTCGCTCGCAACCAGCGGCTCCGGCTGAAATGCTGGGTGGCGGAAGCATCGCTCGAGATCGACTCGGTCACCGGCGTCTGGCGTACCGCGGATTGGTATGAACGCGAAGTGTTCGATATGTTCGGCATCCGTTTCCGCAACCATCCGGATCTCACGCGGATCTTGATGCCCAGCGATTGGGAAGGCCACCCGCTGCGCAAAGATTATCCTGTGCACGGACACAAATACAGTTACCAGGATGAATAGAGGCCGCTATGCGTGAATCCATACTTCATACCGATTCCATCACCGCGTCCGACGCGACTCACGAGACCGTAGACCAGATCGCCGCACCCACCACCAGCAAGCGAATGGTCCTGAACATGGGCCCGCAGCATCCCTCCACCCACGGCGTACTGCGCATCGTGCTGGAGCTGGATGGCGAGACGATCCTCAAAGCGGTGCCCGACATCGGGTTCTTGCACACCGGCATCGAAAAAAATTGCGAGGTCAAAACCTGGCAGCAGGTGGTGACGCTGACAGACCGCGTGGATTACCTCTCAAACCTGTCCAACAATCTGGTCTACGCGTTGTCGGTGGAAAAGCTGATCGGCGACATTGAGATTCCGCCCAAGGCGCAATGGATGCGCGTGATGCTGGTCGAATTTCAACGCTTGAACAGCCACCTGGTATGGTTGGGAACCCACGCGCTGGATATCGGCGCGATGACGGTTTTTTTCTACTGCTTCCGCGAGCGCGAAGACGTCCTGCGGATCTTCGAGATGTTCTCCGGACAGCGCATGATGACCAGCTACATCCGCGTGGGCGGCCTGGCGCTGGAGCCTCCGCGCGGCTGGCAGCAGGCCGTGGGCAAGTTCATCAACTCCTTCCCGAGCAAGGTGGACGAATACGAGAATCTGCTGAACAGCAATCCCATCTGGAAGGTCCGGAC